>JAPKZO010000032.1 GCA_026393755.1 Acidobacteriota bacterium
ATACGCACAATATAGGGCTACCAACCCGATCTGTCAAGCCATATTTAGTGACTACATTATGCGCCCACAAAACCTACGGAAAGATACAGGTTTCGGCCAGAAAGTATGCAATCAGTTACTGTCGACAGCGCGGAACTTCAGCCTAGCGCCCTCGCGCGGCGGATTGGCGTTTGCGCCGCGTCCGGGGCTTGGGTGACATCGCTGCCGGCAGTGCCGCTGGCAGCGCCAGCGCGAGCACTTCGTCAATCGTGGTGACGAAGTGGACCTTCAGATCCCGCCGCAGGTCCTCGCTGATGTCTTCGTTGATGTTCTTCTCGTTCTGCCGCGGGAGAATCACCTCGCGCAGGCCGACGCGACGCGCCGCCAGCACCTTTTCCTTGATGCCCCCGACCGGAAGCACCCGGCCGCTCAGGGTAATCTCGCCGGTCATCGCCAGATCGCCGCGCACGGGCCGGCCCATGATCTCGGACGCCAGTGCGGTGACCATCGCGACGCCTGCCGACGGGCCGTCTTTCGGAATCGCCCCTGACGGCACGTGCAGGTGAATCTCGGCGTCGTGGAAGAAATCCCCCTTGACACCGAAGCGCGTGGCGTTGGCCCGCAGCCACGACAGGGCGGCCCGCGCGGATTCTTTCATGACGTCGCCGAGATGTCCGGTCAGCGTCAGCGAGCCGGTCCCCTTCATGCGTGAGGCTTCGATAAAGAGCACCTCGCCGCCTACCGGCGTCCACGCGAGGCCGATTGAGACGCCCGGGGCCTTGGTCCGCTCCTCGACCTCCTCATCGACGAACTTCGGCGCGCCAAGCAGATCCATGACCACGGCAGAGGTGATGGTGACCGGCGCCTCGTTGCCTTCGGCGTAACGCCGCGCGACCTTGCGGCACAGCGCAGCGATTTCGCGCTCGAGGTTGCGGACACCCGCCTCGCGCGTGTACCCCCGGATGACCGTCCTCACGCTGTCGTCGGTGAATGTGATGCCTTCGGCGGTGAGGCCGTGGTTCTTCACCTGTTTGGCGATCAGGTGCTCGCAGGCAATCTTGAGCTTCTCCTCTTCGGTGTAGCCCGGCAGTTCGAGCACCTCCATCCGGTCACGCAAGGCGGGAGGCACCGGGTCGAGGACATTCGCCGTGGTGATGAAGAGCACCTCCGACAGATCGAAGGGCACGTCGAGGTAGTGATCGCGGAACGTGTTGTTCTGTTCCGGATCCAGAACCTCCAGGAGTGCCGACGCCGGGTCGCCCCTGAAATCCGATCCCAGCTTGTCGATCTCATCGAGGATGAACACGGGGTTCCTGGACTCCGCCCGCCGGAGTCCCTGAATCACCTGTCCCGGCAGCGCGCCGATGTAGGTGCGCCGGTGGCCGCGGATCTCGGCCTCGTCCCGCATGCCGCCGAGCGAGACGCGAACGAACTTCCGGCCGAGCGCGGTGGCGATCGACTTGGCGAGCGATGTCTTGCCCACGCCGGGGGGACCGACGAAGCAGAGAATCGGTCCCTTCATCTCGGGGTTCAGCTTCCGTACGGCCAGGTATTCCAGAATGCGATCCTTGGCCTTCTCGAGATCGGAGTGATCCGCGTCGAGGATGCGTTTCGTGTGGGCCAGATCGATGGTCTCCTCGGTGCGCGCCGCCCACGGCAGCGTCACGAGCCAGTCAATATACGTGCGCGACACCGTGTACTCGGCGGCCGCCACCGGCATCCGGGACAGGCGCTCCAGTTCGCGGAGCGCCTCCTTCTTCACCAAATCCGGCATGCCTGCCGCCGCGATCTTGTCGCGCAGTTCGTCGATCTCCTTGGCCTGGTCGTCGCCTTCTCCCAGCTCCTTCTGGATCGCCTTCATCTGCTCGCGGAGGAAGTAGTCGCGCTGGTTCTTGCCGACTTCGGACTGGACCTGCGACTGGATCTTCGAACCGAGTTCCAGCACCTCCAGTTCCTTGATGAGGATTCGGTTCAGGTGCGCCATCCGCTCACGGAGGTCGAGCGTCTCGAGCACCTCCTGCTTGACCGGCGTGCCGATCGTGCTCAAGCTCGACGCTATGAAGTCGGCCAGCCGTCCCGGCTCCGCGATGCCCAGCGCCAGCGTCTGCAGGTCGTCGGAGAGCAGGGGCGAGAGCGACACGACCTGCTGGAAATTCGACTTGATGTTCCGCTGCAGCGCGTCGATCTCCAGATGGTCGGCCTCCTGGGTCATGTCTACGGCGTGCCGTACGCGCCCGCGCAGATAGGGACTGGTAGAGACGATGGCATCAAGGTGCAGCCGGGCGAGCCCCTGCACGATCAGGCGAAGGCTCCCGTCCGGCAGTTTGAACATCTTGTGAATGTGCGTCGCCGTGCCAACGGGATACAACTCCTCGGCGCGCGGCTCCTCGACGCTCGCGTCGCGCTGAGTGAAGACCGCGATCAGCTTGCCGGTGCCGATGGCCTCGTCAATCAAAGCCACGGAGCTCTCGCGGGCCACAGCCAGCGGCATGAACGAATTGGGGAACAGGACCGTGTCGCGCAGCGGAAGGATCGGCAGTTCGGGCGGAATCGAGAGCGCCTTCTCTCCGCCTGTTAAATCCTCTAGCGGCGGCCTTTCGGGTACGTCATTCATCCGCAACCCTCGCTTCTGGCAGGGGCGGGACGCGCCATTGGCGTCCCCGGCCGCAGTCGAAACAGAAAAAGATTCGGCGGGTTCCGGCCCGCGAGGGCCGACAACCCGCCTGAAGAATGCCGCAGTCAGTTGGAGATGTCAAAGAAGAGCGACGAGGAGGCTGATCGCTGCGCCATCAGCCGCTCGCGATGCATCGCGTTCTCACGTGCCTGCTCGCAATCCTTACAGCGCACCGCGAACGGCAGGGCGCGCAGGCGCTGCTGGGCGATCTCGTCGCCGCACTCGAAGCAATCGCCGTACGCTCCTTCTTCAAGCCTGGACAGCGCTTCGTTGATCTTGGTCAGCGTCTCGGCCTTCATCTGGATCAGCGCGAACTCGATGTCCTCCTGAATGTCCGCCTCGGAGCTCTCGCCATCGTCGAGAACTCCGCCTGTCTTGCCGTGCGAACCCTCGGTCCGGACGCCGCGAATCTTCTCGTGCACTTCGCTCATGATTTCACGACGGCGGTCTTCGAGCATGCGCTTCAGCTCGCCGTAACGATCGCTTTTGGTGCCCTTCACGGTTGCGCCATTGGTAGCCATGGTGTCCGACGCTCCTTTCGCGTCATCCTGGGACGTCAGCGTCTCTATGCCAGCAACACCCTTGCAAAGAATCTGCCATTCTAGCCGGGTGGCTCGGTACTGTCAATCCCCATCTGCCATCCGGTGGTCCGTGGCGCGCTCACTCCCGCCCGGCCGTCAGCACCTTCCACGTCAGCCCTGCCTGAGCCCAATCCATCAGCAGCCACAACCAATTGATAACACATGCCTTATAGCACTACGCTTCGCGCGGACCAATTGCGCCTGCTGACCACGTTAACTCATTAGACGCCGGAGATCCGGCGACGGTTCGACAATCCGATCTAAATTGTCGGAGTAAGATGGGCTGCCAGGAGGAGTGACCTTGGAAGGGGACGTGTGGCATCTCCGCCACATGCGCGTGGCAGGTGTGCGCGGTGGTGTTTCTTGAATCTGACCGCAGCGCCGCGCCAGCACGGTGGCGCGACGCGGTCCGCAGCGGGAGACGAGGCATCACGGACGGGTCGCCCCGTCGGAATCAGCTCGAAGTCGTGGTATGATTGGGGATTCCGCCCTGTCTGATTGGGGGTCATGAGGACCCTTCGGAGGCGGCAGGTGATGATGTATGGCAAGAAGATGTGAAGTGTGCGGCAAGGGCCCGGTGATGGGCCGCAAGGTCAGTCACGCCCATAATGTCTCCGCACGGTGGTTCGAGCCGAACCTGCAGACGGTCCGCGCCTCGGTCAACGGTGGCGTCAAGCGGATGCGCGTGTGCACGCGGTGCCTGCGCTCGAACAAAGTCGTCAAGGCCGCCTGAGCCATGCGCAAAGCCATCAGCACCACCGACGCGCCGCAGGCGATTGGTCCCTACTCCCAGGCCATCCGGGCCGGCACTCTCCTTTTTGCGTCCGGCCAGATTCCCATCGACCCGGTCTCCGGGGCCGTGGTGGCCGGTGATATCGCCGCGCAGACGCGCAGGGTCTTCGACAATATCGCCGGCGTGTTGAAGGCGGCCGGCGGGTCGTTCGAGCAGGTCGTCAAGACGACGGTATTTTTGGCCGACATGAATGACTTCGCGGCGATGAACGCGGTCTACAGCGAGTACTTCAACCAGCCTGCGCCTGCGCGTTCGACGGTCCAGGTCGCGCGGCTTCCGCGCGATGTGCGCGTCGAAATCGAGATTGTGGCCGATCTGTCGGGCTGCTAGAGCGTCGCCTGCCCGCTGCTGGTTGGCACAGCCCTGGCCCGGTCGACGGCAATCACGCCCTTGACGCTCTTGAGCGCCTTGATCACCTTCTCCAGGTGCTTCATGTCGCTGATTTCCACAGTGACCTTGATCCAGCCCCGCTGAGGCTCGTCGGTGCGAGCCTCGATGTCGATGATGTTCGTGTTGACGCCGGTAATCCGCGCGCTGACCTCCGCAATGATCCCTTTCCGGTCCTCGACCGACACGGTCAGCCTGACGGTATAGCGCCCCGCGCCCTGGCCCTTGTCCCACTCGACGTCAATCCGGCGCTCCGGGTCGTACAGCAGGTTGGTCACGTTGGGGCAGGTGGCGGCGTGCACGGACACGCCCTTGCCGCGTGTGATGTAGCCCACGATTTTCTCCCCGCGAATCGGATTGCAGCAGCGGGCCCGGACCACGAGAAGGTCGTCGGCGCCAAGCACCTTAATCTGGTCGCCTCCCAAGCCGATCGCCCGCTTCACCGCCGCGGTCACGGCCGACTCGCGCTGTTCCTTGAGCGCACCATCCGGGACGGCCTTGGTGAGGACCTGCCTGGCTCCCACCTTGCCGTACCCGATTGCCGCGAACAGTTCCTCCGCCGCCTGCGCACCCCATTCCGGAGCGATCCGGTCGAGGGTGTCCTCGTCGAACAAGGTCTTCAGGTTGACGCCGTAACGCCGGGCCTCCTTCTCGAGCAGCTTCCGCCCGAGATCGACGGCCCGCTCATTCTCCTCCCCGTGCAGGAACTGCCTGATTTTGTTTCGAGCGCGGGTGGTGACAACGTAGTTCAGCCAGTCGCGGCTGGGTTTGTGTTTGGGACTGGTGACAATCTCGATGATGTCGCCGTTCCTGAGCCGCGTGCGCAGCGGCATCATCTTGCCGTTGATGCGCGCGCCGATGCACCGGTGGCCGACGTCGGTGTGAATCGTGTACGCGAAATCGATGATTGACGAATCGCGGGGAAGGGCCTTGACCTGGCCCTTCGGCGTGAAGGTGTAAACCTCTCCCGGATACAGATCGACCTTGAGATTCTGGATGAACTCCTGCGGATCTCTCACTTCCTGCTGCCACTCGAGCATCTGCCGCAGCCACTGGAAGTACCGCTCGTCGTTGGCGGCGCCGACCCGGCCTTCTTTGTACTTCCAGTGCGAGGCGATTCCCTCCTCGGCCTGACGGTGCATTTCCTCGGTCCGGATCTGCACCTCGAACGCGATCCCGAGCGCACTGATGACGGACGTGTGAAGCGACTGGTATCCGTTGGGCCGCGGCATCGCAATGAAGTCCTTGATGCGGCCGGGCACCGGGGGCCACGCATGATGAATGATTCCGAGGCTGGCATAGCAGTCCTTGACGGTCTTGGTGATGATGCGGATCGCCAGGAAATCGTACACCTGTTCGAGTTCGATCTTCTGGCGCTTCAGCTTCTCGTTGATGCTGTACAGCCGCTTGATCCGGCCGTCGATCGAGACGATCGGAATGTCGGCCTCGCGAATCTTGGCGTCCACGGTGCGGACCAGCTCCTCAACCAGGCCCTCGGTCGCCTTGCGGCGCCTTTCCACGCGGGCCTTGAGCGCCGCGTAGGCTGCCGGCTCCAGGTGCCGGAACGACAGATCCTCGAGTTCGTTCTTCAGCCGGCTCATCCCGAGGCGATTGGCGATCGGCGCGTAGATGTCGAGGGTTTCCTGCGCGATCACGACCCGGCGGTCCTCGGGCATGTGTTGGAGCGTCCGCATGTTGTGCAGGCGGTCGGCGAGCTTCACCAGGATGACCCGGATGTCGTCGATCATCGCCAGGAGCATCTTGCGGAAGTTCTCCGCCTGGCGTTCGGCGCTGGACGAGAACGGGATGGCGCCGATCTTGGTCACGCCTTCGACCAGGTGCGCGACTTCCGGGCCAAACAGCTCCTGGATGCGTTCGACCGTGGTCAGGGTGTCTTCGACGACGTCGTGCAGCAGGCCCGCAATGATGGCCGCCGGATCAAGCTTCAGATCCGCCAGAAAGTAGGCGACTTCGAGCGGATGGACCAGGTAGGGCTCCCCCGATCGGCGAACCTGGCCCTTGTGCGCAAATGCCGAGAAGACGTACGCCCGCCGCAGTTGCTCGACGTCGGCCTCCGGAATATAGGCCTGGGCTCGTTCGACCAGATCTTCGAATCGAATCATGGCGGATGGTGTCTAATTGTTGACAGGAATATGTGAACCCGTCTCGGCACCATCATAGGGATCGGTTCGGCGGGCGGTCAAGGAATGAGGGTTTCCGGCCCAATCGGTCGAGGCGAGGGTCGCTCGCGCGCCGCAGTCTTGTCCGCCGCCGCGCGAAGCGCTATGGCGAGACCCCGACGAAGCTGGACGAGCGAAGTCGGGGCGAAGGCGGGTTGCTTGACTCACATGTTTTCGGTTCATTATACTGGCCCGGCTCGGGGGTTTGGCCTTTCGGCGACTGTGAGAGCGCCTGGCCCTCTGGACGGCTGGTCTCAATTCGATTTGTTCTAATTCTGATGGCCGGTTCCGGCCGATTCAAGCCGCGCCGCGCGCGTCTGGTAAGGGGGACACAATGTTGAGGGGATTCTGGCGGGGCGCATCACTGGCGATTCTCGCGGGGCTGGCCCTGTCGCTGGTTGCGTGCAGCCAGTACAATAAACTTCAGGCGGTCTCGAAGTTCAAGGACGGCAACGCGCAGTACCGACTGCAAGAGTACAAGAAGGCGGCCAAACTGTACGAGGAGGCGGTCGCCGCCGACCCCGAGATTCAGTTCGCGTACTTCTTCCTGGCCAGCAGTTACGACAACATGTACAAGCCGGCTCGGAAGGGTGAGAAGGAAAACGACGAGTACCTGACCAAGGCCATCGAGTACTACAAGAAGTCCGCCGAAGTGGAGAAGGACCCGACCTACAAGAAACGGGCGATGGAATTCCTCGTGGCCGCGTACGGACCCGACAAGATGAACGATCCCTCACAGCAGCTGCCGATCGTCGAAAAGATGATCCAGACTGACCCGCAGGACACCTCCAGCTACTTCCAGCTCGCCAAGATCCACGAGGACGCGGGTGAGTACGACAAGGCCGAGGCCGTCCTGCTGAAAGCCAAGGAAGCCCGGCCAAACGACCCGAACGTCTTCCTCCAGCTGGGCGGGTTCTACAATCGGCAGGAAGAATTCGGCAAGACCATCGAGGCGCTGACGCAGCGGGCGACGATTGAGCCGAACAACCCGGAGGCCTACTACACGATCGCGACCTACTACTGGGACAAGGCCTATCGCGACTTCCGCCTCAAGGAACCGGAGAAGAAGCAGTTTGTCAGCCAGGGTATGACGGCGATCGACAAGGCGCTCCAGCTCAAGCCGGACTACATGGAGGCGATTACCTACAAGGGGCTGTTGCTCCGCCTCCAGGCCACGTTCGAGAAGGACGCCGCCAGGCAGTCGGCGTTGCTCAAGGAAGCTGAGAAGCTCCAGAACGAGGCCAAGGAGCTGCAGAAGAAGAAGCTGGCTGGCGTTACCAAGTAGAGACGCCGGCCAAACCCACTGACGACCTCCTGGGGCCGTCTCAGCCGGTGGCTGGGGCGGCCCTTGGGCTGTACAGGGGGTTTGGCTCAGGAGGCCTTGATGGGGCGCACAGGGGCCGTTTCGCGAAGCGCCACGGCACCTCTCGGTCCGTCGGGCTGCCGTTCGTCTCCCCGACCGTCTATGGTTCGGGCACGGCATGCCGTGCCCCTACGCGTGCTTCTTGCTTCTTCCGGTCCCGTACAAACGTACGGCCGACCAACCCGCGCGAGGCGGGTCAGCCGGCCGATATTGAGGCGC
The DNA here is from genome assembly GCA_026393755.1 of Acidobacteriota bacterium. NCBI lineage: Bacteria > Pseudomonadati > Acidobacteriota > Acidobacteriota bacterium. Next base: position 8,177 of record JAPKZO010000032.1, read on the forward strand.
CGATGGGACGGGGCCTAGCCGCCGGTGGCCACGCCAGCCGCCTGGCGCATCCCCTCGGTGACGATGCCGACCTTCTCGACACCCGCGCCCTTGGCGGCGTCGATGACGTCGGTGATGTCACCGTAGCGCAACCGTCCGTCGCCCACGATGAACATCGTCTTGTCCTTGCGCTGCTCGAAGATGTTGCGCAGGCGGGTCTCCAACTCCCCGATGCTGACGTCCTGCTTGTTCACCGAGATGCGCCGGTCCGCGGTGTACTCGAGAACGATCTGGCTGCTCGGCTCATTGATCTCGGTCTTGCTCTTGGTATCGAGCGGCAGATTGATGTCGAGGCCCTTCTGCGTCAGCGGCAGCGCCGCCATGAAGATAATCAGCAGCACGAGGAGCACGTCGATCAGCGGCGTGACGTTCATGTCCGCGCTCGCCGTCAGTGCCTTCGACTTGACGTTCTCCTCTGCGCCGAAATGCTTGTGGTGTGCCATCACTGACCTCCCGATGTACTGATCTTGCGTTCAGTGATGAGACCGATGTTCTCGATATTCGCGGCCCGCAGCCGGTCCATCGCGGACATGATGGCAGAATACGGAGCATCCTTGTCGCCCTTGATCAGGACGACTTTCTCCTTCTTGTTCTCCATCAACTGCGTGATCTGGTTCGTCAGATCATCCTCGCGGATCCGCATGCCGTTCAGGTACATCACCTTGTTGGCGTCGACCGCGACCACCGTCTGCTCCTGCGTTTCCGGCTTGTCCGCGGTGTTGGCGGCCTGCGGCAGCGTCACAGGCACGCCCTGCTGCAACATCGGGGCGATAAGCATCATGATGATCAGCAGCACCAGCATGACGTCCACCAACGGCGTGACGTTGATGTCCGCCTTGAGGTTGCCCTTGCTGCCGCCCACATCCATTGACATAGTGACCGTCTCCTCTGTCTAACTCCCGCATCTGCCCGCCCGAGCCCTCCGCGACCCCGCACCGGGGCCTGGCAGGAGACCGAGACGTGCGTGACTAGGCGGTCTTCTTGATGAAGTAGTCCACCAGCTCCGACGAGGAGTTGTCCATTTCGACGTTGAAGTACTCGATCCGGCCCGTCAGGTAGTTATAGAACCACACCGCCGGGATGGCCACGACGAGTCCGAGCGCGGTCTCGACCAGCGCTTCCGAGATGCCGGCCGACACGGACCCGAGACCGCCGGAGCCGGTAGCCGCGATGCCCTGGAACGCCGTGATGATGCCGATGACGGTGCCGAGCAGCCCGACGAAGGGTGCGGTGGCGCCGATGGTCGCCAGCGCCGCGACGCCGCGCTTCAGGTCGGAGGCGGTCAGGGCCGAGGCGCGCTGGATGGCGCGGCGCACGGTGTCAACCACGTCTTCGCGGCTCAGCGCGGTCCCGCCAGTCGTGTCCGCCTGGTACTGGTACTCGTTCAAGCCGGCCAGCACGACCTTCGCCAGGTGGCTGTACCGGAATTCCTTCTTCTGCGACAGCGCCAGCGCTTCCTTCAGGCGGCCTTCCTTGAGGTGCTTCGCCACCTGTGGTGCGTACAGCTTGGACTGTTTGCGTGCCTGCAGGAACGTATAGAAACGCTCGATGGCCACGCCGAACGAGATCATCGACATGATGAACAAGATCCACGCAATGGCCTTCGCGAACATGCCCATCTGGTTCCACATATCAATCAGGTTCATGTCTCTCCATCCTCCAGAAAACGAACGATGTTACCTGCCACTGTTCTCCGGGGCGCCGGCAGAAACGGCCCCCTCACCCGCGTCAGTCGACACGACCGACAGGGCCTACTGCAGCGTGAAGTTCACCGTCACCGTCATGATGACCGGTACCGGCACGCCGTTGAGCAGCGTCGGCGTGAACTCCCACTGGCGCACCGCCTCGAGCGCGGCCTGATCGAGCAACGCGATTGATCGCAACACACGAGCGTCTTTCACCTTGCCATCCGGTCCGATCGTCGCCTCGATGATGACGACGCCCTGCACGCGCGCCGACTGGGCGATACTCGGGTAGATGGGCTTGACGTCCTTGACCTTGGTCGGAGGACGGATGTTGCCGCCTACGCGAACCGGCGCCTGCGGTGGCGGCGGTGGCGGTGGCGCTTCCGCAAGACCGCCGACGACGCCGCCAACGACGCCGCCGGGAATTCCGCCTTCAACCCCGCCGGTCACCCCGCCCTCGGGGGCTAAGATGCCGGTCTCAGGCTTGATCTCAGACGGCGCCGTCACCGGCGCGGCCGCCGGGTTCACTTCCAGTATGGGCTTCGGCGCCGCTGCCGCCGGCGGTGGCGGCGGTGGCGGTGGTGGCGGTGGCGGCGGCGGAGCCGCTACAAACGCCATCATGCCCGGGATGCTCGGCAGCACGTCGGCCGCCATCAACGGGATGATCACCACAAGCGCAATAATCAGCGTGTGGACGAAGATCGAGAGCGGAACGGTGTACCACTTCCGACTCCCGAGTGTGATTGAGGGGTTCGTGACGTCCCCGAACATATCGCGTGGCACCGGTCTGTCCTCCTAACCTCTTCGACTCACCCAGTTGACGAAGTCCTTCGATTCACACCCTTGCCTGCGAATTCGTTCACTCAGGCCTTCGTGCTGAGCGAGCATGTTTCGCGGCATCGCCTCGCAAGAACACCAAACCGCCATTACGAGTCGAAGCACGAAGGCGGCCGATTATAGCCAGAGCGTCTTGAGGGTGTCAATGAATCCGTCCCTCACCGTGATTCTGCCTGGCTCCAGACGACCGCCCTGAAAGATTAGACACCAAACAACCGAAATCGGCTATCCGCCAGAAATCCCACGGGTCTGGCGTCTTTCACCAGCCTCGATCGCTCCCCGACGTTGATCTGCCCCTACCGCGCCCCGATGCGCATGCGGTAGAACGACCGCCACACGAACACCACCGCCACGGCAAAGAAGACGGCCGCCAGCGAACGCGTCACGGCCTGGCCCGCGTCGAGGCCCAGCTTGACGGCCAGTTCCACCGCAAGCATTCCAAACAGAGTCGTGAACTTGATCACCGGATTCATGGCCACCGACGAGGTGTCCTTGAACGGGTCGCCCACGGTGTCGCCGATGACGGTGGCGGCATGCAGCGCCGTGCCCTTTTCCTTGAGTTCGGTCTCGACGATCTTCTTCGCATTGTCCCACGCGCCCCCGGCGTTGGCCATGAAGATGGCCTGGAACAGCCCGAACAGCGCGATCGACATCAGGTAGCCGATGAAGAAGTACGGCTCGACAAACGCAAAGGCCAGCGTCGAGAAGAACACGGTCAGGAAGATGTTGAACATCCCCTTCTGTGCGTACTGGGTGCAGATCTCCACGACTCGCTTGCTGTCGGTGACCGAGGCTCTCGTCACACCTTCGAGCTTGATGTTGGCTTTGATGAACTCGACGGCGCGGTACGCCCCCGTCGAGACGGCCTGGATCGAGGCGCCAGCGAACCAGTGAATCATCGCGCCGCCGGTGATCAGGCCCAGCAGGAACGGCGGGTGCAGCAGCGACAGATTGGCCACCAGGTCGGGCTGCAGCCGGTTGGTCAGCAGGAAGATGATCGAGAAGATCATCGTCGTCGCGCCGACCACCGCCGTGCCGATGAGCACGGGCTTGGCCGTGGCCTTGAACGTGTTGCCGGCGCCGTCGTTCTCCTCGAGCAGGTCTTTCGCCCGGCGGAAGTCGACATCGAAGCCGAAGTCCTTCTTGATTTCGGCCTTCACGCCGGGGATCTGCTCGATCGTCGACAGTTCGAAGACCGACTGCGCGTTGTCGGTGACGGGGCCGTAGGAATCGACCGCGATCGTCACCGGCCCCATACCGAGGAAGCCGAACGCCACGAGGCCGAACGCGAACACGGCCGGAGCAATCATCAGCGCGCTCAGACCCATCGAGCTCACGAAGTACGCCGTCCCCATCAGCACGACGATCACGATGCCGAGCCAGTAGGCGCTGAAATTGCCTGCCACGAGGCCGGAAAGGACATTGAGCGACGCGCCGCCTTCGCGCGACGCCTTCACGACTTCCTTGACGTGGCCCGACTCGGTGGAGGTGAAGATCTTGACGACCTCCGGGATGATGGCGCCCGCCAGCGTGCCGCACGTGATGACGGTCGACAGCTTCCACCAGAGCGTGGTGTCGCCGCCGAGCTCCGGGATCAGAAAGTACGACGCCAGGTAGGTGAGGCCCACCGAAACGAACGAGGTCAGCCAGACGAGCGACGTCAGCGGCGCCTCGAAGTTCATCTTGTCGACGGTGCCGTAGCGCGCCTTCGCGATCGCGTTGTTGATCAAGTAGGACAGGCCGCTGGCGATCACCATGATGACGCGCATCAGGAAGATCCAGACCAGCAGCTGCACCTGCACGACCGGCTCGTTCACCGCCAGCAGGATGAACGAGATCAGCGCGACGCCCGTCACGCCGTAGGTCTCGAAGCCGTCCGCGCTCGGGCCGACCGAGTCGCCCGCATTGTCGCCCGTGCAGTCCGCGATGACGCCGGGGTTGCGCGCGTCATCTTCCTTGATGTTGAACACGATCTTCATCAGGTCGGACCCGATGTCGGCGATCTTGGTGAAGATGCCGCCGGCAATCCGCAGCGCCGCGGCGCCGAGCGACTCGCCGATCGCAAACCCGATGAAGCAGGGACCGGCGTACTCCCCCGGGATGAACAGCAGGATGCAGAGCATGATGAACAGCTCGACGCTGATCAACATCATGCCGATGCTCATGCCGGCCTGCAGCGGGATGTGGGAAATCGCGAACGGCTTGCCCCGCAGGCTGGCGAACGCGGTGCGCGAGTTGGCGTAGGTGTTGATGCGGATGCCGTACCACGCCACCCCGTACGACCCGGCGATCCCGACCAGGCTGAAGGCCAGGATGATCGCGACCCGCTCGATCGGAAACTGCATCAGGAAGCCGTAGTAGAAGGCAATGACCGACCCGATGAAGACCTCGAGAATCAGGATGAACTTGCCCTGTTGCAGCAGGTACGTCTTGCACGTCTCGTAGATCAGGTCGCCGATCTCGGCCATCGACCGATGCACGGACTGTTTCTTGATGTCGTGATGAATGTAGTAGCCGAACAGCAGTCCGCCGACGCAGACCAGCAACCCGAGCATCAGCAGGCTCCGGCCATCGGTCCCCAGGAACTTCGCCTGGCTGAGATCTGGCAGGATGAGGCTGGCCTCACCGCCGCCGTGATGCTCGGCGGCAGCCTGGGGCGGCTCGACCTGCGGCGCCCGATGGCCAGCGGCGGTCACAACGGTGCCGGTCAACGACAGCACCGCGACCAGCATCAATGCCATTGTCCAGGCTCGCCGCTGCTGCGACCGCCCGTCGTTCCCGATTGCCCCCATGTTCTTCGCCTCCAGGCCTGACGTCCTCAGCCAACCAGCCACCACCCCAATACCAGGGACGCCACCACCAGCCGGTACCACGCGAACGCCACCAGCGAGTGGCTGGTCAGGTACTTCAAGAAGTACTTGATTGCCGCGTAGCCCACGACGGCCGAGGTGATCATGCCAACGAAAAAGATCCCGGCGTCGTCGCGGCCCATCCCGGTCTTGAGCAGATGCAACCCTTCATGGCCCGCCGCCGCCAGGATCGCCGGCACGCCCAGCAGGAACGAGAACCGGGCGGCGCCCTCGCGGGTCAACCCCAGGAACATGCCCATGGTGATCGTCGCGCCCGATCTCGAGACGCCCGGCACCAGCGCCACCGTCTGCGCGATGCCAATCGCCAGCCCCTCGCCAGCCGTCAAGGACTCGTCGGCGCGGCTGCGCGATCCGACGCGCTCAACCCAGAAGAACAGCAACGCTCCGAGCGCCAGCGACACAGACGCCACCAGGGGCGTGCGAAGCTGCTCCTCGATCCGGCCCGCAACCAGCAATCCGACCACCATCACGGGCAGGGTGCCGAGCACCACCAGTTGAAGCCGTCGCGCCGCCCCCTCTGGGGCTCGCTGGAACACGCCCGCGGCGGCAGCCGCCATCGCGACCAGGTCCCGGCGGAAGAAGACCACCACGGCGACCAGCGTGCCGACGTGGCAGGCCACGTCGAACGCCATTCCAAGCCGATCGGGGTCCACGCCGAACACCAGCCGGGCCAGAATCAGGTGCGCCGAACTCGAGACGGGAAGAAACTCCGTCAGGCCTTGCACGACTCCGAGCAGTATCGCTACAACTACAAGCAACCGGATTCCGCCTCAGGGACCAGCGCGGCGACGCCTAGTCCTGCCTGTTGTCTTTCGTCATTCCGGCGACTTGTCCCGCTGTAGCCCCGGAACGATGTGGGGGCGAAGGCGGAACGCCGGAATCCAGCCACGCAGAACCGAGCTGTTACGCACGGTCCCGCTTGTTGTTCTTCTTCTTCGGCCCAGGGTCGACGGAGACCGACGGGGCGACTGGCACCTTCGGCGCGCGCTTGCCACGCCAGAACGTGACGATGGCGGCGGCGATGAACACGCTCGAATAAGTGCCCGTGATCGTGCCGACGATCATGGTGAACGCAAAGCCCTTGAGCACCTCTCCGCCCCAGATATACAGGGCAATGACGCTCATGAGCACGGTGCCGGCGGTGATGATGGTTCGATTCAACGTCTGATTGACGGATCGGTTCACCACCTCGTCAATCGCGTCACGACGCATCCCCCTGAGGTTTTCCCGAACTCGATCGAAGATCACGATCGTGTCGTTGGTCGAGTAGCCGGTCACCGTCAGAATGGCCGCGATGACATTGAGCGACATGTCGTAGCGGAAAAACGCCAGGAAGGCCAGCGTCACGAGCAGGTCGTGGAACGTCGCGACAACGGCCCCGACGCCGAAGCTCAGCCTGAACCGGAAGCCGATGTACACCAGCAATCCCGCCAGCGAGAGCACCGTCGCCCAGAAGCCCTTCTGGGTCAACTCCCGGCCGACGATCGGGCCGACCACCTGCGAACCAACCTGTGTGAACCCACCCAGGTTCGCATCCTTGACCGCCTTCACGACCTCGTCAGCCGTCCTGGTGAGGCTGGTGCCCTGCTCTTCGCCCGAATGGGGCAGCCGCACCATCACCTGGCGCTGCGATTCGTCGCCGTAGCGCTGGACCACGATGTTCTGCCCGCCGCCGCCGACCTTCTCGGCATCGAGGGCCGATCGCACCTGTTCGATGCTCGGGGTCTGGTCGAACTTGAGGATGACGATGGTGCCGCCGGAGAATTCGACACCGAGGGCCAAACCCTTGGTGGCGATGACGCCGATGCCCGCCGCGATGACAATCCACGACAGGATCAGCGCGTGCCAGCGCCATCTGAGGAAGTTGTAGTTCGGATTATGGAAGATCTGCATGGTGCCAGCCGTTGTTCGCTAGATGCTCAGCGTCTGGACCTTTCGGCCCGACAGAACCAGCTCGAAAATCGTCTTCGAGACAAATGTGGACGTAAACAGGTTGGCCACCAACCCGATCGACAACGTGGTGGCAAACCCGCGGATCGGACCGGTGCCGAACTGGAACAGGAAGGCCGCCGAAATCAGCGACGCGATGTGCGTATCGAGCAGGGTGAGGAAGACCCGGCTGAAGCCCGCATCGAGCGCCTGACGCACGCCCCGCTTCGCGGCGAGTTCCTCCTTGATGCGCTCGAAGATCAGCACGTTCGAATCCACGCCGATGCCCATCGTCAGCACGAAGCCCGCGATGCCCGGCAACGTCATGGTCGCCCCGAGATAGGCCATCAGCCCGAGCAGGATCGTGAGGTTGAAGCACAACACCACGATCGCGTTGATGCCTGACAGCTTGTAGTAGACCAGCATGAACAGCATGATCAGCAACAAGCCCACCGCTGATGCGATGACGCCGGACCGGATCGAGTCGGCACCGAGCGTCGGGCCGACCGTGTTCTTTTCGAGGTACGTGAGCGACGCCGGCAGCGCGCCCGACCGCAGCACGAGCGAGAGATCCTGGACCTCCTGCTGCGTGAAGGCGCCGCCTGAGATGCGGCCCTCGTCGGTGATCCGGCTTTCAATGTTCGGCGCCGACTGGACCCGCCCGTCCAGGATGATCGCCAGGCGGCGGCCGATATTCTCGCCGGTCGCCTTGCCGAATTTCCGGGCGCCGTCCTGATTCAGCGAGAAACTGACCGCCGGCCGGCCAGTCTCGTCGATGGTCGGCTTGGCGTTCCGCAGGTCGCGCCCCGTCACCACCGCGACTTTCCGGACCAGATAGAACACCGTCTCGGCCCGCTCACCGCGCTGCGACGAATCGCCCACGCCGGGCACGACTTCCATGTTGTTGGGAATCGCCCCGCTGCGAGACTGGAGCAGATTCTCCTTGGTCCCGGCGGGACCGTCTTCGACGATCTTCAGCTCGAGCAGCGCCGTCGACCGGATGATCTCCTCTGCGCGCGCCACCTCGGTGATCCCCGGCAGTTCAACGATGATCTGGTCGTTGTTGGTGCCCGTCTGCGCGATCACCGGCTCGGCCACGCCCAGCTCGTTCACGCGCCGTTCGATGGTCTGCCGCGCCTGGGTCACCGCGTCTTCACGCAACTGCACGACCACGTTCGGCTTCATCGTGAAGGTGTAAGTGCCGCCGACGCCGGATTCCCGGTTGTAGGAGGCCTGCACTTCGTTGGCCGCCTCGCGGAACGCGCCGTCCTGATTCTGCGGGATGCCCTCAACCTTGAACTGCATCGGGGGCATCACCGTGAAGACCGCGCTGGAAATCCCCTTGCCGTCCACCGTCTCCCGCAGCTGCTCCATGGTGGTCTCTGTATCGAGACGCAGGGCGTCGTCGGTGTTGACGCGGAGCACGAGGTGCACGCCACCTTTGAGGTCAAGCCCCAGCTTCAGCCGGATGCCTTCGAAGGGATACGGGTAGAGCGGATAAAAAAACCAGGCCGCGGCGACGAGCACCACGAGCGAGGTCAGCACCCTCATGCGCTGGTTCTTCATATGTCTACTGATTCGCTGATTCGGGCGCGACCGGGTCCTGGCCCTGGTACCCGGCCACCGCCGCCTTGCTGATGTCGATCCGGACCTTGTCGGCGATCTGGACCTGAACGCTCTTGTCGGCGAGCCTCGTGATCTGGCCGTAAATGCCGCTGGTGGTCACGATTCGATCGCCGACCTTGAGCGCGTTGAGAAACTGCTGCACCTTCTTCTGCTTCCGCTGCATGGGCAGCAGAATCAGGAAGTAGAAGATGGCCAGCACGAGGGCGAACGGGATCAGTTGCACCCAGGGGTTGGCGCCACTCTCGGCCGGCGCGGCCATCGACAGCACGAGGCCCTGAGAAAGAATGCCTGTTTGGGTCATGAGTCACACAACTGGCGGGAAAAAGTTACGCGCAGTGATTGCTGCAAATTTCCCAACGAGCCAAAAACTATAGCCTCTCTGATTCGCGCCATTGTGTCAAGGTAGAACCGCACATTGTGAACAGTGTTCAGGATGGCGCCGGTCATTTCTCCCGCCAGAGCCAGGTGCCTCAGGTACGCTCTCGAGAAGTTCGAACAGGTGTAACAGGCGCAATTCTGGTCGAGCGGCCGGGGGTCCTCGGCGTATTGTGCGTTCTTGATGGTCAGCCGGCCGTGGCTCGTGAACAGTTGGCCGTTCCTGGCGTTTCGGGTCGGCATGACGCAGTCGAACAGGTCGATGCCCCTCGCCACCGCCTCCACCAGATCCAGAGGGGTGCCCACGCCCATCAGGTAACGGGGCCGGTCGGCCGGCAACTGGGGGGCCGTATGCTCGACGACAGAGTACATAATGTCGGCGGGTTCGCCCACGCTCAGTCCGCCAATGGCATAAGCCTCGAATCCCACCCCCAGCGTGCGTTCGACGCTCATCGCCCGGAGCGACGGGTCCGTGCCGCCCTGGATGATGCCGAACTGGGCCTGGCCCGGATTGGTGATGACCGGGAAAAGGGGCCTGGCCCCTTTTTCGGCATCATCAGAAGAAAGGGGCCTGGCCCCTTTTTCGCCGGCCTGCAATTGGAGAAATCGTTCCCGGCAGCGCTCGGCCCAGCGGGCCGTCCGCTCGGTCGACTCGCGTACCGCCTCGAACGACGCCGGCTGAGCCAGGCACTCGTCGAGCACCATCGCGATGTCCGACCCAAGTTGTGCCTGGATATCGGTGGCGCCTTCCGGCGTCAGCAGAAGTTCCGACCCATCCAGATGCGAGCGGAAGTGAATGCCCTCTTCCCTGATTCGCCGGCGCTCGCCGAGGCTGAACGCCTGGAAGCCCCCGCTGTCGGTGAGAATCGGGCGATCCCAGCCCATAAACCGGTGCAGGCCGCCCTGTCTGGCAATCACGCCATCTCCCGGCCTCAGCCAGAGGTGGTAGGTGTTGCCGAGGATGATCTCGACACCCTCACCCGCCAGATCGCGCGGCGTCAGCCCTTTGACCGCGCCACGTGTGCCCACCACCATGAACGCGGGCGTCTGGACGATGCCGTGGGCGGTGGTCATTTCTCCCCTGCGGGCCGCACCCTGGGTCGTCAGCACGCGGAAGGAGAATTGGGAGGACATAGGACCGTAGGATATATTAGGTCTCTGTGAAAAAAATCCGTATCGGCGTCGTCTTCGGGGGGCGATCGAGCGAGCATCTCGTCTCGATCCGTTCGGCCGCCTCTGTGTTCGCCAACCTGTCCCGCGACCGGTACGATCCGGTTGCGCTCTACATCCTCCCGCAGGGGCGGTGGATCGTGCCCGACCGGCAGCCGGCGGCGCAGTCCGAGGCCGAGGCCAAGGAGTACATGAAGGAGCAGGAGGCGCGGCAGTTGCGGACCGAGCGGGAGGCGCATCTTGTGGCGTACCCCAATGGCCACCAGGCGCTGCTGACCATCGAACGGCGACTGCCGGACGGCGAATCGGACCACGACACGACCGTGGATTCCGCGGTCGTGCACGGCATGCATCTCGACGTGGTGTTTCCCGTTCTGCATGGTCCATTCGGCGAGGACGGGACCGTGCAGGGCCTGCTCGAGCTCGCCAACCTGCCGTATGTGGGCGCCGGGGTGCTGGCCTCGTCGGTGGGCATGGACAAGGCCGTGATGAAGACGCTCTTCGCGGCGCGCGGGTTGCCGACGGCCGCCTACGTCGTGATCAAGCGGCGCGACTGGCTGACCGATCGGGAGCGGGTGATTGCCGATCTGATGCAGCGATTTGCGCTGCCGGTTTTCGTCAAGCCGGCCAATCTCGGATCGAGCGTGGGAATCAGCAAGGCCAAGGACCGGGCCGGGCTGGAGCACGCCTTGGACCTGGCCGCGCAGTATGACCGCAAGCTCGTGATCGAGGCGGCCGTCCCCAACGCGAGAGAGATTGAGGTGGCCGTCCTCGGGAACGACCGGCCTGAAGCGTCGGTGCCGGGCGAGATTATCCCGTCCCGGGAGTTCTACGACTATGAAGCCAAGTACCTGGACGAGGGAACGACGCTGAAGATTCCGGCCGCGCTCAGTCCCGAGCAGACTGCGGAGGTGCGGCGGCTGGCCGTCGAGGCGTTCCTCGCGGTCGATGCCGCCGGGCTGGGACGCATCGACTTCCTGCTCGACGGAAAGTCTGGTGAGTGGTTCGTCAGCGAGATCAACACGATTCCCGGCTTCACCACGATCAGCATGTATCCCAAGCTCTGGGAGGCGACCGGGCTGCGGTACGCGGCGCTCATCGACGGCCTGATTGACCTGGCGATCGAACGACACGCCGAGAAACAGGATTTCCGCACCACCGTATCATGATCACTCGCGGCCAGACCCGATGGGTCGTCGCAGCGCTCGCGCTGACGATCGCGTCGATTGCCGGCGGCCATGCGGCCATGGCGCCGATCAAGGGGCTGACGAACGCGCAAGGCCTGGCGCGGGCCTACAACCTGGTTTACGACGCGGACTTCAAAGCGGCCGAGGTTGAATTGGCCCGCGCCTGCGGACCCGCGCCGAGCGAAGCGTGCGATGTCGTTCGCGCAGCGTCCCTCTGGTGGCAGATCTATCTCGACCTGGACAATCACAGCCTCGATGACACGTTCCTCGCGCGGGTGGCCGAGACGATCCGGCGGTGCGACCAGTGGACCTCGCGTGAGCCCGAACGGGCGGAGGCGTGGTTCTACCTGGGTGCCGCCTACGGCTCGCGCGTGCAGTATCACGCGCAGCGATTCCAGTTTCTGGCCGCCGCACGCGACGGCAAGCGCATCAAGAACGCGCTCGAGAAGGCGCTCTCGCTCGACAGCCAGATTCAGGACGCCAATTTCGGCATCGGCATGTACGAGTACTACGCCGACACCGCTCCGGCCGTGTTCAAGTTTCTCCGATGGCTGCTGCTGCTGCCCGGAGGCGACAAGGTCAACGGCCTGCGACAGATGGTCCAGACCAGGAACCAGGGTGTGCTGCTGAAGAGCGATGCCGCGTATCAGCTGCATTTCATCTATCTCTGGTACGAGAAGAACCCGGACGGCGCCCTGGAGCTGCTCGAAGAATTGCGAGCCCGCCATCCGCACAATCCGATGTTCCTGCTGAATGTCGCGCAGCTGCACGAGATCTACCGGAGCGATCGGATCGCCGCGCTCGAGGCGTATCGCTCACTGGTGGACGGGGCACGCGGCGGCAGTCTCCGGGAGGCCGAACTGGCGGAAACATGGGGCCGCCTCGGCGCCGCCGATCAGTTGGACGCGCTGGCCGAGTCCGATCGGGCCGTCGACGAGCTCCGCCTCGTCCTCGAGCGCCGGCCCGCGAAACCGTTCGGCGCGATCGCCAGGGCGCACTTGGGACTTGGCCGCGCGTACGATCGGCTCGGGTGGCGCGACAAGGCTGTTGCGGAGTTTGTGGCCGCGCGGGTCACTGCGCCGCCTGACGATCCGCTCGAAGTCCGCAAGGCGGCCAGCGACGGGTTGTCCCGAACACCAGACGCGCGCACGACCGAGGCGTACCGGCTCTCACTCGAAGGATGGCGCAGCTTCGAACGGGGCGCGCTCGGTGAAGCCGCCCGGCAACTCGATCGCGCGGTTGCCCTCAGGCCTGGCGACGGCGTCCATCGATTCCGGCGGGGCCGCGTGCTGGAAGCCACCGGGGATCGGGCTCGCGCGCTGGTGGATTTCGAACAGGCCCTGAAGGCGCGGCCGGCGCCGCCGGCGCCGTTTGTCGCCGGTTCGTTCGCCGGGTGCGGCCGGCTGTACGAAGCGGCAGGCGATCGCGCGCGCGCCATCTCGAACTACACGTGGGCCACGCGCGTCGGCGGGGCCGACGCGTCGACCCGCGCTGCGGCCACGCAAGCGCTGGCCCGCCTTCGCCGCTAGCGCCGCATTTCCCTCGCGCTGAGCGTGATGCATCGGAAGAATTTGATCGCCCTCCGTCACTTTGTGCTTGACATCGTATTTTTCTCACCCATAATCTACATATTGTATGAGCCTGGATTGCTCAGCCCAGTGCTTGTGATCGTTCGAAGACGGTAACCAGCTGGGCAGCTACAATCCTAGGAGGACAAATGGCGAAGAAGACTGCGAAGAAGGCCACCAAGAAGGCGGCCAAGAAGCGCTAAGCGCTTCACTCGATCACGGGGGTGGCTTCACCCCCGTTTTTTGCGTCCAACCTCCCGGCAGACGGGAGTTCCTGCTCACACGATAAACGCCGAAGGGGGGGATGAAGATGGCGAAGAAGACCGCAAAGAAAGCGACGAAGAAGGCCGCGAAGAAGCGCTAGGCCTTGTTGAGTCGTGAACGCGAGGGGGCGGCAGTCGCCCCCTTTGTTTTTTCCGGCCGCATGATCTCAATGCACATTCGCACGGCCGGGACCCGTCGTAGCCTTGTCCGCCTCCGCGCCAAGCGCTACGGCCGGACCTCGACGAAGCTCGAAGAGCGACGTCGGGGCGAAGGCGGGCCTCATTTCACTGTCAGTTCGATCCCGTCCCACGTCTTCACGCGGCGGATGACGTCCCACTGCTGCAGCCGATCCACGCACTCCATGCCGGCAACGACGTGACCAAACACGGTGTAGCGCCCATCCAGGTGCGGCTGCGGAGAGTGCGTGATGAAGAACTGGCTGCCACCGGTATCCGCCCAGTCGAGCGCCATGCCCACCGTGCCGCGCAGGAACGGGCGCTCGTTCAATTCGTCACGAATCGTGTAGCCCGGGCTTCCCTCGCCGTCGCCGCGCGGGTCGCCGTCCTGCACGACGAAGTTCGCGACCACGCGATGAATGGCCACACCTGAAAAGGCGCCACTGCGCGCCAGGGCGAGGAAGTTCGCCGCCGTCAGCGGGGCATCCAGCACAGCCAGTTCGATTTCGATCGTGCCCTTGTCGGTCTCGAGAAACACGTGAGGCGACACGGGCGGCGACACGAGCGACGGCGATGCGTAGTAATCGGTCGACGGCCCCGGAGCCGGGCGGATGGCCGCGCTGAGGTCGGAGGCCGGATCGAGATCGCGCGCGAGGGCGAGCGCCCTCACGCGCACGGCCCAGTCGCGGTCGCCGAGCGCTTGCTTCAACACCGGCATGACGGCGCCGGATCCGTACTTGGTGAGCGCGCCGAGTGCCGCCGTTCTCGCCTGGTACATGCCGTCGCCCAGGCCGGCGCGGTACGCCTCGGCCAGGGCCGCGTCCCCGCCCTGAAGCTTCATCTCCCCGATGGCGGTGGCCGCAGCCGCCCGGACCATCACATCCTCGTGCTTCAGCAGGCGAAGCAGGGTCGGTCCGAGATCGGGTGGATGCAACCTGGCGAGCGCCTCGACGACCGCAGGGATCACGCGCGCGTCCCGATCCCCGAGCATCACGGTCAGACGCGGCACAGCGACCGCGGGATCCAGCGTCGCGACGATCGACGCGAGAGCGGCGCGGACGCTCCAGTGCGGGTCGGCGTCGAGACTCGAGAGCACCATGAGGAACGTGTCCGGATCGACCTGCCGCATCGCACGCAAGGCCGCCGCGCGCATCGAGGGCCAGGGATCTGCGGCCAGCTCGATCAGACGATCGATCGAGCCGCCACCGCCAAGCGCACCCAGCGCCGCAACGGTCTCGAGCCGGAGGTTGGGGTCGAGGAGGGGTGTCTGCAGCAGCCCTCGAATGACGGTTGCGCTTTCCGGCGCGCCCAACTGCCCGAGCGCCCGGATCGCCGCCACGGCGGCTCGAGGATCCTGCTGCCAGCCCTGGGCCCGCAAGGCGAGCGCGGCTACGGCCCGGCCGTCCTTAATGGTCTGCAAGCCTCGCGCGGCGAACGCGCGGGTCAGACTGCCGCTGCCGCCGAGCCACGTCATCAGCGCGGGCACGAATCGCTTGTCGTCGGTGCGCGACAACGCGTACGCGACCGGCCACCACCGCGCCCGAGGCTGTCCTGCCGCATCCAGCACGACCGACGCGAGGGCGTCGTAAGCCTTCAGCCTCGCCAGTGCGTAAATGCCCAACCGAAACGCGTCGACGCCCGGTAACTGCGGGTCAGTCAGGTCGTCCGGATCGAGCGTCGCCACCGAACTGGCCGCCAACTGCCGGGCCGCCATGGCGGCAACGGCCGGCGCGGACGCGGCATCTCCGACGAGGCCCAGCGCCTCAGCGGCGCGACCCTGCACCAGCGGCGACGGGTCGCCCAGCGCCGTCCGGAGGGGTTCGATCGCGGCGCGCTGCCCGATCAGGCCGAGCGCAAACGCCGCCATCTGCCTGACCTCTGGCTCCGCATCGGAGGCCAGAATCTTCGCGAGCGGCGCGACGCCTTCCACGAGTCCGACGCGGCCGATCGCGAGCGCGGCGCGCCGTCGCACCCGTCCCTCACCGTCGCCGAGCAACCGCACCAGGTCTGGCGACGCGACAACCACCGGGGACGCAGCGATTGTGCGGCCAGCCTTGCGGCCGGTCGCGCGGGGGGGCGGTGCCGGGGCAGCCGGAGCGGGCGGCGGCGGATCGCGCAGGATCCGCTGATCTTCGAGCCTCAGCATCCACGCGAGTTTCTGTTCGTACGTCGGTGGTGCCAACGGCCCGGCCGGCTGCGCGGACGCGGGGACCGCGGCCATCGCCCACCATATCGCCACGGCGGCGACAGCGCCGATGTGACACCGGCGACGATCGCGCACGGGCGCGCGGCCGCTAGCAGCCCGTGGTGGAAGTCGGTCGTCGCATCGAGACCGTCGATGCGCCCGGATCGCAAGGCGCGAAACGCGAGAATATCGGGAATATTCGAGCGTTGAGCAACGCGGCGAGGCGGGATGCAGCGTCGGTCGAATGCAGACTGACTTCCACCACGGGCTGCTAGGGGCGTTCACAACCTGAACTCCACCCGGCGCAGCGTGGCCTGTTCGAGCCGGTCATCGACGACGTGGACGCCAGTCCCGGGACCATCGGGCACCTGGATCATCCCGTCAGGTCGCACTTCGATTCCGGGCTCGATCAAATCGGGCTGGTAGTACCGCCGGCTGGCCGCCACGTCTCCCGGCAGCGAGAAGTTCGGCAAGGTCGACAGATGAAGGTTGTGGGCGCGCCCGATGCCGGCCTCGAGCATCCCGCCGTGCCAGACCGGCACGTGTCTCGCCGCACACAGGTCGTGGAGCCGGATCGACTCGGCGTGTCCGCCGACGCGTCCCGGCTTGATGTTGATGATGCGGCAGGCCTCGGCATCGAGTGCGTCGCGCCCGGCGCGGACCGAGTGGATCGATTCGTCCAGACAAATCGCGGTGGTCAGGTGCCGCTGGAGCGCGGCGTGATCCGCGATGTCGTCATAGTCGAGGGGCTGTTCGATCATCATCAGGTTGTACTGATCCAACCTGGCCAGGTGGCCGGCGTCTTCGAGACAATAGGCGGCGTTGGCGTCCACCATCAGCGGGATCGGGCCGAAGCGATCGCGGATCATCGCCACAACTTCCACATCCCACCCCGGTTTCACCTTGATCTTGATCCGGCGGTAGCCGTCGGCCAGTTCGGCAGCCACGCGCTCGGCCAGCTGTTCGAGCGAATCCTGGATGCCGATCGAGACGCCGGCGGCAATCTCGGTTCGAGTGCCTCCGAGCACCTCTCTCAGCGGCACCCCCTGCTGGCGTGCAAACAGATCCCACGAAGCCATTTCGATGGCGGCCTTGGCCATCTGATGGCCCCGCACGCGGTGCATCGACGCGAAGACTTCCCGCGGATGCGCAAAGGGGACGCCCAGGACCAGCGGCACGAGGAACTCGCCGATGATCTGCCACGCGGTCTCGGTCGTTTCGGCGCTGTAGTACGGGTTGTCGTCAGCCACGCACTCGCCGTATCCGAACGCCCCTTCGCCATCGAGTCTCGTGACGAGGAACGTCCGGTCGTAGACCCGGCCGAAGCTGGTTTCGAAGAAACGTACCAGCGGCAGCCGTACCAGTCGCAGTTCAATGTGTTCGATTTTCACAGTAGTGTATGTTACCGCGCCTTGCTTCACCCACAACGCGGTCGGTATACTCGGCCAGAGTTGGACTACCGTTACCTGGCCATTGAGGGCCCCATCGGCGTCGGCAAGTCGGCGCTGGCCGAACGGCTGGCGGCACGCGTGGACGCCACGGCGATCCTCGAAGACACCGAGAATCCGTTTCTCGGGGACTTCTACCAGGACCGGCCGGGCGCTGCGTTCCAGACGCAGCTGTTCTTCCTGCTGAACCGTCACCGGCAGCTGTCCGGGCTGCGTCAGGCTGAGCTGTTCAGCCAAGTCACTATCTGCGACTACCTGTTCGAGCGGGACCGCATCTACGCGTACCTGGCCCTGAACGACAACGAGCTGTTCATTTACCAGCGGCTCTACGAACTGCTGGCGCGCGACATCCCACGCCCGGATCTGGTGGTCTACCTGCAGGCACCGACCGACGTGTTGACCAGGCGCCTCAAGGAGCGTAGCCGCGACCCCGAGCAGCAGACCTTCCGGCCCGATCCGGACTACGTGAAGGGGTTGAACGAAGCCTATCAGCACTTCTTCTTCCACTACACGACGACACCCCTGCTGGTTGTGGAGACGTCGCAGATCGACTTCGGCCGGAGCGACGAAGCGGTCGACGACCTGGTCCGGCAGATCAAGACACTCGGCCGCGGCACGCAGTACTACGTGCCACGGACGTCTTGACGGACGGAAGCAAGAGGCAGGAAGTAAGAAGCAAGAATGCTCCGTGCTCCTTGCTTCTGACACGCGTGTCGCCGTTTTGATAAGCTGTCACGTGAATGCCCTGGTTCAAGAAGGACAAGAAGTCGCCGATCGCCGCCACGAAGGACACGACGGTCCGCGTCCCGGAAGGCCTGTGGGTCAAGTGTCCGTCGTGCAGCCAGGTCATCTATAACAAGGATCTGCAGACCAACCTGCACGTCTGCGGCAAGTGCGGGCATCATTTTCGCCTGACGGCGGCCGAGCGGCTGCGGTCGCTGTTCGACGGGGAGTGGGAGGAGTACGACTCCGACTTGATGTCGACCGACCCGCTGGTGTTCACCGACACGAAGCCCTATCGCGAGAGGCTGTTGTCCTCGATGAAGGCCACGGGGCGGCGAGACGCGGTCGTGACGGCACGGGGCCTGCTCGACGGGATTCCCGTCCACATTGCGGCGATGGAGTACGGGTTCATCGGCGGCAGCATGGGCGTGGTCGTCGGCGAGAAGATCACGCGCGCAATCGAGCGCGCTCTGGCCGAGCGCTCGGCCGTCATCATCGTCTCCTGCTCGGGCGGCGCGCGCATGATGGAGGGCGCGCTGTCCCTGATGCAGATGGCCAAGGTTTCCGCGGCGCTCGCGCGCCTCGACCGCGCCGGGCTGCCGTACATCTCGGTGCTCACCGATCCAACCACCGGGGGCGTCACGGCGAGCTTCGCGATGCTGGGGGACCTGAATATCGCCGAGCCCAAAGCGCTCATCGGTTTCGCGGGGCCGCGCGTGATTGAACAGACGATCCGCCAGAAACTGCCCGAAGGGTTTCAGCGCAGCGAATTCCTCATCGAACACGGCATGCTCGACGTCGTCGTGGATCGGCGCGAACTCAAGGCCACCATTGCCCGGGCGCTGCGGTTCATGAGGGCGGGTGAGAAGAAGCCGGTGTGAATCTTGAATATCTCTTCGGCCTCGAGTTTCACGGTCACAAGTTCGGCCTCGACAACATCACAGCTCTGACCGAGGCTCTGGGACGGCCCCAGGCCGCTTACCGCACCGTCTGTGTCGCGGGCACCAACGGCAAAGGGTCGGCCTCGGCCATGGTCGCCCGGGCACTCACGGCGGCAGGACATCGAACGGGCCTGTATACGTCTCCGCACCTGGTCTCGCTCGGCGAGCGGTTCGTCGTCGACGGCGAGATGGTGACCGACGCCGAGGTGGCTGCCTCGCTCGATGAGGTGCGCGCCGCCGTCGATCGCCTGCTCGAACAGGGCGGCCTGCCCGCCCAGCCCACGTTCTTCGAAGTCGCCACCTCGATGGCCCTGATCCTGTTCCGCCGGCGTTCGGTCGACATCGCCGTGCTGGAGGTCGGCCTCGGCGGACGCCTCGATGCCACGACCGTGGCGACGCCGGTGGCCGGCGCGATTACCACGATCGATCTCGATCATCAGGCGCTGCTTGGCGATACGATTCGAGCCATTGCCGCCGAGAAGGCGGGCATCATCAAGCCAGGCATGGCCGTCGTGTGCGGCGAACGCAAGCGGGAGGCAATCGAGGTCATCGATGAGGTCTGCCGGCGTCAGGGGGCGTCGCTCGTCAAGGCATGGGAAGGGGTGGACGTGTCTGCCTCATCTGCGTCCGGATTGACGACGGTACGCCTGAGAACGCCGGAGCGATCATACGGTCCGTGCACGCTGGCCCTGCGCGGCACTCATCAAGTCGCCAACGCGGTGGTGGCCGTGCGGCTCCTCGAGGCGCTGGATGCGGCCGGTATCCCGGTGCCGCCGCGCGCGGTCGTCGATGGCCTCACGAAGGTCCGGTGGCGCGGCCGGCTCGAACTGGTATCGTTCGAAGACGGGCGCCAGGTGCTGCTCGACGCCGCACACAATCCGGCCGGGGCCGAATGCCTCGGCGCCTACCTCCGGGACGCCTATCCCGAGGGCCTGCCGCTGGTATTCGGTGCGATGCGGGACAAGGACATCACAGGCATGCTGCGCGCGCTGCTCCCCCGCGCGACGCGGATCATCCTGACGTCCCCGCCATCGCCGCGCGCCGCGCCTCCAGGCGACCTCGGCGCGCTGGTCTCGCGCCTTGCGCCCGAACTGCCTGTCGAGATCGAACCCGATCCGTCCAAGGCGATCGCCTGCGCGTTCCAGTTCGCGCGGGTCATCTGCGTGGCCGGTTCGATCTACCTGCTGGGGGCGATCGTGCCCACGCTTCCACGGTCGTCACGGACGGACTGACGAATAGAAGGGAACCTTCCGGCGCGCAACAGCGGGACGGCCGGGTTACTATGGTTCTCAGTGCTGGCACTCCAGAACACGATCTCCGGCTTCTCTCGAGCCATGTACAGCAACTGGCTGTGGCACCGGCCGCTTCAGTTGCTGATTGACGCGGGCGAAGGACTGCAACTGGCCCTCGGCCAGCGGGTGTGGGCACCGGACATCGTCGCGATCACGCACGGCCACGCGGACCACCTGCTGGGCCTTCCTGGGTTCATCGCCTCGCGTCGCTTCAGCAAGGGTGCGCAGGACAAGCCTCTTACGATTCTGTATCCCGAGGGCTCGGCGGCAGTCGAGACTATCCACGACCTGGCGGGCCGCCTCTGGCCGCACGAGCAGTTCCCGGTGACGTGGATCGGTATGAAGGCCGGCGACGAGCATCGGTGCGGCCGAACGCTCGTGCTGCAGTCGTTCGCGTCCCGTCACGGCATGTCCGAGCTGACGCTGGGATATCGCGTCCTCGACCTGCGCCGGCATCTCAGGGCCGAGTTCGCGGGACTGCCCGAATCCGACGTGCGCGAGCGAGTCCGCACGATGGGCCGCGAGGCCGTCATGGAGGAGTACCGCCACGTGGTCTTTGCGCACACTGGCGACAGCATGCCGATTCCAGCCGACCTGGTGGCCAAGGCCGATCTGCTCGTCCACGACGCGACGTTTCTCGACGGAGACGATCGCAAGTGGGACATCCACGCCACGGTCGGCGAAGCGCTCGCTGTCGGGCGGGCGGCCGGCGTCGGCTGCCTGCTCCTGTACCATTTATCAATCCGCTACGAGCGGAACGAAGCCGTTCGCCGGCTGCGTGCGCTGGTCGCGGAGTCAGGCTTCTCCGGGGATTGCTGGCTGCTCGACGATGGGCGGCTGATTAGTCTTCGATAGCCGAATCTGGCGGCGGCAAGAGAAGGGGGCCGGTATGCAGAAATGCTCGATCACGCATACCTGTATCGCCACGATCCGGCGTGGCCATGCTCCCGGTGTGGCTGTCCGCATCCGCGCCAGAGCGCTACGGCGAGCCCGCGACCGCAGCTCAACGAGCGAAGTCGGGGCGGGGGTGCTTTCCGGCCGTAATCTCCGGCGTTTGTCCCCCTGCTGCCGGGGTGTTGCTCGGAGCCGAATCCGCACTTTCGGACATGAATATCCGCACTTTTTCCCAGCAAATCAGGGCATCAACCCGATTGAGGAAATTGGCGCGCTGCCGTACATTATGTCTAGAAGCTGAGAGCGAGAGACGGAACAGAGAGCAACGAACCGGCACTTATATAGAAAGAAGGACATCATGGCACACGAAGGCGGCACCAAGGTCAACTACGGGTTCTACTGGAGCGCCAGGGCGTGGGACATGGCAATGATCCCCGCCGAGGGCGGTCTCCTGCCGGGCGGGTCGGATCGGCGCTACGCCCGAATCCCGACCTTCCTGTTCCTGCTGATGGCTCCCTTCATGGGCGCTCTCTACGTGGTGTTCCTGCCCTTCGTGGGCTTCGCGATGCTGGCCGGGTACGCCGCCCGCGGTGTCAAGCGGCTTGCGACCGACGGCTTCATGAACATCGCGGTGGCGGTGAGCCCGCACTGGGCGCCGGGAGAGGCGTACCTGGCGGGCCGGCGGAAGGCGAAGGCCGACAAGCTCGCGGCGCGCAGGAAGACAGTCTGAGCGACGCCGCATCAAGAACGGGCGGTGTGTGGCGGAAGGATGCCGGATGGGGGCCCGGCACCTGGACGCCTGCACCGCCCGGAGTCGTTTTGGGGCTTCGCGCGCGCACCTCACCGCACCGCCGTATATATAATCGTCACGTACGCTCCCCCTTCCCAAGGAGAACAGCCATCGTGCTCACTACCAGTCGGCGGATCGCCGGACTTGGCCTGCTGGCTCTGGCCTGTCTCGCGGCGGCGCAACGCCCGCCCGCCCGAGACGCCGGCGCCGCCACAGACACCATCAAGATCCCGTTTGAAACCTACACGCTCGCCGATGGATTGACCGTCATTCTGTCGGTCGACCATACGACACCGACCGTCGCGGTCAATGTCTGGTATCACGTCGGATCGAAGAACGAGGTGCCCGGGCGCACGGGATTCGCGCACCTGTTCGAGCACGTGATGTTCACCGGCTCCGGCCATGTGCCGTACGGGCTGCACGACAGGCTGACCGAAGGCGTCGGCGGCAACAACAACGGGACCACCTCGAACGATCGCACGACGTACTTCGAGACGGTTCCCTCCAACTACCTGGAATCGGCGCTGTGGATCGAAGCCGACCGCATGGGCTTCCTTCTCGACACGCTCGATCTCGCCAAATTGAATGCACAGCGCGACATCGTCAAGAACGAGCGCCGCCAGGGCGTGGACAATCAACCCTACGGGCTGGCGTCCGAGATCCTGTCGCACGCGACGTACCCGGAATCGCACCCGTATTCGTGGGATGTCATCGGCAGCATGGCTGATCTGTCTGCGGCGTCCGAAGAGGACGTCAAAAACTTCTTCCGCCTCTACTACGCGCCCAACAATGCGTTTCTGGCGATTACCGGCGATTTTGAGCCGGCGCGGGCGAAGGCGTGGGTTGCGAAGTACTTTACGGACATCCACAGAGGCAAGCCCGTCACGCGGCCCGCGGTGAACCCGGTGCGGCTCGCCGGCGAGCAGCACCTGGTGTACGAGGACAAGGTGCAGGTCCCGCGCCTGTACATCCAGTGGCCGACGGTTGGCGAGAGGAGCGACGACCAGTTTGCGCTCGATGTGATGGGAGCCATCCTGTCGGGCCCCCGCACGGCCCGATTGACCAAGGCGCTCGTGTACGACAGGCAGGCGGCGGCATCGGTCGGTGCGTACCAGAACTCGAACGAGGATGTCGGCGAGTTCGCGGTGATCATCACGCCGCGTCCGGGGAACTCTCTTACCGATATCGAGGCGCAGGTGGACGCCATCATCGCCGCGTTCAAGAAGGACGGCCCCACTGCTGACGAGATCAAGCGCGCGGCGGCGGGCCTCGAGTTGTCTTACCTGCGCGGGCTCGAATCGAATCTCGGCAAGGCCATGACGCTCTGCGACGGCGCGGGCTTCCACGGGGATGCCGGGTACTTCAAGGCGCAGTACAGGAAGTACCTGACCGTGACAGGCGCCGACGTGACGCGGGTGGCCAACACGTACCTGACTGCCGGCCGTGTCGTGTTGAGCATCGTGCCAGTCGGCAAGGCCGACGAGGCCTCGAAGCCTGGTCAGAGCAGGAAGGTCACGGCCGACAATCTGCCTCGCGCGGAGGTGCAGCGATGAAGACGCTACTCGCCCGGTTCACACGCAGCTCAATCGCCATCGCCGCGCTGGTCATGCTGTCCAACGGGATGGCGCCGGTCGGCGCGCAGCAGACGGGACTCAAGCCCCCGCCAGCGCGGCCTGCCGCGACGACACCAACGCAGGCGGCGCCCGTCCTGGATCGCACGAAGATCCCGCCAGCCGGCCGGACGCCCGTGCTGCGCGTGCCGACGTGGACCAGGTCGGCGCTGGCCAACGGCGCGGAACTGATCGTGTCGGAGCGACACGGCCTGCCGCTCGTGTCGTTCTCGCTGACGATTCTCGGCGGCTCGGCGCAGGACGAAGCGCCGAACCGGCGCGGCCTCGCGGGCCTGACCGCCGCGATGCTCAGCGAAGGCACGAAGACGCGCGACGGCGAGGCGCTGTCGAACGCTCTGCAGATGCTCGGCACGACGGTCGCAGTCGGGATCGGCGCAGAATCGGGATCGATGAGTTTTGTCTCGACGAGCGGGAAGTTCGGCGCCACGCTCGACATCCTCGCCGACATGCTGCTCAACTCCACCTTCCCCGCCGACGCGCTCGAGCGGCTCCGCGCCCAGCGACTGGTCAGCCTGACACAGGCGCGGTCGCAGCCCGGGTCCATCGCCAGAAACGTGTTTCCGATGACGATCTACGGACACGCGCATCCGTTCGGAGCGGTCGCCACCGAGGCCACCCTCAAGGCCATTACGCGAGACGATGTGGTCGCGCTGCACAAGGCGTACTTTCAGCCCGGCAGAGCGGTCATCATCGTGACGGGTGACGTGGCGGCGGCGACGGTCAGGACCACGGTCGAGAAGGCGCTCGCCGCGTGGCCGGCCGGCGGGTCGAGGCCCGCGTTCGCCTACCCATCGCTCCCGAAGCCGGCGGCAACCGCCATCTACCTCGTGGACAAGCCGGGAGCGGCCCAATCGACGTTTGCCATTGGCCTGCCCGGCCCCGCGCGCCACACGAAGGACTACTACGCGCTTCAAGTGATGAATACGATGCTGGGAGGGCTTTTCCAGTCGCGGCTCAACGCCAACATTCGCGAGGAGAAGGGCCTGAGCTACGGCGTCGGCTCATCGTTCGGCTTCGGCCATGGGCCAGGAGCGTTTCGTGCCGGGGGCGACATCATCTCGGCCAAGTCCGACGTGGCGTTGATTGAATTCATGAAGGAACTGCGGGGCATCGGCGGCGCCCGTCCCGTCACGGACGAGGAACTGAAGACTGCCAAGGACGCGCTGGTCCAGAGCCTTCCGGAGGAGTTCGCGTCCATCAGCGGCATCAATGGGTCGATTCGAGAACTGGCCGTCGATGGCCTGCCCGACACCTACTACCACCAGTTCGGCGCGGCGGTCGGCGCGGTGACTGCCGCCGACGTCGTGCGCGTCGCGAGACAGTACATCGATCTCGATCACCTCGCGATTGTGATCGTCGGGGACCGGGCTACCATCGAGGGCCCGCTCAAGGCGACCGGCATCGCTCCGATTGTCAACCTGGACATCGACGGCAATGTGGTGAAGATGAAGTAGGGGCACGGCATGCCGTACCCCTACAGCCGGCAGGCGCACTCGGCGATTTGAGGCGGAGCTTCGCGATCGACATCAGACGCCCGGCTTGCGGCCGCGGATGAAGCCGCTGTAGAAGCGCTCGTCGACAAGCGGCGCGATTAGGTCGATGTCGATGCCGTGGCCCTCGAGGAACTCGCGCGCATCCGCTGCGCGGTAGACGCGGGTGGGCTCGATCGACACATCAACGAAGCCCGCCCGGCCCAGTTTCGCCAGGTAGTCCGACTCGTCGAGCGCGCCCGCGAGGCAGCCAATCCACAGTTCCACGTTGCGGCGGATCGCGGCAGGGATCTCGCCCCGAACCACGACATCAGAGACCGCAAAGCGGCCGCCCGGCTTGAGCACCCGGAAGGCCTCGGCGAGGACCTTGTCCTTGTCGGCCGACAGGTTGATCACGCAATTCGAGATGATCACGTCGACCGAGTGGTCCGGCAGCGGGATCTGCTCAATCTCCCCTTTCAGAAACTCCACATTGGTGGCGCCGGCCTTCTGTTGATTGGTGCGGGCCAGGGCGAGCATTTCATCGGTCATGTCCAGGCCGTAGGCCTTGCCCGTCGGCCCGACGCGTCTCGCCGACAGCAGCACGTCGATGCCACCGCCGGATCCGAGATCGAGCACGACCTCTCCCGGGTTCAACTGCGCGAGCAGCGTCGGGTTGCCGCATCCGAGTGAGGCGATCACAGCGTCGGCCGGCAGCCCACGGGTCTGTTCTCCGCCGTACAGGTTGGCGGTAATCGGATCGACGGCTCCCAGCGGGGCCGGGCCGCATCCGCAGCCGCAACTTCCGGCGTTACCGCTGACGACGCGCAGCGCCGCCTGGCCGTACTTTTCTTTCACAACGTCCTTGATGTTCGACATGATGATGCTCCTTGGTGGGCGTGGGTGGGGCCCGGCCTGGGGTGAACAGGGGTCGGGACACATGTCATACGTGACCCGAGCATGTGCCCGACCCCTGTTCATCAACATTGATTGGAATTATAGATCTATGTCAACCGGAACTCCTGGACCGGCCAGACACACCCTCTTGCCGGGCCCGTGGGACGCCGAAGCCAGGGGCGACGGGCGCCTCTGTCCGGTTGGCGGGGTGCGCCCTCCGTGGTAACCTTCGAAACGCATGAATCGACTCCTGTTGGCGACGCTGTCGGCGCTCGCGCTGGCCGCGTCACCCGCGCTCGCGCGACAGGTCCAGCCGCCTGTCCCATCGGTGCCCGGCATCAATTCGAACCTCCAGTGGCACGCCGAGCGCCTCGGCGACAACCACTGGAAGTTGATAGGCGATGTCGAGGTGGAAAAGGACAACGTCAAGATCTCCGCCGACGAGATGGAGATCTTCACCGACAAGGATCTGCTCACCGCCAAGGGAAACGTGACGCTCACCACGCTCACGGAGCGGATTTCCGCCGAATCGCTCGAATTCAATACGCGGACCAAGCTAGGCGTCTTCCACCATGCGTCAGGCAGTTCCCAGATCGAGGACAACCCCAGGAAGCCCAGAAACCAGTTCGGCGCGCAGGAGACCGAGGTCCTCTTCTACGGTGAGACGATCGAGAAGATCGGCTACCGCAAGTACCGGATCACCAAGGGCGGCTTCACGACCTGCGTGCAGGCCAACCCGCGCTGGATGCTCACGTCCAGTTCGGTGGTGGTCAACGTCAACCACTACGCGATGCTTCGAAACGCGGTGGTCAAAGTCAAGGGCGTGCCGGTGCTCTACCTGCCGGTCGTCTATTACCCGATCAACAAGGAGGACCGCGCGACCGGGATCCTTCTGCCTGTATACGGCACGTCGTCGTTGCGGGGCCAGACGCTCAGCAACGCGTTTTTCTGGGCCTTCGGCCGAAGCCAGGATGCCACCTTCATGGTGGACTGGTTCTCGAAGACCGGATACGGTTTCGGAACCGAGTATCGCCGCGTCGCCAGCGGAGGTTCAAGCAGCAACCTGCGCTTCTACCGCCTCAACGAGAGGGCCATCGCGTATACGAGCCCGGTCACCGGAACGCAGGTGTCAACGGCCGGACGCCAGAGTTTCCAGCTGCAAGGTTCGGCCTTCCAGAATCTGCCGCTCAACCTGAAGGCCAGGGCGCGGCTCGACTATTTCTCGAGCGTCTCGGTCCAGCAGACCTACAGCACCGACGTGCTCAACGCGACGATGAACACGCGGTACTACGGCGGGGGCATCAACGGCAACTGGGGTTCCTACGGGGCCGCCGTGACGTTCGACCGGTCCGAGACCTTCTACAATTCCACGCAATCGACGGTCACCGGGGCGACCCCGCGCTTTTCGCTGTCGCGCAAGGAACAGCCGCTGTTCGGGTCCCCCCTCTACTTCGGCCTCGGCGGCGAGTTCGCAGGCCTGGTCCGCGAGACGGTGACCACCGACGCGGCGGGCATCCGGACGGCGCTGGACACGGGGCTGTCACGCATCGACGTCGGGCCCAGCATCCGGTTTCCATTCACGCGCTGGCCGTTTTTCACCGTCAATTCGTCGTTGGGCTGGCGGTTCACCAGGTGGAATCAGAGTCTCAACGCGTCGGGCGTTCAGGTGCAGGAGCCGATCGATCGCACGTACTTCAACATGTCGGCGCAGTTTGTCGGGCCGGTGTTCAATCGCGTCTGGAGCACACCGGGCGGCCGGTACGCCGAGAAGATCAAGCACACGATTGAGCCGTGGTTCACCGTCCAGCGGCTGACCTCGATCGACAACTTCGATCAGATCGTCAAGATCGACGGGACCGACACCATCGTCGGCGGTTCCACGCAGGTTCAGTTCGGCCTGAGAAACCGCTTCTACGCGAAGCGGAAGATCGGCGGGGTGGCCGCACAGAGCCGGCAGGTGCTCAGCGTAGGGATTCAACAGACCTACTACACCGATGCGCGCGCGTCCCAGTACGACCCGGCGTACACGTCGAGCCTGTACGTGCCCGTGGCCCGGCCGCAGAAGATGTCGCCGATTTCGCTCGACGCGGCGGTGTCCCCCACCGACAACCTGAGCGCGACGTTCCGAACCGAGTACAACACGTACGCGAGCACGTTTCTGTCATTCAGCGCGGCGGGCACATTCAGGCTCAGCGATTGGCTGGTCACCTCGACCGGCTGGAACAAGCGGAACTTCGGACCCTCTGGGGTCGGCCTCGCCGCCATCAGCCACTATCTCAACCACGACACGTCGCTGAGTTTCAACAAGAACCGGCTGGGCGGCCACGTCTCGTTCAACTGGGACCTCGAGCACAACACGTTTCTGCAGCGCCGGTTCGTCGGCTTCTACAACGCGCAGTGCTGTGGTGTGATCGTGGAGTATCAGACGTTCGACTTCAGCGGGCTCTACCTTGGCGGCTATAATCCCCGCGTCACGAAGGACCACCGCTGGAACGTGGCCATCACGCTGGCAGGCATCGGCACGTTTTCCAACATCTTCGGGGCGCTGGGCGGCGGCACGACCCGATAGCCTTGCGCCGGGGCGACCCGCCTTCAACCTGGAAGGAACACACCGTGGCTGAACCCGCGAAGTACTCGGAACCAGGCGTCAAGTCGCCGCGCATCGCCGGCGTCCTCGTGAAACCCCTGAAGTTGATTGCGGACGAACGCGGCTACCTGCTCGAGATGCTGCGCGCCGACGATCCCTTCTTCACCAAGTTCGGCCAGACCTACATCTCGGCCACCTACCCGGGCGTCGTCAAGGCGTGGCACTACCACACGGTGCAGGTGGACCACTTCGTCTGCATTGCGGGCATGGTCAAGCTGGTGCTGTACGACTCGCGCACGGATTCGCCCACCTACCGAGCCATCAACGAGTTCTGCCTGGGCGATCAGAATCGCAGCCTGGTGGTGGTGCCGAATCTGGTGTACCACGGCTGGAAGACCATCGGCCCGGAGATGTCGCTGGTGGTGAACATCCCGACCGAGGTGTACCGATACGACAATCCTGACGAGTATCGCGCGGAGCCCCATGGCGTGCTGCCGTACGACTGGACGCGCAAGGACGGGTAGGGGGCAGGCTAGATTCGGGGGTCGGGGTTCGGGCACAGAGGGACGGCTGAGCATGATTGAGGTTCTGGTGACGGGCGGCGCCGGGTTCATCGGCAGCAATTTCGTCCGGTATGCGCTTCGCACGCACCCGGACTGGCGGGTGACGACGCTCGACAAGTTGACGTACTGCGGGCGACTCGAGAATTTGCGGGACGTGATGGCCGATCCGCGCCATCGGTTCGTCCAGGGAGACATCGGCGACGAACTCGTGTCGGCGCCTCTGGTCAAGGCGTCGGAGATCGTCGTGCACTTCGCGGCCGAGACCCACGTGGATCGATCGCTGCAGAGCGCGGGCGCCTTTATTCGCACGGATGTTCTCGGGACGTTTGTGCTGCTCGAAGCGGCGCGCCAGGCGCCCCGTCTGCGGCGTTTCGTGCAGATCTCGACCGATGAGGTCTACGGCTCCGTGCCCACCGGCGCATCAAAGGAAACCGACGAACTGCGACCGCGCAACCCGTATTCGGCGAGCAAGGCCGGCGCCGACCGGCTGGCCTACAGCTATTGGGCCACCTATCACGTACCGGTCGTCATCACGCGGGCGTCGAACAATTACGGCCCCAACCAGTTTCCCGAGAAGGTCATTCCGCTGTTCATCACCAACGCCCTCGAGGATCGCGGCCTGCCGCTCTACGGTGACGGCCTGAACGTGAGGGACTGGCTCCACGTCGACGATCACTGCCGCGGCATCGATCTGCTCCTGGAGAAGGGCGAACCCGGCGAGGTCTATAACATCGGCGGCGGCAACGAGGTTCCCAATGTCGAGCTGACGAGGCAAATCCTCCAGTTGGCCGGCAGACCGGCGACACTCATCACGCCGGTGGCCGACCGCGTGGGCCACGATCGCCGGTATGCGCTCGACACGACGAAGCTCAAGGGCTTTGGATGGACGCCGCAGGTGGCCTTTGCCGACGGGCTTCGCGCCACCGTCGACTGGTATCGCGACAATCGCTGGTGGTGGGAGCCGATTACCCACCACGATCCGGCTTTCCAGTCCTACTACCAGGCCCAGTATGAAACGCGCCGTGGTGCCTGAGTGCGCCGATTCCCGAATGCGGCCACAACGATTCGACGCGCGGTGCGCGTGACGGAGGCGGAGCACCCATGAGCGGTCGCCAGATCGTCCTGATCACCGGCGCCGCCGGATTCGCCGGCAGCCACCTGCTCGACGTCCTGCTGCCGCGCGACTGCCGCGTGGTCGGGTGGAGGCGTCCTGGCATCGGCGCCGAGGTCCAGGCGCGGTACCCCGGGGTGGAATGGCTCGAAATCGAGTTGCTCGATCGCGATGTCGTGCGGCGGGCCATCGCGGGCCTCGCGCCCGACGTGATCTACCATCTGGCGGGCGCGCCGCACGCGGGCCAGTCATGGGGAGCGTCCGCGGACACCCTGGCCATCAACGTGCTGGCGACGCACCCCCTGATCGAGGGCATTCGCGCGGCCGGACTGCGGACACGAGTCGTCATCCCGAGTTCGGCGTATGTCTACCGGCCGGCCGACCATGCGCTCAGTGAAGACGATCCGCTCGAGCCGGCCAATCCGTACGCCATCAGCAAGATCGCCACCGAGTTGGCTGCCCGGCGGGCCACCCTCCACGACGGGATCCCTGTGGTCGTCGCGCGATCGTTCAATCATCTCGGGCCACGCCAGGACGCGTCGTTCTTCGGCTCCGCGGTCGCGCGCCAGATTGCCCGGATCGAGGCGGGCCTGACCGATCCGGTCATTCGCGTCGGCAATCTCGACGCCCGCCGCGACTTCACCGACGTGCGTGACACGGTGCGGGCGTACGTGGCTCTGGCCGAGCGCGGTCAGCCCGGACGCATCTACAACGTTTGCTCCGGTCACGCGCGAGTCATGCGCGATTTGCTCGACGGCTTGATCGCCCTCGCGCGCGTGCCGGTCAACGTGCAGCAGGATCCGGATCGGCTCCGGCCAAACGACACGCCGCTGCTGTTGGGCGATCCGTCGCGGATGACGAGTGAGATCGGCTGGAAACCGGAGATTCCGTTTGAAGTGACCCTGCGCGATCTGCTCGACTACTGGCGCGAAACCAGCTGAGGCCCACGTGCAAGTCCTCGTCACCGGAAGCACTGGATATCTCGGGCGGGCCATCGTCGGCGCCCTCCGGCAGTCTGGGCATACCGTGGTCGCCTACGGCCGATCGGCCTCCACCAGCGGACTGGCGGTCACCACCATCGACGGCGATATCCGTGACGCCGCTGGAGTGGTGCGGGCAGCGCGTGGCTGCGACGCCATCATCCACGCCGCGGCACTGGTGGCCGTGTGGCGCCAACGGGCCAGTGAATTCGACGAGATCAACGTCGGCGGCCTGGCCAACGTGCTCGGGGCAGCGCGCCAGCACGGCATCCCGCGCATCGTCTACACCTCGTCGTTTCTTGCACGGCCTCGCGAAGGCTACGGGGGTGTCCCGGCCTGGAACGACTATCAGCGAACAAAGGCCCTGGCCTCCCAGGCAGCCGACCGGGCAGTGGACCGGGGGGTGCCGCTCATCTGTCTATATCCCGGCGTCATCTACGGCCCCGGACGCAAGACTGATGGCAACCTGGTGGGACGAATGATTGCGGATCATCTGGCAGGCCGGCTGCCCGGACTGGTGGGGAGCAGGCGCATCTGGTCGTTTGCGTATGTGGATGATGTCGCCGC
Source organism: Acidobacteriota bacterium (assembly GCA_026393755.1). Taxonomy (NCBI): domain Bacteria; kingdom Pseudomonadati; phylum Acidobacteriota; species Acidobacteriota bacterium. The sequence continues at coordinate 39,981 of JAPKZO010000032.1, forward strand.
TGCGCACGTGGCCGCGATCGAACGGGGCCAGATTGGAGGCCGCTACTGTCTCGGCGGCGAGAACGCTCCACAGATGCGCGCGTTTGACCTCCTCCGCGAGATCACGGGACGACCGCTGCCGCGCCGCCTGCCTGGCTGGCTGGTGTCGCCGGCGGCGCTCGTCGATGAACTGCTGGCCACCTGGCTGGGCAGGACGCCGCAATTGACGACCGGCACGCTCGAGATCCTCCTTCATGACTGGCCGCTCGACAGCACTCGGGCCGTCCAGGATCTGGGGTATCGCGTGACACCGCTGCGGGACGGCATTGCGAAGATCGTGTCGTCGCTGGAATCGGAACGCGCCGCGGTCCAGGGAGTATCGGCGTCATGACGCTCGGCTATTCGGAGACCCGGCGGAAGTTGCTGCATGTCGGCATGGGCGGGTTTGCGCTGGCGCTGCGCGCACTGACATGGCAGCAGGCCGCGCTCTGCGCCATCGCCGCGCTTCTTTTCAATCTGTTCGTGCTGCCGAGGATCTCAGGCCTCGCGCTCAATCGACCGGTTGATCAGGCGCGAGGGTACCCGATCGGCATCCTGCTCTATCCGCTCTCGGTTCTGCTGTTGATCCTGGCGTTTCCGTCGCGACTCGACTATGTCGCTGCCGCGTGGGGCATCCTGGCATTCGGGGACGGCGCCGCGACGATCGTCGGCCGCGCGTGGGGGCGCCACCCCGTGCCGTGGCAGCCGGAGAAGTCCCTCGAAGGCGTCGCCGCGTTCCTCGTCTTCGGAGGCGCCGCGGGCGTGATGCTGGCGTGGTGGACGGCCCCCGCCGTCAGCCCGCGACCGCCCATCGAGTTCATCATCGTGGCGCCCTTGCTGGCGGTGGTCGCCGCGGGACTGGCCGAGACGGTGCCCATCCAACTGGATGACAACCTGACCGTCCCGGCTGTCGCGGGCGCGACACTGTGGCTGCTGGGACTGGTCACCGCGGACGTGTGGACGGTGACGCAGGCGGCGGTCTGGCAGCAGATGCCGATGGCGCTCGCGGTCAATTCGGTTGCGGCGCTGGGCGGATGGCGCGCCGGCACGGTCCGCATGTCGGGGATGATGATTGGCTGGTCGATCGGCGTCATCGTGTACGGTTGCGTTGGCCTGGCGGGGTGGACGCTGCTCTTCGTGACCTTCCTCGCGGCAGCTGTGTCGTCGAGGCTCGGCCTGCGGAAGAAGTCGCTGCTTGGAATCGCCGAGGAACGCGGCGGGCATCGCGGGGGAGGCAACGCGTTTGCGAACACGGGGCTGGCGGCTGTGGCGGCGCTGGCGGCTGTCCTCACGCCCTACCACGACGCGGCCCTGCTCGCGTTTGTCAGCGTCCTGGCGACGGGCGGCAGCGACACCGTGGCCAGCGAAATTGGAAAGGCGTGGGGCGGCAAGACGTACCTGGTGACGACGTTCTCTTCGGTGCGCCCGGGGACGCCAGGGGCCATGTCGCTTGAAGGCACCGTGACTGGCGTGGTGGCCGCGGTCGGGCTGGCGCTGCTCGGCGTCTGGCTCCATGTGCTTCCGATGTCGCTCGTCTGGGCCGTCGTCGGAGGCGCCATCGCCGGGTCGCTGGTGGAGAGTGCGCTGGCTGCGACGCTCGAGGCGTCGGGAATTGTCAACAACGACGTGCTGAATTTCCTGAACACCGCCACGGGCGCCATCGTGGCGCTTGTGCTGATGAGGATGTGATGACGGGTTCGGACCGGATGCGCACGGTCGTGGATTTCGCCCGGCCGTTCACGTTGATCGCGCCGGCGCTCGGATTCGTGTCCGCCGCGGCAACCGCGATTGGCGCGCGACCTGGCGAGGTGTGGAGTTGGTCGCTGGTGGTGCCGCCCATCCTCGGGGCGATCATGGCGGCCGTGCTGAACGTGGCTTCAAACGGCCTCAACCAGATCTTCGATTTCGAGATCGATCGGATCAACAAGCCGAAGCGACCGCTGCCGAGCGGACGGATGGGATTGGGCGAGGCGTGGGGCATCACGCTGGTGAGTTTTGCGGTGGCGTTCGTCCTCGCGTGGTTCGTGGCGCCGGGCGGCCGACACGAGTGCTTCTGGATGGTGCTGGCAGCCGCGTTCATCACGACGCTCTACTCCGTGCCCCCGTTCCGCACGAAGCGGCTGGGCATCTGGGCCAACGTGACGATTGCGATCCCTCGCGGCGTTCTGCTGAAAGTCGCGGGCTGGTCGGCGGTGAAGACCGCGGCCGGGTTCGAGCCGTGGTACCTGGGGGCGATCTTCGGGCTGTTCCTGCTCGGCGCGACAACGACGAAGGATTTCGCCGATATGAAAGGCGACGCCCGCGGCGGATGCCGGACGCTGCCGATTCGGTATGGCGTGACTCGGGCGGCGTGGATGATCTCGCCCTCGTTCGTGCTGCCGTTTCTGATGATCCCGGCGGGCGCGTGGATGGGCGTTCTCACCGGCAATTTCTGGCTGCTACAGGGGCTGGGCCTGCTGATGACGGCCTACGGCCTGTACGTCTGCTACCTGATGCTGCGACAGCCCGACACGCTCGCGGTCGAGGAAAACCACGTGTCGTGGGCGCACATGTACCGCATGATGTTTGTCGCCCAGATCGGCTTCGCGCTGGCGTACCTGCTGTGAGCCGTATTTGGGGCCAGGCCCCGTTTCTTGCGGGCGGGCCGAGAGAACAGAAATGGGGCCTGGCCCCAACTACTGGCCGAGCAGCGCGCGGATGCGCGACTCGGTGGGCGGATGCGTGCTGAACAGCGACATCATGCCCGACACGGTGAACGGCTTGATGATGAACATGTGCGCGGTGGCCGCATTGGCATCGAGCGGGATCCGCTTCGACGCGACTTCGAGCTTCTTGAGTGCGTCCACCAGGCCGTAGGGCGAGCCGGCAATCTCCGCCCCGCCGGCGTCCGCGCCGTACTCACGGGATCGCGAGATGGCCGACTGGATCAGGATGGCCGCCAGCGGCGCGAGGATGATCGTCGCCAGCAGCGCGATGGGGTTCGAGCCTTCGCGATCGTCGCTCCGGCCTCCCCCGAAAAACGCCGCCCAGCGCGCCATGTTCGCGATCATCATGATCGCGGCGGCCAGCGTGGCCGCAATCGAACTGATCAGGATGTCGCGATTCTTGACGTGCGTCAGCTCGTGACCGATGACGCCTTCCAGTTCTCGATCATCGAGGATGCCCAGGATGCCCTCGGTGGCCGCCACGGCCGCATGAGACGGATCGCGTCCGGTCGCGAACGCGTTGGGCGAGGGATCCGGGATCACGTACACCTTCGGCATCGGCAGGTTCGCGCGCTGCGCCAGCCGCGCCACGGTCTGGTAGAGCCGGTGTTCGGGCCCGACCGGCTGAGCCTTGTACATTCGCAGGACGATCTTGTCGGAGAACCAGTACGAGCCGAAATTCATGATGACGGCAAAGCCAAACGCGATGACGAGGCCGCCTCCCCCGCCGAGCATCTCGCCGATCACCATGAGCACGCCGCTCAGAAGGCCTAGCAGGAGTGTGGTCTTGAATGTGTTTCCCATATGTGTATCCGCATGAAAGCCGTCGCAGTTCCAGCTCAGTGCTTCGACTCGGAACTAGGATAGCGCATTCTCACGCCGCAATCCGGTCAGCGACCTCGCTCAGCACTAAGTCCTGAGGGAATGAGTTCGCCACCGAACTCGTGAATCGAAGGACTTAGCGCGCCAGGATCCGTTCGATCAAACCGGCGATCAGGGCGGCGCGCCACGGCAACTGGCCAAGATCGACGTGCTCGTCAAGTCCGTGGGCGCCAGCGCCGACGGCGCCGAGGCCATCTAATGTTGGGACGTCCAGAGCCGCCGTGAAGTTTCCGTCGGATCCGCCGCCGGTTGAGCCTTCGCCCAGTGTTCGCCCAAGGCCAGCCGCAACGGCCTGCGCCTGGCGAAACAGCGCCTCGACCACCGGTGTCCGCTCGAATGGAGGCCGATCCAGGCCGCCTGTCACGCTGAGGACGGCTCCAGGGATCTGCGGCCGAAGCGCCTGCATCGCGCGGGTCACGCGGTCGGCGTCTTCAAGGGTCGCCGCGCGCACGTCGATAAGCGCCTCAGCCTCTGCCGGAATGACATTGCCGCGGGTGCCGCCCCGCACGATGCCGACACTGAGCGTGGTCCCGCCGGCAGGATCCTGCAGCGATTCGATGGCCAGGATCTGCCGGGCCAGCTCCCGAATGGCACTGATGCCGCGTTCGGGCTCGATCCCCGCGTGCGCGGGTCTGCCTGTCACGCGCAGGTGGAACTCGCCGCAGCCCTTGCGTGCGGTCTTGAGGGCGCCGCCAGGCAGCGATGGCTCGAGCACGAGCACGGCGTCGGAGAGCCGGGCCTCGTTTTCAATGATGCTCCGCGAGGTGGCACTGCCGGTTTCCTCGTCGCTCGTCAGCAACACCCTCACCCGGCCGCGCAGTTCGGACGCCGAGTCCTGCAGTGCGCGCATCGCGAGCAGCGCGATCACGATTCCGGCTTTCATGTCGAACACGCCGGGGCCAAAGAGCACATCAGCCTTGTGCCGCAGCGGCCGCCGTTCCAGTTCGCCCACCGGCCAGACGGTATCGAGGTGTCCGAGTATCAGAATCTGGCGCGCGCCGGAACCGAACTCAGCCAACAGGTGGTCGCCCGCCGCCTCGCACGCCAGCACGCGCACGCTGCCGCCGACCCGTCTGATCATCCGAGCGACTTCCCTCCCACAGGCGTCGACCGCCGCCTTGTCGCCGGTCGGCGACTCAAGACGCACGAGCGCCTCGACGGCCTCCGTCGCCCAGGGCAACTCCGCCGCACAGAATGTCAGGTGGCTGTCCATGTCTATATAATGATCCCATGTTCCGCCTTCGGTACGTGAGCGGCGTTCTGGTATGTGTGGCGCTTCTGGCGATGGCCGGGCAGGCTCAGGCCCAGCCGCCTGTGGCCAAACCTCAGCCGCCACCAGCCGGCGCCACTCCAGCGCCGGCCAAGCCCGTCGCGCCTGCAACCGGCGCGCAGGCTCAACAGCCGGGTCCGGCGAAACCAGCGGCGGCAGCAACGACCGCGCCGGCTCAGACATCGGCTCCAGCCGTTCCCAAGATTCAGCCCGCCACCGACGCCGCGACGGAGGCACAGCCGACCGAAACGCAACTCGGCGTGAGGCTGTATCCGGGCGCCACATTCCTCGGCTCGTACGACGCCGGACGCGGCCAGCGCTTCTACCTGTTCGGCGTACAGCAGACATTCTCGAACACGGTGACGTTCTACAAGACCGATCTAGGCAAAGGCGAACTGGTGTTCGAGGCGCCGCCGATCCACATGTTTGACGTCGGCAAGTTCCGGGAAGAGACGATGGCGTTTCCGCCAAGCGTGACGATCAAGGACTACACGTGGGGAGAAGCGCCAGGCTACCCGAACCCCAAGCCTGGCGCGACGCCGGCGACGTTTCCGACGGTGATTCAGATCGTGCCGCAGCCAGCCACAGCCGCCGGTCCAATCCGCTAGCGGATCGCCGGTCTACCCCGGCTTCACCTCTTCGACCGGCACGTAGATCTCCGGCGTCTGGTGGAAGGCGTCGGCGCGCTCGCGCATCCCGACCTCCAGCGCTTCCTCTTCTGCGAGGCCGTGCGCGGCGGCGTAATCGCGCACCTGCTGCGTGATTTCCATGGCACAGAACCTCGGGCCGCACATCGAGCAGAAGTGGGCCAGTTTCGCGCTATCAGCCGGCAGCGTCGCGTCGTGGAACGCGCGCGCGGTCACCGGATCCATCGCCAGGTTGAACTGATCGTTCCACCGGAACTCGAATCGCGCTTTCGACATGGCATCGTCCCACCCCCTGGCCCGCGGGTGGCCCTTGGCCAGGTCGGCGGCATGCGCCGCGATGCGGTATGCGATGACGCCCGTCTTGACGTCCTCGCGATTGGGCAGGCCCAGGTGTTCCTTGGGGGTCACGTAGCAAAGCATCGCCGTGCCGTACCAGCCGATCATCGCCGCGCCAATCGCCGACGTGATGTGATCGTATCCGGGCGCGACGTCAGTAGTGAGCGGCCCGAGCGTGTAGAACGGCGCCTCGCCGCACCAGTCGAGTTGCTTCTCCATGTTCTCCTTGATCAGGTGCATCGGCACGTGGCCCGGGCCCTCGTTCATCACCTGCACGTCGTACTCCCAGGCGATCCGGGTCAGCTCGCCCTGCGTGCGCAGTTCCGCGAACTGCGCCTCGTCGTTGGCGTCGGCAATCGAGCCGGGCCTCAGTCCGTCGCCCAGCGAGAAGGCCACGTCGTACGCCTGCATGATCTCGCAGATGTCCCGAAAGTGCGTGTACGTGAAGTTCTCGCGGTGATGCGCCAGGCACCACTTCGCCATGATCGATCCGCCGCGCGACACGATCCCCGTCACGCGCCGCGCGGTCGTCGGGATGTGCCGCAGGAGCACCGCGGCGTGCACGGTGAAGTAGTCCACGCCCTGCTCGGCCTGCTCGATGAGCGTGTCGCGGTAGATCTCCCACGTCAGTTCCTCGGGCCGCCCCCCGACCTTCTCGAGCGCCTGATAGATGGGCACCGTGCCAATCGGCACAGCCGAGTTGCGCAGAATCCACTCGCGCGTCTGGTGAATGTCCTTCCCCGTCGACAAGTCCATCACCGTGTCGCTCCCCCAGAGCGTGGCCCAGCGCAGCTTGTCCACCTCCTCCTCGATCGACGAGCTGACGGCCGAGTTACCGATGTTCGCGTTGATCTTCACCAGGAAGTTGCGGCCGATGATCATCGGCTCGATCTCGGGGTGATTCACGTTGGCCGTGATGATGGCGCGGCCCCGCGCGATCTCGGAGCGGACGAACTCGGCGCCGAATCCCTCGCGCAGCGCCGCGAATTCCATCTCGGGGGTGATGCTGTGCTGCCGCGCGTAGTGCATCTGAGTGACGGGGCCGCGACCGCGCAGCGCCATCATCGGCTGGCCCGGCCGGTGGCCCGGCACCGCCGGCTCTCCCGGTTGCGGCTGGCGCGAGCGCACGACCTGGGTGACATCGCCGCGACCGAGGATCCACGCCCGGCGCAGTGGCGGCAGGCCCTCCTGAACGCTGACGCTCTGCGGGCCGCTCGTGTCGTAGAGCAGGACGGGAGGATCGCCGCCAGACACGGTCACCTCGCGCATCGGCACGCGCACGCCGTTCGGCCCTTCGATGAACACTTTCCGCGACTGGGGATACGCGCAGGCAAAATCAGACGGCTTGGAATCGAAAGACGGCTTGGCGTTCGGCATCGACGTGCTCCGCACGCGCTGGACGGGATCCGGCGCGGCAACCTCACGAAAGACGGCTTCAAGACCTGTGTAAACGGCTCGCGCGGTCGGCACCCGAATGGGTCTTGAAACCCGTCGTCTTCAACCTGGAGCCTGATGGTGACGGAGAACGGACGAGGCGGGATGCCGCGCTCCCTCCGCCGGTCTCAACCGGATCAGGTTCCAAGGGTGTATCTCAATCCCAGAGGGATACCCCTGACGGCTATGGGCACTATACCACGCGGGATTCTGGGGTCGGGCACGGCATGCCGTGCCCGCCTCAGCCTGCCGTCACCAACTCATCCAGCGTCTTCCGCACGTGCTGAGGTGATCGCGCCTGGCAGTAGGGTCATTGATCGTGACGGCCGCCTTGACGGCCAGCTTTACCTTGATTGACAATTGTAAAGGAGGCCATGATGCCAGAGGTGACCATGTCGAGCAAGAACCAGATTGTCGTGCCGCGGGGGGCTCGTGAAGCGCTCCGGCTCAAGCCGGGCTCGAAGCTCGAAGTGTTGGTTCAGGGGGACAGCCTGGTTGTGATGCGGGTTCCACGCAATCCGGCCAGAGCTCTTGCGGGATCGCTGCGTGGCACCTACCCGTCCGGGTACCTCGTGCGCGAACGAGAAAGCTGGTGAGCGGTCCAGCCCGCCTTGGGGCATTTCTCGCCCGCCACCGCAGGATCGGGGTGGACACGGCACCGCTGGTCTACCACCTGGAAGGCGATCCTCGGTACCTCGAAGCCACGACGGCCCTGTTCACGTGGCTGCAGGGCCAGGGCGCCAGCGCCGTGACCTCAACGCTGACTCTGACCGAACTGCTCGTGCAGCCGTACCGGATGAAGGACCGTCACCGCGCGGCCGTCGCATTTGCGGCGACGGCCCTCCTGAGGCACCTGGAGTGGGTGCCACCCACCTTGGGCATCGCGGATCGGGCAGCGCGGCTCCGAGCCGAGCATCGCCTGCGCACGCCGGACGCCATCCAGATCGCCACGGCGATCGTTGGCGGGGCAACCGGGTTTGTCACCAACGATTTCGATTTCAGACGCGTCGCTGGCCTCGAGGTGCTCGTCCTCGACGATCTATCAGGTGGTTCGGCTTGATTCCCGAACGTCAGGAGGTCATCGATGTCGGTCGGCCGAAATGACCCATGTCCGTGCGGCAGCGGGCGCAAGTACAAGCAGTGCTGCCTGTCGAACCAAGAACTGGGCGAGGTCAGGTGGCGGGCATGGCGCGAGGCCGAGGGCGTCGTAGTCCCGGCGGTCCTGGAGTTCGCCGGTGACACCTGGGGCGAATCGTTTCTGGAGCACGCATTCGAGCAGTTCTTCTCCGGCTCCCCGGACCCGGAGGATCCGCTGACGCACGGCCAGTGGGATCAACTCTTCCTGCCCTGGTTCGCGTTCGATTTCATCCCAAGGCCCAGCACGCTCCGGCGATCAGCCAAGTCCTGGCCCAGGACCACGCTCGCCGAAGCGTACCTGGGCGCGCACGGCCAACATCTGCCGCCGATGGAAACACGGGCGCTCCGGGCGGGGGCAGAGGCGCCACTCAGCTTTATGGTGGTGACGTCGGTTCAGCCTGGTCAGTCAATCGACGTGAAGGACATCCTGAGCGGGGACGTCCATCACGTGGTGGAACGGAGCGCTTCGACGAGTCTTCTGGCCGGACACGTGGTTCTCGCCCGCGTGATCGCGGACGGCGATCTTGCAATCATGTCCGGGCTGGGACCATTCCCGCTGTCTCCGACGAGCCATCAGACGGTGATCGACTACCGGGAGGCCGTCCTCCGCCCGCGTGGACCCGTCAACCGGGCCAGCGTGAAGGCCGCCGCCCCGGAGATCCTTGCGCTCTACCACCGACTGGCTCACGAAGCGCTGCACCCTGCGTCGCCACGACTTCAAAACACCGACGGCGATCCGCTGGCACCGACGACGCTGGAATTCAAGGTGCGGTGCAGCGTGCGCGAAGCGTTCGACCGCCTCAAGACGCTGACCCTCTCGAACGACGACGACGAACTGCTGGCGGACGCATCGTGGTCGGACACGGGTGAGTTGACCACCGTCGAACTGGTCTGGAGCAAGCGCGGGAATAGGCTGCACCGTCACTGGGACAACACGACGCTTGGCAACCTCGCGTTGTCGCCCGGCGGGTTGCGCGTGTCGGTCAATTCGACGAAACGGGCCCGGAAGATCCGGCGCCTCGTTGAGAAGTATCTGGGCAGCGATGGACTGTTCCTGCGGGAGACGATTGAATCGGTTGACGCTCTCCTCGAAGCCGCGAAGGTCGGCGGCGGTTCGGACGATCCTGCTGACGCCGGCCAGGGCATTGAGGACACGCCAGAGGGCCGGGCCATCCTCGCCGAAATGGGCCGGCGTCACTGGGAGGCCTGGTTCGACGGGAAGATTCCAGCTCTCGGCGGCGTCACCCCGCGCGAGGCCGCGAAGACACGGCTCGGCTGCGAACGTCTGGAAGCTCTCCTGGCCGAGTACGCATGGAGAAGCGAAGCTGGGCCGCGCAGCTCTATCGAGCCCGACGTGGCATGGTTGCGAGAGCAATTGGGTCTGCCGGGCGGAAAGGCCGGCTGATCGGCGAACCCTTGGGAGCTTTCGTGGTTCGCTCGCGCTAGTTCGGAGTCTCCAGCGCCATCCGCACCTTGGCGGCCAGGTCTGCCGTGGAGAAGGGCTTCTGGATGAAATGCGCGCCTTCATCCAGCACGCCGTGGTTGGCGATCACGTCTCCCGTGTATCCCGACATGAACAGGCGCTTGAGTCCTGGATGCCGGGCCGCCAGATTCATCGCCAGGGCCTGACCGTCCATCTCGGGCATGATTACGTCAGTGATGAGCAGGCCGATCTCGCCCGTGTGTGCCCTGGCCAGACGGAGAGCTTCCCGTGGCGTGCCAGCCGCCAACACCGTGTAGCCCCAGTATTCAAGCATCCTCTGCGTCAGCGTCAGGATGGACCGCTCGTCCTCCACCAGCAGGATCGTCTCCTGGCCGTGCAGGAGGGGCCTGGCCGCGCCGTCGATCGGGGCCGATTCAGACACGCCCGCATAGCGAGGCAGGTAGATCGTGAACGTGGTTCCGCGCCCGGGCTTGCTGACGAGATCGATGTAGCCGTGGTTCTGTTTGACTGCGCCGTACACCGTGGCCAGCCCGAGGCCCGTGCCCTTGCCGCTCTCTTTGGTCGTAAAGAACGGCTCGAACGCGTGGGCCAGCGTTTCCTCGTCCATGCCGCAGCCGTTGTCGCTCACCTCGAGCCGTACATACTGGCCTGGGACGCACCCCGCGTGCATGGCGCAGTAGTGCTCGTCGAGCATGCTGTTTCCGGTGCCGACAGTCAGCGTGCCGACCCCTGCGATGGCGTCGCGCGCGTTGACGCACAGGTTCGCCAGGATCTGGTCGGTCTGCGACGGGTCGATGTTGACCAGCCACAGATCCGCGCCCGGCCGCCACTGAAGATCGATGTCCTCGCCGATGAGCCGGCGTAGCATCGTGACCATGCCCGCAACCATCTCGTTCAGGTCCAGGACTCTGGGCGAGACGGTCTGTTTGCGGGCGAACGCGAGCAGCTGACGGGTCAGGGCGGCAGAGCGAGCGGCCGCCGCGCGGATTTCCTCGAGGTCTGCATAGAGCGGCTGCGCCGGGTCTACCTGCCCGAGCGCCAGCTCTGCATGCCCAAGGATCACGCCTAGCATGTTGTTGAAATCGTGGGCCACCCCTCCCGCCAACCGGCCCACCGATTCCATCTTCTGGGCCTGCTGCAGCTGGACTTCGAGCCTGGCTTTTTCGGCCTCCGCCTGCTTGCGCCCGGTGATGTCCCGATCAACGCCGCGGTAGCCGGTGTACCGCCCTTCCTCGTCAAACGTGGCCACGCCATTCGTGAGCAGACACACGCGGTCGCCGCTTTTCGTGATATTCCAGTTCTCGAGGTCGGTGATCGGGGCTCTGCGGGCGGCGATGTCCGAGAAGATTGCCCCGATTCTCCGGCCTTCGTCCGGCGTCATGAAATCGAACGGCGTCTTGCCGATGGTCTCTCCGAACATCTCGATCCCGCTCGGCGAACTGTAGGTGTAGACGCCGTTCTCGTCCACCTCCCACACCCATTCCCCCAGGCTGGACGTGATATCTCTCAACCGCCTCTCGCTCTCCCGCAGCGCCGATTCGGCGAGCCTCCGTGCCCTGCGCTCGGCGGCGTCCCGCAATTCCCGCTGGACGGCAGAGCCCAACCGCGCCGGCCGGTCCTTCATCAGATAGTCGTTCGCGCCGGCTTTGAGAGCTTCGACAGCGGTCTCTTCGCCGACGGTGCCCGAGACGATAATGATCGGAATGTCCGGCCCGCGCGCTTTCAACAACTCCACAGCCCGCAGGCCGTTGAACTGTGGCAGCTTGTAGTCGCTCAGGACGATCTCCCAACCGTTGCCGAGCTCGGCCAGGTAGTCCGATTCCGTCTCGACGCGTTTCCACTCTGGTTCGTAGCCTGCGCGCCGCAGTTCGCGCAACATCAGTTCTGCGTCTGGCGGTCGGTCTTCGACGACGAGCACGCGGATGGGTTCGTTCATGGCCGGGGCCTGAGGATCACGTGCTCGAGACGGGCTCGGGCCGTTGATTCAGCAACAACCAGTACATACCCAGGTGCGCCACCGCTTCGGAGAAGTTCTCGAAGTCCACTGGCTTGACGATGTAGCTGTTCACGCCAAGCCGGTAGCTTTGCACCATGTCCTGTTCTTCGCGCGAAGAGGTCAACACGACCACCGGAATGATCTTCGTCCGGTCGTCGCCCTTGAGCCGGCGCAGTACTTCCAACCCGTCTACTTTTGGCAGTTTCAGGTCCAACAGAATGACCTTCGGCGTATGGGTGTGTGCGGACAACGCACCGGTTGTCGCGCCGAAAAGGTAGTCGAGCGCTTCCGCCCCGTCCTTAACCCACGTGAGATGGTTGGCCAGGTTGCGCTTCTTGAGCGCCCGTACGGTCATTTCCGCATCGTGTGGGTTGTCTTCGACCAGCAGGAGTTCCACGCCGTTTTCGGTAGTCATTGTTGTTCCTTCATATTGGGCAGCGAGAACGAGAAGACGGCGCCTTCGTTGACGTTCGCCTCGGCCCAGATGCGTCCGCCGTGGCGTTGGACGACGCGTTGAGCCAGGGCCAGCCCGACGCCGGTCCCTTCAAACTCGTCTGAGGAGTGCAGCCGTTGAAAGACGCCGAACAGTTTGTGCGCGTACCTCATGTCGAATCCGACGCCGTTGTCCTTCACGTAGTAGACGTCCTGCTCGTCTTCGCGGCGACTCCCGATCTCGATCACCGCAGGATTTCGAGGCCTCGTGAACTTGATGGCGTTGGAGAGGAGATTGCCCAGCACCACGCGCAGCATGGCCCGGTCGCCCTGGGTCGGCGGCAGCGGCTTCAGCTCCAACTGCAAGGCTCGTTCCGGGGCCTGAGCCGCCTGTTCGTCGAAGACGGCCTGGGCCATGTCCGTCATATCAATGTCTAGAGCTTCCATGTTCTGGCGTCCCAGGCGCGAGAAGACGAGCAAGTCATCAATCAAGTGTCCCATGCGTTGGGTTTCGCTGGAGATGACGCCGAGCAGCCGCTGGCCCTCTGCGTCGAGATGGCTCTCGTAGTCTTCTTTCAGAATCCGGCCGAAACCATCAATCGCCCGCAGCGGCGCACGCAGGTCGTGCGAGACGGAGTAACTGAACGCCTCCAGGTCCTTGTTGGAGGCTTCCAGTTGGGCGGTGCGACCGCGCACGCGCTGCTCCAGTTCGGCATTGAGCGTGCGAACTTCCTCCTCCACCTGCTTCATTGGCTCCACGTCCGTGTTCGTCCCAAACCACTGCACCACCTGCCCGGACGCATCCCTGATCGGTTGCACGCGCGTCAAGAAGGTACGGAAGCGCCCATCCGCGCCGCGCAACGGAAATTGCATTTCGAACGGTTTGCCGGACGCGATCGAGCCCGTCCAATTGTGCATGACCTGCGGAAGGACATCCGGATCGTGCACGCTCTGCCAGCCCCACCCTTCCATCTGTTCCGGAGTGGTGTTGGTATATTCATACCAGCGTTGGTTGTACCAGAAGATGAAGCCGTCCGCCTTGGCGATCCAGGCCAGTTGGGGCATGGCATTCGCCATCGTCCGGAATTGCTCCTCACTGGTGCGCACCGCCAGTTCCAACCGTTTGTGATCAGTGATGTCGTGGAACGATCCCCCCAATTGCGGCGAGCTCCCCAGTGCGCTGATCAAATGGCCTCGGGCCAGGCAGATCCGTTTCTCGCCGTCCTGGCGGGTCATGGCAATCTCCATCTCGAACGGCGTGCCATTGGTGATGGTTTCTGCGATCGCGGCCTCGAGGCGACGCAGATCGTCAGGGTTATAGTATTTTGAACATGCCGCAAGCGACGGGGCTCTTCCGCCAGGGGCCAGCCCGAAGATGCGGAACAGTTCATCAGACCAGATCACGCTGTCCTTCGCCACATCCCATTCCCAACTGCCCAAATGCGCAATCTGCCCCGTTCGGGCCAGCATGTCCGTGCGCTTCCGCAACTCGTTCTCGGCGCTCTTGCGCTCGGTGATGTCCTGGCCTTGCGCAATGGTCGCCACCGGCGTGGTGCCATCCTCCCCGAATATCGTCGCAGAGTTCCAGATGACGGTGCGGACAGCCCCATCGAGACGGCGAATGGGGATATCGACCGTCTCCCACCGCTCGCCTCCGGTCGTCCCGCTGATGAGCGCCATCGCGTCGGCCACCCGGTCCGGCGGGAACAGGATGTCGAGAGGGCCGCCAATGACGTCCTCCGCGCGTCGCCCGGTCAGGGATTCGAAGGCGTGGTTGAAACGGGTGATTCGGAACTCAGGGCTCCAGACGATGATGGGAGCGTTCGCGTGGTCGAACAGGTTTTCCAGGAATTCACTCGTTTCCCGCAACTCGTTCTCGGCGCTCTTGCGCTCGGTGATGTCCGTGATCGAGCCAATCATGCGAAGCGGTTCGCCATCCGGGGTCCGGGCGGCGGCGCCCCGCGCCGACCACCAGCGATAGACCCCGTCTTTTCGCCGGACACGATACTCGGTGACATAGGGCGTGCGCTTATCGACGTGGGCTTGAACCTCGGCCATCGTCCGCTCGATGTCATCCGGATGCACCGACTGCGCCCAACCGTCCAGCGTTCGCGGGAACTCCCCCGGCTCGTAGCCAAGCATCTCGTCGACGTGTCCCAGCCACTGGACGCTCTGCTTCAGATCCCATTCATAGAGCACGTCGTTTGCCGTCTCGGCAGCAATGCGGAACCGCTCCTCGCTGGCGCGTAGCGCCTCGTCGGCCCGCTTGCGTTCGGTGACGTCGCGGAAGATGCCGAGCAGGCAATCACGCTGCCGGAAACGGACCACCCCGCCACCAATGTCGGCATAGAACACCGTGCCGTCCTTGCGCCGCATGGGCGCATTGGGGACCAAGCTCACGGCCCCGCGGGCCAGTGTCTCAAACTGCGTGAGCATGGTGGGTAGATCGGCGGCGGTGTGAAGATCCCGCACGGACAACTGGAGGATCTCGTCTTCCGAGTAACCCATCTGTCGCTGCATTTGCCGGTTGGAGAGCGTGATGCGTGTGGTTTCCGCATCCGCCAGCATCATGCCGTCGGTGGCCTGGTCAAACAGAATGCGGAACTGTTGGGCGCTCTCGCGCAGAGCCTCATCGGCCTGCTGCCGCTCGGTGATGTCGATACAGGTTCCAACCCACTCCTGAACGCTTCCGTCTGCTCTCACGACGGGGAAACTCCGTGCCAGGAAATGCCGGTACACGCCGTCGTGCCTGCGCAGGCGGTATTCCACCTCATAGGAACTCCTGGTGGCCACCGCTTCATTCCACACCCGCACCGTGCGCGCCAGGTCATCCGGATGGAGGGCCTTCGCCCATCCCGAGCCTCTGGTCTCCTCATAGGTCTGACCGGTGAATCTCCTGAGCGACGGAACATCCTCTACGACTGCACCGTCAGCATTCGTCACCCATCCAATCTGACCTGTCACGTCAGTGTAGGACCGATAGCGTGCCTCGCTGGCACGTAACGCTTCCTCCCCGCGCTTGCGCTCGATCGAAGCGCGGTTGACGCTCCACAGCGCCCCCAGAAACATCGCCAAGCTGGCGATCGTGCCGGAGGAGACGACGGCCTGGGACAATCGAATGACGCCGACCGCTTCACGTTCGCGCCTTTGGAGCAACTGGCGCTCCTCACTCTCCAGCTGTTCGAGGGTCAACGTGACCGTGTCCATCAGGCGTTGGCCGGTGCCGGACTCTACGCGTTGAGCGGATGAGTCGGCGTTCGTGCGGCGGGTTTCAAGTGTCTGCTGCCACCACTGGAGAGCATCCGTGACCTGTGGTTCCAGTCGGGCGAGGCGTCCCTGTTGGGACGGATTGTCCGCCGTGAGCCCGCGCAGCGCCGTCATTTCTTCGTGGCAGCGGTTCGCAGCCGCGAGATAGGAAGTCGCGAACCGCTCCTCTCCGGTGATGATATAGCCGCGGGTGCTGCTTTGGGCCTGGACCACGTTGCTGCGGAATCGCGCGAGGCCTAGCTGCACCTGCTCGGTGTGCGCGACCCGGCCCTCGATCTCGGCCGTCCGCACAAGACCTCTGCTGAGGTTGAGCCCGATGAACGCCATCAGCGCGAGTCCGGCGGCAAACGTCGCGGTCGTCTTGCCACCGAGCGACCAGCCCACGACGCCCGGCCGCCAGGCCATGGATGCGACCGCCAGCCCCAACACTACGAGCAGCACGGCCGTGGGAATGGCCATCACGGTATAGCCCCACCAGCCGTACGCCCCGAGCATGGGCGTGAGATACGACAGCATCGCCGCCAGCGGAATCGTCGCCACAAGCGTACCGAATGTCCCCGTCGTGATCAGATTCCAGCGTGATGGGCGCGGGCGGCCCAGCAGCCATGAGGCCGCCGCCAGGAGGACGAAACACAATGCCGTGTCGGGTGCCATCCGGCCCGGATGCGACGTACCCACGGACGCGACGGGCTCCTGGCCGAACCACTGATCAAGACCGGGATTCCAACCCGAGGCGTATTCAGCGAGTGTGAACAGCCCGATCAGTCCGGCCACCAGTGCGCAGAGTCCCCCCAGCCGGGAAAAGAGGGTTGAGAGCCGAGGGTCGAGCGTCGACATCGAGCGGGAGGCGAAGAGCAGCGCAATCCCCACCAGGACGAACGCGACCGCCGTATTCGGCTTCATCGACACCTGGCCCGGCAGCATGCTACTCAGCGGGGCGATGTCGAGAACCCAGCCAACCGACACCAAGCCACCGACGACGATGGCCAGCCCACCGGCCAGTTGGACGCCTCGCCCGGCAGACGCCGCGTTCGCGTCTGTCATGGTCGCATCTCCTCCGTGCTGCTGGTGCGGCTTGAAAACAGCTGCGCGATGGCGCCGGGCAGTTCGTCGCGCAACGCGCTCTTCGAAATGAACCCGTCGGCCCCAGCCGTGATGCTGGTGGCTCTCAATTCCGCGGAATCGTGGAGGGTGATTATGATGACATGCACGCCCGGGAACTCGGTGCGAATCGTCCGCGTGGCCTCCAGGCCGTTGAGCCTCGGCATCGTGATGTCCATCAACACCAGGTCTGGCCGCGCGCTGGCCACCAGGGCCAGGGCCTGCATGCCGTCTTCTGCAGTGCCCACGAGTTCGACGCTCGGCAGTCGCTCCAGGAACTGTCGGGCGGCATTCAGGAACTCGGGGGAATCGTCGACGATGAGGGTGCGAATGCCCTGGGGCGCATCGGCAACGTCGTGAGCAGCGTCATTCATGGTCGGCCTTCTGTCGAACAGAGCCAAGCATGGCGCGCGCGGCATCGATAGGAAACTGTAACGATTGCCTAGGGAGAACACCCTAGGAGCGATCGGGCCTACGGCTGCACAATCTTGTTGCGCACGGCGTACATCACCAACTCGCTGACCGAGTGCAGATCAAGCTTGCGCATGATGTTGGCCCGGTGGGCGTCGGCGGTCTTCACGCTGAGGGTCAACAGGCGCGCGATGTCTTTGCTCGACCGTCCCTCGGCGATGAGCTGGACGATCTCGCGCTCGCGCGGCGTGAGCCGGTCGGCGCAGGCGCCCATCGTGCCGGGATGCTGGTCGGGGTGCAGGAGCGCGTCGAGCGCGCGCGGGGGGAGATGCCCGCCAAAGAACGGCTGGTGCTGGGCCAGCGCGTCCACGGCGGCGACGAGGTGGCTCTTCGCCTCGGTCTTCAAGACAAACCCGTGCGCGCCAGCCGCCAACACTTCGCGCGCCAGCGTCTCGGAATCATGCATCGTCAGGATGAGCACTTCGGTGGCGGGCAGTGCGTGGCGGATCTGGCGGGTGGCTTCGAGGCCGTTCAACTCCGGCATGCTGAAATCGAGTACCACCACGTGCGGCTTCAGCGTCAGCGCTTGCGCGACCGCTTCCCGGCCGGTGGCGGCCTCGCCGCAGACCTTGAAATCGGCCCGCGCCGCGAGCAGGGCTTTCAGGCCCTCACGCACGACGTCGTGATCGTCGGCGATCAGGATTCGGACGGTGTTCATGTCGGTTCCTGTCGGCGTGGTATCGTCGCGCGCACCGTCGTGCCTTGCGCATCAGACTCGATTTCCAGCCGTCCGCCGAGCAACCGCAACCGCTCCCGCATCCCCGCGATGCCGACGCTGGTGTCACCTCGCTTCCGCTGGATGGCCCGGACGATTTCTGGAGACATGCCTCGGCCTTGGTCGCGCACCTCCAGCATCACTTGCTCCGCATCGGCCGAGAGGAGGATGCGTGCGGTGGAAGTGCCGGAGTGCCGGTGGACGTTCGCGAGGCCTTCCTGCACGACGCGGAACAGGGCGATCTCAATCTCGTCGGACAATCGTTCGACGCCGGGCGGTGCGTCGAGCGCCACCTGCACGCCGCTTCGCTTCGTGAAGCCGTCGATGTAGTCGCTGATCGCGGCGGCCAGCCCCAGTTCGTCGAGCAGTGGCGGATGCAACAGGTACGAGAACGTGCGGATTTCCTGTGCGCATTGCTCGACGAGGGCCGTGCAATCGGCGAACATCTTCCTGGCGGTGCCTGTCGGGGCGCCAGTGGTGTCCTGAAGCAGCCCGACGGTCATGCTCAACGCGGCCAGTTTCTGGCCGGTAGAATCGTGCAACTCGCGGCCGATTCGGCGGCGCTCGACGTCCTCGGCGCGGCTTAACTGCAACAAGAGGTCGCGCAGCGACCTCTCCGCCTGCTTGCGTTCGGTGATGTCGCGCATGAAGACCACAAGCTTGTCCCGGCGCCCTCCCAGAAGATTGACACTGGCTTCGATGTCGATCTCTCGTCCGTCCTTGCGCCGATGCCGGGTCTCAAAGCGCGCATATCCCGTTTCCACAATCCGCTGGATCCGCGCTCGAATCACCTCGTCACTGTCAATCGCCTCAATGTCTTTCACGCCCATCTTCAGCAATTCGTCGCGGCCATAGCCGATCATCTGGCAATACGAATCATTCGTGTCCAGGAATCGACCATCTCGATCGACCAGATAATACCCATCGATTGTCGTCCGAAGAAGGGTCTCAATTTCCTCCTGCGCCTGCTTGCGCTCCGTGATGTCATTAAACAGGATGGCGACGTGGCGGTCTTCCGGCCGGCCGACACGGAAGGCGTACATTCACAAAGCGGGCCGGTTGACCCGTGAGCGCGATCTTCCCGTAGATCGCAAACCAATGCTCCTCGTGCTTGGGGGCAAGGTCACGCATCCTCTTGCCTAGCGCGTCGATCAGTCCTGTCTGTTTCTCGAACGACGGATTGATCTCCAGAAAACGGTAGTCGATCGACTTATCGTGTTCGTCGAAGATCACCGCGACGATGCAGAAGCCCTCGTCAATCGCATCGAACAGCGTACGGTATCGGTGTTCAGACTTGGACAGCGCCTCGGCCGCGTGCGCCTGTCCCTTGTAGAACCGCACGCTTTGCTCTCGCCAGACCAGACCCAGCGAGGCCCCTGCGCCGA
Source organism: Acidobacteriota bacterium (assembly GCA_026393755.1). Lineage (NCBI taxonomy): Bacteria > Pseudomonadati > Acidobacteriota > Acidobacteriota bacterium. The sequence goes on from JAPKZO010000032.1 coordinate 59,221, forward strand.
GCACCAGGGCGCCCATAAGCAAGACGGTCAGCCACAGCCGCTCGCGCAGCGGCGCGTAGACTTCCGCCGTGTCCATGCGGGCCACCAGTGCCCACGGCGAATTCGGAACGGTGCGCAGGGCCGCCACAACGGGCACGCCTCGGTAGTCGAGGCCTTCCGTGATGCCCTGTCGGCCCAGGGCCGCCTGAACGGCGGGCATGGTTGCGCGGCTCAAGGGCGAGCGGAGATTCAGCGCGGTGTTGGTCTGGAAGCGAAGTTCATTCAGGAAGACGGCGTCGTTGCCCTCCTTGCGGACGAGCAGCGTCTCGGCGGTCCGGTTGGGCGTTGGCCAGCGCGAGATGAAGGGATAGACGTAAGTGGCCGGATCAATGCGCAGCACGAGCACACCCAGCGGGCGGTCGCCAGCGGCTTCGTCGCGGAGCGGGACAAGGACGGACAGATAGACGCGTTGATCTTGTTCGTGCCGGTAGAAGTCCTGAAAGATGACCTGGTTCGATCGCAGAATCTCCGGCACGCGAGCCATCAGCACGGATGTGACCGCCTGCGACGAGTCAGGAGCTGACATTCGGAGCACGCCAGTGGCATCGAGGAGAAAGACCCGGTCATACTGGTAGTGACTCTGGTAGGCACCGATCCACGCGCGAAGCTGCTGGTGCGCGTTGGCGTCCTCCGGCCGTCCCAGAAATCGCCGCACCAGGTCAGAGAACGAAGCGTTCCGGTGCAGGACGGCGCCATCCCCCAGCCGCTCCTTGCGATACTGCTCCAGTTGGCCGACCTTCAGATCGGCGATGACGGAAAGCTGGCGCTCGACTTCGGCGCGGTATCGCTGCTCGTAATTCCGGTAATAGATGTAGCCGGTGGCGACGATGCCTGCCGAGAGCAAAACGAGAATCGAGACCAGCGTCAGTGCCGTCCTGAATCCGCTTGGGCGAGATTCGTCTGACTGTCCGGCCGGCCAGCCGGCCAAGGCCAGGAGCGCAACACCCAGCGTCGTGAACGCCAGGATGGTGTTGAGCGCCGGCGGGATGTAGCGGCCGCCGTAGAGCAACGGTGCGCCGAACAGATACGCCAGCAGGAAGACGAAGCACATCCCCAGAAGCACGCCCGCCAATCCAAGGGCCAGAACGGCGCGCCAGCGCGTGGGGGCGGCCGACAACCGCGACAGCGAGGCCAGAAACGAGACGCTGGCGACCAGGAAGCAGAAGGCGGTCACTGGTGACATGTGTCCGATGGGCGCCCCGCCAATGGTTCCGGTGATACTCGCTCCGGCGTGTTCACCCGCCCAGTTAATCCCCAGGTAGCTCAGCGCGAACAAGACGAGCGCGACCAGCATCCCCACGCAGGCTGCCGCGACGCTCGTCCGAAAAGCCCGTCGGCCGAGCGGCGGCCGGGCGCGCACGCAGATGGCCTCTCCATACAGGAGAAACAGCACTGCCGTGCTCGGCGCCATCGGTATCAAGCCCGCTCCGAAGCCGGCCAGCACCGGCGGTCCCAGAACCCATCCCACAAGCGCGAGCAGACCAATGGCCGCGGTGATTGCGCCCGCGGCCAGAACGCCGACAATCACGACGACGCTGCGGCTGATGTCGTGATCAGCTGGTGTCTGCGAGTTCATAGTGGCGCTCGCGTAGGCGTGGGGGCAACGAAGGCTCTGGCGTGGAGTCTATCCCAGAAGGCGCAGGAGCACTCGCCGTTCTCGCCCGCGGTGGGGGCCCAGACCGTGGCTCTTCCTACGCCAGCTTCCGGAGGATGAAGCACTTGAGGTAGTACGTCTCCGGCACGCCGAGCAAGACGGGATGATCGCGCGCCTGCATGCGCTTCTCGATGACGACGACGCGGGCGCGGGCGTCGATGGAGGCCTCGTAGACGATCTGGCCGAACGTGGCCTCGTCGATGTTGTACGAGCAACTGCAGGTGACCAGCGTGCCGCCTGGCTTCAGGATCTTCAGCGCCCGCAGGTTGATTTCCTTGTAGCCCGCGTACGCCTTCTCGACCGCGTCCTTGCTCTTGGCGAACGCGGGCGGATCAAGCACCACCATGTCGTAGCGCTCTCCCGCCCGATCGAGGCGCCGCAGCTCGTCGAACACGTTCACGCACTGCGCCTCGATGTTCGCGAGCTTGTTGCGGGCGGCGTTGCGCGTAATGTGGCCGACGGCTTCCTCCGATACGTCGAGCGCCGTCACCTGATCGCAGCGATCGGCCAGCTGGAGCGCGAAAGCGCCGTGGTAGCTGAAGCAATCGAGCAGGCGGCCGTGGGCGTACTGGCGCGCGGCAATCCGGTTCTCGCGCTGATCGAGAAAGAGCCCCGTCTTCTGCCCGTGCCAGAGGTCCACGTCGTGCTCGATGCGGCCCTCGCGAACCGTCACGAGCGGCGGCACCTCGCCGGCGAGCAGCGTCACCCCCTGGTCGAGTCCCTCAAGTTGGCGCACGCGCACATCGTGCCGCGCCAGGATGCCGGCCGGGGCCAGCGCGTCCTGCAGCATCTCCACCAGGCGAGGCAGCAGCCGCTCGGTCCCCTGCGAGAGCGCCTGCACCACCAGGTGGCGGTCGTACTGATCGACCACGAGCGACGGCATCAGGTCCGCCTCGCCGTGGACGAGCCTGAAAGCCGTTCCATCAATCGCGAGTTGCCGGCGAAAGTCAATGGCCGCGTCAAGCCTCGCACGCCACAGGTCGAGCCCGGCCGGCGCTTCGCCGATTGTGAGCAGACGCAGCGCGATCTGCGACTTGTCGCTGAAGAGCGCGCGGCCGAGGATCCGGCCACGGGGGGTCATAACGACCACCGTGTCGCCGCCCTGCGCCCGCACATCCGCGACATCCGTGCGGTAGATCCACGGATGTCCGGCGCGACCGCGATCTTCGCCGCGGGCGGTGACAACGACGCTGGGTTCGGCTGGGTGGCTCACGGTACCCATCATGACAGAAAGGAGACCGGGTTTTCTCGGGGAGCCGAGCAAATCAGGTAAGATCCATGATTGTGCGCATCGCGATTGGTTCCGACCATGGCGGCTTCGAGCTCAAGCAACACATCAAGCAGTTGCTGGCCGAGTTGAACGTCCCATTCGAGGACCTCGGCACGTTCACTCCGGATCCGGCCGACTACCCCGACATCGCGGTTCTGGTGGCCAGAGGCGTCGCCAGCGGCTCGTACGAGCAGGGCATCCTGATATGCGGCACCGGCATCGGCATGTCGATTGCGGCCAACAAGATCCCGGGCATCCGGGCGGCGCTGGTCACCGACATTGAAACCGCCCGCCTGAGCCGTCAACATAACGACGCCAACATCATGACGATCGGCGGGCGCACGACGCGGGTCGATCGCGCCCGCGACATCGTCCGCGCGTTTCTCGAGACTGGATTCGACGGGGGCGGCCGCCACAGCCGCCGCGTGGACAAGATCTCAGCCCTCGACTGCAAGGACTCATAACGATGGATACCAGCGCGCTCGTCGCGGCTCATCGCCGCTCGCTCCGAGACACCGACCCCGACATCGCACAGGCCATCTGCGATGAAACGGACCGCCAGACGTCTGGCCTCGAGTTGATCGCCTCGGAGAACTTCGTCAGCAGCGCGGTACTTGAGGCGGCCGGATCGGTGTTCACCAACAAGTATGCTGAGGGCTATCCGGGCCGCCGGTACTACGGCGGCTGCGAGCACGCGGACGTCGTCGAGCGCCTCGCCATCGATCGCGCCAAGGCGCTGTTCGGCGCGGATCATGCCAACGTGCAGCCCCACTCGGGGGCGCAGGCCAACATGTCGGTGTACTTCACCCTGCTGAAGCCCGGAGACACGGTCCTCGGCATGAACCTGTCGCACGGCGGCCACCTGACGCATGGCCATCCCCTGAACTTCTCCGGCAAGCTCTACAACATCGTCGCCTACGGCGTGCGCAAGGAGGACGAGCGGCTCGACTACGACGAACTCGAGCGGCTCGCCATGGAGCACAAGCCGAAGATGATCATGGTTGGCGCGAGCGCCTATCCGCGCGTGATTGATTTTCCGCGCATTCGGACGATCGCTGATCGGTCCGGCGCCGTGATGGTGACCGACATGGCGCACATCGCCGGGCTGGTGGCGGCCGGCGTCCACCCCAGCCCCGTGCCGCATTCGGACTTTGTCACCACCACGACACACAAGACGCTACGCGGCCCCCGTGCCGGCATGGTGCTGTGCCGGGCCCAGTACGCGAAGGACCTCGACAGGAGCGTGTTCCCCGGCGTGCAGGGCGGCCCGCTGGTCCACATCATCGCGGCCAAGGCCGTGTGCTTCAAGGAAGCAGCCGAACCCGCGTTTGCCGTCTACCAGAAGCAGACCGTCGCCAACGCCGCACGACTGGCCGCCGTCATCGCATCGCACGGCTTCAGGATCGTCTCCGGCGGCACGGACAACCACCTGATGCTGGTCGACGTGTTCTCCAAGGGTGTCACCGGCAAGGCGGCGACCGCCGCGCTTGGCAAAGCCGGCATCACCGTCAACCAGAACACGATCCCGTTCGACCAGAATCCGCCGCTCGTCGCCAGCGGCATCCGCATCGGCACGCCCGCCTTGACGACGCGCGGTATGGCGGAGGCCGAGATGGACGTCGTGGGCGACCTGATCGCCCGCGTGCTGGCCGCCCCCGAAGACGGGCACGTGCACTCGATGGTCAGGGCCGAAGTGGAAGTGCTGTGCAGGACATTCCCGCTGTATCCAGACAAGCGGATCTAGAAGCCGCGGTCGATCGCGTTTTCGCCGGCGACGGCCCTCTGGCGCGAGCCCTCTCGGAATTTGAACCGCGGGAAGGCCAGCGCGACATGGCGGCGGCGGTCGCGCGCGTATTCGCGCGGGGCGGGGTGCTGCTGGCCGAAGCTGGCACGGGCACCGGCAAGACGCTGGCCTATCTGGTTCCGGCCATTCTCGCCCGCCAGCGCGTCCTGATCTCGACCGGCACGAAGAACCTCCAGGAACAGATCTTTTTCAAGGATCTGCCCATCCTGCGCGAAGCCCTGCGTCTGCCCTTTTCGGCCGTCTACATGAAGGGGCGCGGCAACTACCTGTGCCTTCATCGATTCGCCGCGTGGCGTGATGACGTCGAGGCAGGTTCGCCAGCCGATCGTCTCTATCTCAGGCTGGTGGACGACTGGGCGGCCACCACCGAGACCGGCGATCGCGCCGAGATTCAGGACCTCCCGGAAGATGTCGCCTTCTGGAACGAAATTGCCGCCACGGTAGAGAACTGCGTCGGCACGCAGTGCCCCGAGCGCGACGAGTGTTTCGTCACGCTGATGCGGCAGCGCGCCGCCGAGTCGGACGTGGTGATCGTCAATCACCACCTGATGTGCGCCGATGCCGCGGTGCGCCAGAACGCGCACGGCGAGGTGATCCCGGACTGTCCGCTGGCTGTCATCGACGAAGCCCACAACCTGGAGGATGTGGCGACACAGTACTTCGGGTTCTCCGTCAGCAACTACCGCCTGGACGAGCTGACCCGGGATCTTGAGCGACTGCTCGCCTCCCGCCAGATTGCCGACGGAGAAGGCCAGCTTGGGCGAGCCCTGAACCGAATTGACGACCACGCCCGGCTGTTCTTCTCGGCACTCGGACTGGCCAGGCACGACTATCCGCCCCTGGCCGATGCCTTCACCGCTGGCGGTGGCGAAGACCGTGCGAGAGTTTCGCCGGATCTGCTCGAGCCCGTGCGGGAGCCAGGGCGGCACCTCCTCGACGCGCTCACGGGCCTCGAGGCCACCGTTGCGCTCGCGCGCGACTCGTCCGAAGACCTGCGCGCCATCGGCCGCCGCGCCGCTGAGTTGCGTGACGAACTCCGCTTCCTGCTCGACGCCAACGACCGCGACTACGTCTTCCACCTCGAGTTTCGCGGTCGCGGCCAGTTTCTCCGTGCCTCGCCGATTGACGTCTCCACGCTGGTCCGTCACCTGCTGCTCGATCGGTTTGCGGCCACGGTGCTCACCTCAGCCACGTTGACGGTCGAAGGCGCGTTCACCTACGTTCGCTCCCGCCTCGGGGTGGAGCGCGCCGAAGAACTCCAGCTGCCTTCGGAATTCAACTACCGCGAGCAGGCGATTCTTTATCTGCCGCCCCGGATGCCGTCTCCGAAGACGCGGGAGTTCGCCCAGGCGGCCGCCCGCGAAGTGGTCGGCATCCTGACGCGCACGCAGGGTCGGGCATTCGTGCTGTTCACCAGTTACGCGATGCTTCGGCTGGTGCAGCCGGTCGTCGCATCGGCGCTCGACTACCCGATCCTGGTCCAGGGCACCGCGCCGCGCTCGGCGTTGCTCGCGCAATTCCGCGAGACGCCGCATTCGGTGCTCCTGGCGACGTCGAGCTTCTGGCAGGGCGTGGACGTCGTCGGCGATGCCTTGAGCTGTGTGATCATCGATCGTCTTCCTTTCGCCTCGCCTGGGGATCCGGTCATCGCGGCGCGCATCGATGCGATTGTTCAGCGGGGCGGTGACGGCTTCGCCGACCTCCAGGTGCCGCTGGCAGTGCTGACGCTGCTCCAGGGACTTGGCCGGCTGATTCGCCACCGGCGAGACCGCGGCGTGCTGGCCATTCTCGATCCCCGGATCACCGCGATGCCCTACGGGCGCCGGTTCCTGGCGTCGCTTCCCCCTGCTCCAATCACTTCGGATATCGAGGACATTGTGGAGTTCTTTGCGGACGCCCGGAGGCCGGCATGACGGGTTGCGGCCGCAGGCGGCTCAAAACACGAGGATATCGGCCTGGTTCCAGCTGGTACGTCATGTGCACAGGACGAGGTCGGCGGTTTCGCGCGGTGCCGCCTTTGATGTAGACTGGATCGGATTGACTCTCTTACGTGATCTGGTTGTTCTTTCAACGTTTTGCTCTCTTTCTTCCTATGGAGGAGCGTTATGCTTCGCCTCTTCTCTGGCCGCCGCTTGGTGGTATTCGTCCTGACGGCGGTTGTGGCCGTTGCGCTGGCAGCCCCTGTATTTGCTCAGACTGGCTCAGTCAAGGGCAAGGTCGTCGATCCAAAGGGTAAACCGGTCGACAAGGCCGTGATCCTGATCGAGTTCACCGACGGCATCACGTACAAGGTCGACACCAAGACCAACAACAAGGGCGAGTTCATCCAGATCGGCCTCCGGCCGGGCAACTACAAGGTGACCGCCTCGACCAAGGAGCTGGGGGACCAGGCGTTCAACGTCCGCGTCCGGCTGGGTGACCCGTCTGAGGTCAACTTCACCCTCGGCGGCACCAACACGGCCGCGGCCGCAGCCGAAGCCGCGAAGAACGAAGCGCTCAAAAAGACATTTGATGAGGGTGTGAACTTGAGCAAGGCGGGGAATTTCGATGCGGCGATCGCGAAATTCACCGAGGCCGCTGCGCTGGTGCCGAAGTGCTTCGACTGCTATTACAACGTCGGCTTCGCGTTCATGCAGAAGAAGGAATACGACAAGGCCGAGGAGGCGTTCAACAAGGCGATCGAGTTCAAGGCGGACTATTTCGAAGCCTACAACGGGCTGGCGACCGTCTACAACGCCCAGAAGAAGTTCGACAAGGCCGGGGAAGCCAGCCAGAAGGCGAGCGAACTGGCGGCGGCTGCGGGGCCAGCTGGAGGCGGAGGCAGTGTCGACGCCGAATACAACAATGGCGTGATCGACTGGAACGCCGGCAAGATTCCGGAGGCCCAGGCGCACTTCCAGAAAGTGATTGAGCTCAAGCCCGACCACGCCGAGGCGCACTATCAACTGGCCATGTCGTTCCTCAACCAGGGGAAGATGCCCGAAGCGATCGCCATGTTTGAGAGGTACCTCGTCCTGGCGCCGCAGGGACCGAACGCGGCGACCGCGACAGGCATCTTGAAGACGCTCAAGAAGTAACGCAGAAAGGTGGAGTCCTTGTCGTTGCAGGACGCCATCGCTGCCAACCTTACCGACATTCGAAGCCGGCTGGCCCGCGCCGCGGAGCGGGCCGGCCGACGTCCCGCCGATGTCCGCCTGGTCGCCGTCTCCAAGACCTTTCCGATGTCCCACGTCCTGGCTGCTCTTGCGGCCGGCCAGCGTGTGTTCGGCGAGAATCGAGTCCAGGAAGCCCTGGAGAAGATCGCCCTCTCGTCCGATACACCTATCGAGTGGCATCTGATTGGCCACCTGCAGTCGAACAAGGCCCGGAAAGCGGCGTCCTCGTTCGCGTGCATCCATTCCATTGACAGCGTGGAACTGCTGCGCCGGGTGGATGGAGCCGCCGAGGAGGACGGGCATCAGCCCGAGTTGCTCATCCAGGTCGATCTGGCGGGTGAGCCGACCAAGCACGGCACGGCGGTCGACACGTTGCGCGCCATCTTCGACGCGGCGGCGGTGTGCCGGGCGGTGCGCGTGACCGGGCTCATGGTGCTGCCGCCGTTCATGGACGATCCCGAGGATGCCCGCCCCTACTTCCGGCGGCTCCGCGAGATCCGCGATGAATTGGCGGGCCACGGCGTTTCTCCTTCGATGCTCGGCGAACTGTCGATGGGCATGAGTCACGATTTCGAGATCGCCATCGAGGAAGGCGCGACACTCGTCAGGATTGGCACGGCGATCTTCGGCGGCCGAGGCTAAGTCGGCCCGCCTTCGCCTGGCAGGCATCGAAGCTCGGCCCGCCAGGCTACGGCGTCGCTTTCAGGAGACAGACATGAACGTGACTCCACTTGACTTGCGGCAGCAGCAGTTTCGCTCTTCCATGCGCGGGTACGACCGAGACGAGGTCAAGGCGTTTCTCGCGGAAGTCGCCGCCGACTACGAGGCGGCTCTGATGGAAGTCGACAAGATGCGGCAGGAGGTGGCGCGGCTCGAGGGCCTCGTCAACGTGAACCGCGAGCACGAGCACAATCTCCGCAACACGCTGCTCACCGCCCAGCGGCTCGCCGACGAAGTGAAGGACGCGGCCAATCATCAGGCCGCCGTCATCGTGAGCGAGGCCGAGGGGCGCGCCGACCTGATCCTGGAAAAAGCGCAGGCCAGGGTTGACGATGTGCACCGCGAGATCGACGGGCTGCGGATGAAGCGTCGCGAAGTCGAAACGTCGGTCGAGTCGCTGATTGCGTCCCTCACCAATACGCTCGACTTCATCCACGATCAGGACCGGCGCGACCACGACGACAAGATCGCGATTCATCGTCCCCGCCAGGCTGACGGCCGCGAGGGCGTGTCGATCTGGGGTCAGGATCGCCAGGAGCGCAGCCAGCAGCGCGGCGAGCGTGAAGATCTGCCGCGCACTGTGACATCGCCGGCCGAGCGCCAGGCGTAGCCGTCCGGCTTCGAAGCAGTTCGATGGCCGCTGCCGGTGCGGGAGTCTCTCTTTTCCCACTGACCGGGTTCTCGGGATACGATGCCCACGTATCGGGAGGGTGCGGTGGGCACAATCATCATCCGAAACGCCAAGACGATCATCACGTGTGCGGGGACCGCACCCAGGTGCGGTCCCGATCAGGGTGATATCCGCGCTGTCGCAGGCGGTGCAGTCGTTGCCACCGACGGCCGCATTGCCTTTGTCGGGACAACCGCGGAATGTGACGAGCGCTACGCTGCCGGCGAGGGCTTCGACGTCATCGACGCGGCGGGATGCACGGTCCTCCCGGGCTTCGTCGATCCCCATACGCATGTCGTGTTCGGCGGTGATCGCCGTGACGAACTGCGCCGGCGGCTGGCGGGCGCCACCTATGCCGAGATCGCCGCCTCGGGTGGTGGGATCCTGTCGACAGTCCGAGCCACGCGGGCCGCCTCCGAGGAGGACCTCGTCGCCGCAACCACGGAGCGCCTGGATCAGATGCTCCGATGCGGCACGACGACGTGCGAGGCCAAGAGCGGGTACGGGCTGGAAACCGACGCCGAACTGAAGATGCTGCGCGCCATCAGGCGCCTCGACCAGCAGCACCCCATCGATCTGGTTGCCACGTTCATGGGGGCGCACGAAATCCCCATCGAACACCGCGCGAACCGCCGCTTCTACATCGATCAACTGGTTCGGCAGATGATTCCCGCGGCGGCACGCGAGGGGATGGCCGAGTGGTGCGACGTGTTCTGCGAGGCTGGCGTCTACACGCCCGAGGAGTCGACGGAGATTCTTCTGGCCGGAAAGCGCCACGGGTTGAAGGCGCGCATTCATGCTGACGAACTGGAAGAAAGCGGCGGATCACTGGTGGCCGCGGCCGTCGGCGCCCGATCGGCCGACCACCTGCTCTACGTCTCGCCGCGCGGAATCCACGCGATGAAGCAGGCAGGCGTGGTGGCCACGCTGCTGCCCATCGCGGCGTTCTACCTGAAGCTTGGACGGTACGCGCCGGCACGGGAACTGATCGAGGCTGGAGTCCCGGTGGCGCTGGCCACCGATCTGAACCCGGGCGGCGGCTTTTCGCCCTCGATGCCCTTCGCGATGTCGCTCGCGTGCTTCTCGATGCGGATGACGCTCGAAGAGGCGCTGGTCGCCTCGACCATCAACGCGGCCTACGCCATCGATCGGCACGATCGGATCGGCAGTCTCGAAGTCGGCAAGCAGGCCGACATGGTGATCGTCAACGGCGAGGCGGTCGATCTGGTGAAGGTGGGCGTTCCGGCGATCCGGATGGTGATCAAGAAGGGCGAGGTTGTCTAATACGACGTCGACTCCAGCTTGACCTTCCCGCGGAAGATCCAGTAGACGCTGACGGTGTAGGTCAGCACGAGCGGCATCCCGACGGCAGCCATGATCAGCATGATCCACAGCGTCTTCGGGGAGGATGCCGCGTTGTAAATCGTCAGTTGCCTGGCCGGTTCCCACGCGTTGACGAGGGTCGGGTACATCCCGACTCCGACCAGCGCGAACAACCCCAGCACGGCGCACGAAGACGACACAAACGCCTCCCGATGACGGGTGTGACGGATGGCACGGGGCACGTTCGCAATCGCCAGCATGGTCAGCACCGGCAGCGCGAACAGCACCGGCCGGGCCTTGATCGCGGCCGTCATCTCCGGCCGGTAGATCAACGTCGCCATTGTGGTGGTCGCATAGCACACCAGAAAGAAGACGATCGTGTTGCTGGCCCACCCCTTCACCATCTCCTGGGTGTCGCCCTCGGTCTTCAGCAGGAGATAGATCGCGCCGTGCATCGTGAACAGGGCGACGGTCGTGACGCCGGTGAGCAGCGCATACGGTGTGAGGAGTGACAGGAACGACCCCGCGAACTCGCCGGCCGCGTCGATGGGAATGCCCCAGATGATGTTGCCGAACGCCACGCCCATCAGCAGGCTGGACGCGACCGACGCGATGGCGAAACTGCCATCCCACGCCCGCCGCCACCCCGCGCCGGGTTGCTTGCTGCGGAACTCGATCGCGACGGCCCGGAAGATGAGCCCGACCAGCAGCAGCATCATCGCCACGTAGAAGCCGGAAAACACCGTGGCGTAGACAATCGGGAATGCGGCAAACAGCGCTCCCCCGCCGGTAACGAGCCACACTTCATTGCCGTCCCATACGGGGCCAATCGCGTTGAGGAACGTCCTGCGCTGCACGTCCGTCCTGGCGAACAGGTGCAGCGCACCGACGCCGAGGTCGAATCCGTCGAGTACGGCGTAGCCGGCCAGCAGAGCGCCGACCAGCAGGTACCACGCGGTGTTCAGATCAAGGCTCATGCCGGTATCCTCACGCCCGGTGCCTCTCTTCGCCCGGATGATCTTCGGCCAGCGGGCCGTGCTGGATCTCTTCGTTGAGGAGATACAGGAACAGCACAAAGAGCAACGTGTACACGAGGGTAAACAGCACGAGTGAAAAGATGACATGCGATGAGCCGACCACCGGCGACAGTCCGTCGATCGTGCGCATCACCCTGTAGACGATCCAGGGCTGGCGGCCGATTTCAGCGGTGGCCCACCCGAGCTGGTTGGCAATCTGCGGTCCGACGACGGCGCCGACAAAGCTCCACAGCAGCCATCGGGTTCTGAACAGCCTGCCCTTCGGCAGATAGATCAGTCCGCATGCAATCAGCGCAGCCAGCGTCATGCCAATCGCCACCATCACGTGGAACGCCTGGAACGTGGCGTTGAGCGGCGGGAGATCGCCCAGGGGGAACGACTGCACACCCGGAATTGCCGCGGACGCGTCTCCCGCGATCATCCGGCTCAACAACCCGGGAATCTCCAGACCCACCACGCGCTGGTTGGCGCCATCCACCCAGCCGAGGATGTGCAGGCCGGCGGGTGCCGACGCTTTCATCACGCCTTCCATCGCGGCGAACTTTTCCGGCTGATACCGCGCGACGAGGCGGGCCGACAGATCCCCGGTGGCGATCGACGCCAGCGCCGCCACCGTCGCGAGCGCGAGGCCGATTCGCATCGAGGCTCGAGCAAACGTCTCGTGCCGCCGCTTCAGGAGGTAGTATGCGGCAATCGAGAGCACGAAGAAGGCGCCTGTCGCCCACGCGGCGGCGATCGTGTGCAGCAGGCGATCGACGCTGGACGGATTGAACACGACCGCCCAGAAATCGGTGATTTCCGCTCGCGGCCGGCCGGCCGCGTCCGCGACCACGTGATACCCGGCAGGCGTCTGCATCCACGAATTGGCGACAATGATCCAGATCGCGCTGAAATGTGCGCCCAGGCAGACGGCGACCGTCGACAGAAGGTGCAGGCGCGGCCCGATCCGGTCCCAGCCGAACAACAGCAGCGCGAGGAATCCGGATTCGAGGAAGAACGCGAAGAGGCCCTCTGCCGCCAGCGCACTCCCGAACACGTCACCGACAAAGCGCGAGTACGCGGCCCAGTTCGTGCCGAACTCGAACTCCATGACGATGCCGGTGGCGACGCCGATGGCGAAGACCAGGCCGAAGATCCGGGTGAAGAACCGCGCCATCTGGTGGTAGAGCGGGTCCTTCGAGCCGAGCGACATCGCCTCGATGACGACCAGCATCATGCCGAGGCCGATCGAAAGCGGCGGATAGATGTAGTGGAATCCGATGGTCAGCGCAAACTGGAGGCGAGCAAGAAGACCGACGTCCACAGCATGACCCCATGGAAGCGGGCAGGTCCGCGCGGCGACTCCGGGCTACTTGGTTCGACCGCCCGGCATCCGCCAGCTCTCGGCGTTGACCGCGAACGTCCAATTGTACTGGTACCAGGGCAGGATCTGAACGGGCCTCGTGTAGACGACGTCGATGTAGATGTGATCCATCACCTTGCGGATGCTGACGCCGGCCGGATCGATCCGGATCCCGATCTTGCTGCCCTCCGCGACCACCACGGTGCGCGTCTCGTCATCATCCCGGTCCCCGCGGAATTCGGCGACCTGGCGGACTGAATCCTCGAACTTGAAGTGGTCCAGTTGGGCGGATCCTGCCTGCCAGGCGGCATAGAGCACAAGCGCGGCGATGGCGAGTTTGATGAGTTTGCCCATACTAGTGGATCTGATGCAACAGACGACCCCAGCGTGTGCTGGTCAGGAGGCTGAACAGCCCGCCGGCATCGGGGTCGTACGACCAGTAAATCATCAGCGCCTGTCCCTTGATGTTATCGCGGGGCAGGAACCCCCAGTAGCGCGAGTCCTCCGAATTGTCGCGGTTATCGCCCATCACGAACAGCATACCCGACGGCACGATCTCCGGGCCGTACTGCTCGCGCCTTTCGTCTGAGGTCACCTCGACCAGCGTTCCGCCATCCGAGCGCGGAAGATAGTGGGCATACGGTTCATCGAGCGGCCGCCCGTTGATGTGGATTTGGTGGTTCTTCAACTCGACCGTCTCCCCGGGCAGGCCGATGACGCGCTTGATAAAGTCGCGCTCAGGATCGGTCGGAAACTTGAACACCACAATATCGCCGCGCCGGACCGCCCGGGTGGGCAGCAGTCCCCGTTCGACCGCCGAATCCGTCGGCGAAAAGACGAACTTGTTGACCAGCAGGTGATCGCCGACCAGCAGGTTGGGCTCCATCGATCCGGTCGGAATCTTGAACGCCTGAACGACAAACGTCCGGATGAACAGCGCCAGGATGACGGCGATGACAATCGACTCGAAGTACTCGCGCGCCACGGACTTCCTGAACTCGGGCACCTACTCCTCCGTTCCCATCTTGAGCACGGCGAGAAACGCCTCCTGGGGAATCTCCACGCGGCCGACGCGCTTCATGCGCTTCTTGCCTTCCTTCTGCTTCTCGAGCAGTTTGCGCTTGCGGGAGATGTCGCCGCCGTAGCACTTCGCGAGCACGTTCTTCCGCATGGCCTTCACGGACTCGCGGGCCACAATCCGGCCGCCGATGGCCGCCTGGATGGCCACCTCGAACATCTGCCGCGGGATCAGTTCTCGCATCTTCTGTGCCAGCGCCCGCCCGCGCTGGTACGAGGCATCCCGATGCACGATGGTCGACAGGGCATCGACCGGGTCGCCGTTGACCAGGATGTCGAGCTTGACCAGCGGCGATTCCCAGTATCCGCTCACATGATAATCGAGTGACGCATAGCCGCGCGAGATTGTCTTGAGCCGATCGTAGAAATCGAGCACCACCTCGTTGAACGGCATCTCGTAGGTGATCAGGACGCGTGCGGTGGCCAGGTACTCGAGCGTCTTCTGCACACCACGCTTCTCCTGACACAGGTTCAGGATGCCGCCGACGTGCTCGGCCGGGGTCAGGATCATCGCGGTGATGACGGGCTCTTCGAACTTCTGGATTCTCCCGACATCTGGCAGCTTGGCCGGGCTGTCGATGTCGTGCACCTCGCCATCGGTCGTCGTCACGCGGTACAGGACGCTCGGGGCCGTGGTCACCAGATCCTGGTCGAATTCGCGCTCGAGCCTCTCCTGCACGATATCCATGTGCAGGAGGCCCAGGAAGCCGCACCGGAACCCGAAACCAAGCGCCGCCGAACTCTCCGGCTCGTAGAAGAACGATGCGTCGTTGAGGCGCAGCTTCTCCAGGGCATCCCGCAGTTGCGGGTACTCGTGCCCCTCCACCGGATACAGCCCGGCGAACACCATCGGCTTCAATTCGCGGAAGCCTGGGAACGGCTGCACGGCCGGGCGGGACACCTCCGTGACGGTGTCGCCAAGCCGGGCGTCGCTCACCTTCTTGATCCCCGCGGCGATGAACCCGACTTCCCCGACGCCGAGCTCATCCATCTCGACGGGCTTGGGAGTGAACGCGCCGACCTGCTCGACTTCGTACTCCTGCCCCTCGGCCATCAGACGGATCTTCATGTGCGGCCGGATGACGCCGTCGAGCACCCGAAGGACGATGACGACGCCGCGGTACGGGTCGTACCAGGAATCGAAGATGAGGGCCTTGAGCGGCGCGGCCGGATCGCCTTCCGGCGGCGGGAGGCGTTCGACAATCGCTTCGAGCACGTCGTGCACGCCGATGCCGGATTTCGCGCTCGCGAGGATGGCGTGAGAGGGATCGAGGCCGATGATCTCGGCCAGCTGCCGGCGCGATTCCTCGGGCTGCGCGCTGGGCAAGTCGATCTTGTTGATGACGGGAATGATCTCGAGGTTGTTGTCAACGGCGAGATACGCGTTGGCGAGCGTCTGCGCCTCGACGCCCTGCGAGGCGTCGACAATCAGCACTGCGCCTTCGGAGGCGGCGAGCGACCGGGTGACCTCGTAGGAGAAGTCGACGTGCCCGGGCGTGTCGATCATGTTGAGCACGTACTGCCGGCCGTTGTCCGCGGCGTAGGTCAGCCGGACCGGATGCGCCTTGATCGTGATGCCGCGCTCGCGCTCGAGATCCATCGAGTCGAGCACCTGCGCCTCGATCATCTCGCGCGGCTGCAGCGCGCCGGTCAGTTCGAGAAATCGGTCCGCCAGCGTCGACTTGCCGTGGTCGATGTGCGCGATGATCGCGAAGTTCCTGATGTACTGCTGGTCCATCTGCGTCTACGGATTCTTTCGATGATACCCCGAAGAAAATGGGGTCAGGCCCCATTTTCAAGGACCGTGGAAAAATCAGGCCAGGCCCAATCGCTGGCTATCGCCGCTTCACGACCGGACGGTAGATGAGACCGACGATGGCGCCGTAAATCGCCATCTCGATGATGCTGTCGACGATCATCGCCGCCGCGAAGGCTGCCGAGATTGGCATCATCACGTAGCCCCACACGCCGCCAAACACGGCGAGCAGCAGCCCTATCAGGACCCCGTATCGCAGTCCTTCGACCAAGCCGGCGCCGCCCTCGTAGCCCTTGGCGTACGCATACGAGAACACGAAAAACCCGACGAGCGATGCGCCGTACCCCAGCACGAGGTTCATGTCCGACGCCGCTCTCAGCAGCGCGGCGTCCTGGCGGGAAAGACCTGGCAGAACGATACCCCAGATGAGGCCGCTCAGGCCGAGGTGCGCGAACCAGCCCACCAGCGCCGCGGCCGCCAGTCGCCCGAAGTGCATCCGGGTTCCTACTTGCCGCGGGCGACTTGTGTGCTCAGCACGACGCCGCTGCCGCCGAATTGCTGGACGAGCGACATGAGCCCCATGTAGAGGAACCCGAACTGGAACAGCACCAGGAACGGCAGCGTGCCGTAGATGCCGTGGGCCAGCGCGTAGAACACCGTCATCGTGAAGTAGAGCCCCAGCGCCGTTTCGATGAGCGGCTGGATGGCCACCACCTGGCGGTACTTCTTGGCGCCCCAGTCGTCGGACCCGCGTTCGATGCCGTACTTGGGGGTGCGCGCGAAGGCCGACTCGTGGCCCATCATCGCCTCGATCACCGCCCGGGTGTTGTTGACGGCGAGGCCGATGCCAATCGACATCAGGAACGGAATGTACCGCAACCGCGCCTTCCAGTCGGGATACAGCTCACGCTGCGATACGACGTAGAAGTTCGCCACCGACGCGGTGGCCAGGAAGAACAGCGGCACGTCGATCAGCAGCATCTCGTACCAGCCCATGTTGTAGCGAATCACCATCGCCGGGAACATGAGGACCGAGAGGAGCGACATGAGCAGGTAGTTGAAATTCGCCGTGAGGTGGAAGAACGCCTCCGCCTTCACCCCAAACGGCAGATCCGACTGGAGGATGCGCGGGAGCACCTTCAGGCACACCTGAATCGAGCCTTTCGCCCAGCGGTGCTGCTGCGACTTGAAGGCGTTCATTTCGACCGGCACCTCAGCAGGCGCGACCAGGTCGGGCAGGAAGAGGAACTTCCAGCCCAGCAGCTGTGCCCGATAGCTCAGGTCGAGATCCTCGGTGAGCGTGTCGTGCTGCCAGCCGCCGGCCGCGGGAATGACCTCGCGGCGCCACACGCCGGCCGTGCCGTTGAAGTTGAAGAAGTGCCCCGCGCGGTTGCGCCCGCCGTGTTCCAGGACGAAGTGGCCGTCGAGCAGGATGGCCTGGGCCTTGGTCAGCAGCGAGAAATCGGCGTTGACATGGCCCCAGCGGGCCTGCACCAGGCCGATCTTCTCGTCCTGGAAGTACGGGATCGTCTTCTGCAGGAAGTCGACGCTCGGAATGAAGTCCGCATCGAAGATGGCCACGAACTTGCCGCGCGCCACCTTCAAGCCGGCATCGAGGGCGCCCGCTTTGAACCCGGTCCGGTTGGTGCGATGGATGAGCGTGATGTCGAACCCTTCGGCCGCCAGCCGATCCACGGCGCGCTGGGCCACCTCGGTTGTCTCGTCGGTCGAGTCGTCGAGCACCTGGATCTCCATCAACTCGCGCGGGTAGTCGATTCGCGCGGTCGCCTGGAGCAGGCGATCGGTCACATACATCTCGTTGAAGAGCGGCAGCTGAATCGTGACCACGGGCAGAAGACCGTCCCAGGCCGGAGTCGGCCCGGGGACCTTGTCCTTGTTCTTCATGTAGGCGTAGACCAGATAGTAGCGGTGCCACCCGTAGACGCCCAGGATGACGAGGACAAAGAAGTACAACCCGAGGATGAGAGATTCAAGTGGGCTCATGAGTGTTTGGCCAGTCCAGTGTCGTGCCTCAGGGCACAATCGATCATTTTACAGCCGTCCTGCAGAAAAGCCTAGTCTGGCGCGGTCTCGCGCGGTTTTGCTGGAGATTTCGCACATCGCGGAGGCGGGAAGAACGACTTGTTACAACCTCATTTTGCTGGCGCAGTGGTCGAGTCTTCGAAAACCCCGAGTTCGCGCCTGCGCACGCCAACTGTGTTGTCCACGCACAGCTTCGGACGAATGCCGACACTGCCGCTCACGAAGAACGTCTCCCCCTTGATCACATCGGCTGACCACCGGCGCTCAGCCGCGCACGCGCCCCACTGTCTTGGAAGTGGAGCGCTTCGCGCGCGTCTGCTGCATGCGTGTGTTCGCCGGCGCTTGTGGCAGCAACCGTCCCGTCGATCGTCGGCTTGCCCGAACGAGATCGACGAGTTCCGGGGCGGTCAGACTGGACTCAACTCCGGGCACGTCGAGCGGCGACCCTCCGCGAAGAGCCGGCTGCACGAGGAACAGTTCACCGTCGCGACGCCGGATTTGCGCCTGCCCTTCGCGCTTGGCCTGCCGCAATACATCAGCAAACCGCTGGCGCGCCTCCGAGTAGGTGTACACCTTCATGTCGGTAACTCCATGACCGAGACGCCGATCGACCGCGCGGCCCGAGCCAGGGCCGCGTCGAGTGTGAGCAAGGGCGCCCCTTCCCTTCGGGCCGCTTCCAACATGTAGGCGTCGTAGGCGTAGACGCGAAGCGCGACTGCCAGCTCCAGCGCTTTGGCAACGTCGAGCTGTGCCAGGCGCACCGAAATCATGCGGTAACTTGCCCAAGCCGTCAGGACCATTTCCTCGGTAAGTCTGCGTTTCCGGACTCCGGCAATTAGGGCGTTCCCGACTTCCCACGGGAGCGACGGCGCCGAGATCAGAGAGCACCCGTCGGTCACGGCGATGAGCGCCGCCCGCGACGGTTCACTGAGTAACACGGCGAGAATGGCGGACGTGTCGATGGCGATGGTCACTGGGCGATCCTGCATTTTGTACAATTGTACAACTAGAACGGTTGCCGTTCAATGGTAGGCGTTCTGTCCGGCTGACCACCGCGCTTCACCCGCGACGCTTCACGATCGCACTAGGAACCGTCGGTTGGATGCGCCTGTCAGGCTCCGTACCCACCTGGCTCCGACCGCCTGTTTGCGTCGTGAATAGCAACGACACTCCTGCCGGGTTCACCGTTCCCGGCCCATGGCTCGCAACGTCGAGAGAAAATCGGCGGTGGTCATGCTGGCTGTGCTCACGGGCGAGTGGAAACTGACGACTTGGTCTCCGGTGATCAAGAACGCGTAGTAGGGCCCGGCCAAACGCCACAGTTCCTGCTTGGACCCGACCAAGAAAACGATCATCTGTTGGCCGATTCGGTAAGGCGTGCGCTCGCTCACCCAGTTCTCTTGCCTGAACACGAGTTGACGCCTGGCCTGCGTCTCTGCGCCGCTCTTGAGACTCTCGATGACGTCGGCCGTATGTAGAACGTCGTTGGTGGGACATTCTGACCGCACCGGGTTCGTTGCCACAATGCGGACATAGGCAACGATGGCTGCCTGTTTCCACGCCGCGCCGAGGCTGCCAGGCACGGGCCAGTCGACCTCCCAGAGAGGAGCCAGACAGAGCGCGAAGTCTAACGGACTCACCAATTGGCCATCGCGAAGCGCGATGCCCTCCCGCTTCGTGGTCACGAACCCCACCAGGGACGCTGTGATGGAGTAGGTCCCGGCGGGTAAGCCCGCGAGACGATAGCACCCGGACGAATCGGTGACGGCGCGCTGCTGTGTGCTCGAGCCGGAAGCGATAACTTCCGCGCCCGGAAACACCGCCCCGCTCTTGTCCGTGACGCATCCGCTGATGCTGCCCTGTCCATTGGCGGCGGCTGGCGCGAGAGCGAAAGCGAACACAAGCCACGCGACGTTCCACCCGTGCGAAAGAGGCGCTCGACGTTGGTGACGGGAGTGCATATCGACTGTCTCCATTGCGTCTGCGCGGTACCGAGGTCTCAACGCCAGTAAGCCTAACGTCTCAAATGAACCGCGTGCGTTCACGAGCCAGCGCGTCGGCTCCATTTGGATGTTAGCCAGCTCCTTGCGAGGTGACCGTTCCTACCTCTTCTTTCGGAACGCAAGCCTCGCCCTTGAACGTGATCCAGTCGAATGCGTCTCCTTGTCGCCCGTCACCGAGCACAACGTCCCGGACCTGAAAGTCAGTGATGACAAACGACAGCCGGCCTCGGCCGAGTTGGTCCATTCGCTTCAGGGTTTCCTCCGCCGACCGAAGGTCAATGGCGGCCCTGGCTGCATCGTAGTCCGCGCGCGTCACCACGAATCGAAGCGGACGCTCTTGACGTCCCGCCGTGGGACGACCCGGCGACCGCATCGGAGAACGTCCCGCACGACATGACCGACGACGTCTCGGTGTTCCCATCGCAACTCGTCACCGTTGAGGCGTTGCAACGACCGGTTGAATCCACCCGGCATTCTTGCGCCGGAAATGCGGCCATTATCGACATGGGGTCCGGAATCGGTGATCATAGCCCCCATGTGCTGTGGACTCAAACGCCGGGCCGCCCGATGAACCCGCCTCTCATCCACGAGGTGCTCGCGCAGTTGCAGGACGGGGCGCTGACGCTGGAGGCCGCGGAAGCGCGCCTGACCGAGTACGTGCGCGGCCTGCCATTCGAGGATCTGGGATTTGCCCGCGTGGACCATCACCGGGCCATCAGGCTCGGCATGCCGGAAGTGATCTTCGGCTTGGGCAAGACTCCCGAACAGATTGCCGCGATTGCCGCCAGAATCGCCAGCCGCGGCCAGACGCTCCTGGTGACCCGGGCCAGCCGCGCCGCGTACGACGCGGTCGTGGCCGAGGTGCCCGACGCCACGTATCACGGGGAGGCGCACGTCATCGCACGGCGCCAGGACGACCTTCCTCGGGGCACGGGCACCATCCTGATCGCGTCGGCCGGCACCTCGGACCAGCCGGTGGCCGAGGAAGCCGCCATCTGCGCCGAAGTGATGAACAACGAGATCGACCGGCTCTATGACGTGGGCGTGTCCGGGTTGCATCGGCTGCTCAGCTCCCGCGACCGCCTGGATGCCGCGCGGGCGGTGATCGTCGTGGCGGGCATGGAAGGCGCGCTGCCGAGCGTCATTGGTGGGCTGGTGCGCGTGCCCGTGATTGCCGTACCCACCAGCGTCGGCTACGGCGCCAGTTTCGGTGGGGTGGCGGCGTTGCTCGGAATGCTGAACTCGTGCGCGCCAGGCGTGGCGGTGGTCAACATCGACAACGGATTCGGCGCGGCCTGCATTGCCAGCCAAATCAATCACTTATAGCTGAATACCTCTTGACTCCAGGGGCCCGGGCGGCAGATATTTAAGAGTTGCGAGTGTCTAGCCGCCATGCTAATCTAAAGGGCTTTCCTCGGGTCGAAGGCGGTCGGCCGAGCAATAGGGGGTCATCCCCTCAAGTTGAGTCCCAGGGGTCCCTGACAGATCATGCATCCAGCCGTCCTGCAGGCGCTCGAATTCACACGCATCATCGATGTCGTGTGCAGTTTCGCCGCCACCCCGCTGGGGGAAGCGCGGCTCGCGAGCCTGCGGCCGTCGTCTGATCCACGCCGGGTGGCACAGTGGCAGGCGGCAACCTCCGAAGGCGTCCGGTTCAACGAGCACGCAGGGGGGTTCGCGCTGACGGCGCCCAAAGACCTGGCCTCGATCCTGGCCAGCCTGGCCATCGAGGGGCGCGCCCTCGAACCGCTTCGACTGATCGCGCTCGCGGACTACCTCGATTCGGCCGACGCGACACGCGCCGCGATCAAGCGGGCAGAAGGATCGTTCCCGACGCTCAAGGCGCTGGCCGAATCCGGCGCGTCGTTCCGCACCGAGACCACCGAGGCGCGGCGCAAGATCGATCCCTCGGGCGAGGTCGTAGACGAGGCGACGCCGGAGTTGCGCGCGCTGCGCGATCGGCTTCGCCGCCAGCGAACCAGACTCCGAGGCACGTTCGAGTCGTTCCTGCGCAATAAAGATACGGCCAAGTACCTGCAGGAGCAGATCGTCACCGATCGCAACGGCCGCTTCGTGCTGGTGGTGCGCGCCGAGCATCGGTCGGCCATTCCGGGCATCATCCACGGCAGTTCGGCCAGCGGCGCGAGCCTCTTCCTCGAACCGCTCAGCACGGTCGAGATCAACAACGACATCGTCGCGCTGGAACAGCAGGAGGCCGAGGAAGTCCGGCGAATCCTGCTGCACCTGACCGATCAATTCCGCCGGCGGGCCCTCGATCTGCAGCGGACCATCGAGTCGGCGACCGAGCTCGACGTCATCCAGGCGAAGGCGCGGTTCTCGGCGGTCATCAACGGCGTCGAGCCGGCCGTATCGGCCGATGGGGCCTTCGAACTGCTGGCGGCCCGCCACCCGCTGTTGATGCCGGCGGTGACCAGCCGGCTGACGGACGCGCGGCCTGCGGCCTCGGGAGCCGATGCCGAGCGAGACGCGAACCCGAACGCGCCAGCGCGTACAGATGATCCGCAGCCCGTCGATATTCGGATGATCCCGCCCACGACCGCGCTCGTGATCACCGGACCGAACACGGGCGGAAAGACGGTCGCGCTCAAGACGGCGGGCCTGCTCGTGCTGATGGCCCAGGCCGGCCTGCACGTGCCCGCCGCGGGCGGGTCGCGGCTGCCGGTGTTCAGGTCGGTGTTCGCCGACATCGGCGACGAACAGTCGATCGCCGCCAGCCTGAGCACGTTCTCGTGGCATATGACCAACATCGTGCAGATGGATCGGTCGCTGGCGTTGCCGGCGCTCGTGCTGCTCGACGAGGTCGGCGTCGGCACGGATCCGATCGAAGGCGGTGCGCTCGGCCTCGCCATCGTCGACCATCTTCGGCGGCGTGGCGCGCACTTGGTCGCGACGACGCACTACGAGCAGTTGAAGACGTATGCGGCCACCACCGAAGGGGTGGCGGGCGCTGCGTTTGGTTTTGATGCCGACACGTTTGCCCCGACCTACCGCCTGGTCTACGGCACCGCGGGCCGCAGTCTGGCGCTCGAGATCGCGTTGCGGCTGGGATTGAATCCGACGATTCTCGATGAGGCGCGACGCAACATCAGCGCGCGCGAGGCGCAACTGGCGGAGCATCTCGCCAAGATCGACGCGGATATCAGGAGTCTCGAGCACGAGCAGAGGCTGGTCGGACGCGAGCGGGAAGCGCTGGCCGAAGCCGAATTGCGCCTGCGGACGCGCGAACAGTCGCTCAAGGAGAAGGAAGACCGCGCGCGGCAGCGCGTCGACACCGAGCTCGAGGCTCGGGTGCGCGCCGCGAGGCAGGAAATCGACGGGGTGGTCGACGGCCTGCGGATGCAGGTGGAGCGCTTGAACGCCGAGGCGGCCAGGCGCGCGCAGCAGGGATCGCAACTGCCGACCAGTGAGGCGGGAACCGCGAGGGCGGGGGCGCGCGCGGCCCTCGACAAGGTCGCCGAGCGCATTCACGAAAGTTCCACCAGCGAAGTGGCGGCACCGGCCGTCGACGCCGGCGCCGCAGCAGCTGTCGGCGATCGGGTCACGCTCCAGGGGATCGGGCTCGAGGGCCGGGTGGTGGCCATCTACGGAAGCGAGGCCGAGATCGACGTGCGCGGCAAGCGGCTGCGGGCGCGCACCGCCGAACTCCACGTCGTTGGCAGCGCGGCGAGCGCGCCGCCGGCGAAGGTCAACGTGAGCGTGCAGGTGCAGGCCCACGAAGCGACCGGGACCGATATCAACGTGATTGGCTGCACGGTAGACGAGGCGCTGGGCCGCGTCGAGCGGTTCCTGGACAACCTGCTCATGAGCGACGAGCGGTCCGTGCGCATCATTCACGGGCACGGCACCGGGCAGCTGCGTCGCGCGATCGCGGAGTTTCTCCAGCGCCACCCGCTGGTGGCACACCATCAGCCGGCCCCGCCCGAACAGGGCGGCGGCGGGGTCACGGTGGCGGAGTTGAAAGACTAGTGGCACTGTTTCCGTCCACCTTCATCGACGACCTGCGAACCCGCGCGGATATCGTGCAGGTGATCCAGGAACACGTGTCGCTCAAGAAGGCCGGAACCAGTTACAAGGGGCTGTGCCCGTTCCACGGCGAGAAGACGCCGTCGTTCCACGTCAATGCCGAGAAGGGATTCTTCCACTGCTTCGGCTGCGGCGTGGGGGGCGACGTGATCAAGTTCGTGGAGATGCACGAGAAGGTCGGATTTGCCGAGGCCGTTCGCCACCTGGCACGCAAGGTGGGGCTGACGATTCCGGAATCCGGACCCGATGCCAGCGAGAGCGATACCCGCGAGCGCGAGACGCTGCTCAAGATCCACGAAGTGGCGGCGGCATACTTCCGAGAGCAACTCGAGGGGCCGGGCGGCGCGCGGGCACGCCAGCAGTTGACGGCGCGGGGCCTGTCGCCCGAGACCATGGCAACGCTCGGGCATGGGTACGCGAGTTCGGCCAGGGACGCGCTGAAGACCCGGCTGCTGGAGCAGGGCTTCTCGATGCCGCTGCTCGTCCGGTCGGGCCTCGTGCTCGAACGCGACAACGGCGAGATCGTGGATCGGTTCCGCAACCGCCTGATGATCCCGATTGCGCGCGACACCGGGACCGTCGTCGCCTTTGGCGGTCGGGCGATGGATGCCGACCAGGTGCCGAAGTACCTCAATTCGCCGGAGACGCCGATCTATACGAAAGGCCGGACGCTGTACGGCCTGAACCACACGAAACCGTTGCTGAGAACCACTGGATTCGTGGTGCTGGTCGAGGGCTACTTCGATTTCGCTCAGGTGTTTCAGGAATGCCGGCTGCCGGTAGTGGCTTCTTGCGGCACGGCGTTGACACCCCAGCACGCGCAAATCCTGAAGCGGTTCGTTTCGAAGGTCGTGCTGAGCTTCGACCCGGACGCCGCCGGGCAGGGCGCCGCCGCGCGGTCGTGCGACCTGCTGGTGGCGGAGGGCTTCCAGGTGAACGTCGCGGTTCTGCCGGGCGGGGACGACCCGGACGCGTTCATCCAGAAGCGGGGCGGACGACAGTACAGCGCGCTGCTCCAGCAGTCGCAGCCGTATCTCGAGTACCTGCTCGACCGTACCGTCGCATCGCACGACCTGCGCAAAGACGACAGCCGGCGGGAATTCCTGCAGGAGATGCTGGGCGTGGCGGCGCGGATTCCGGATGCGGCCGCCCGGGATCAGTTCGCCGATCGGATTGCCCACCGCGCGCGGATTACGGAATCGGTGGTCCGCGACGAAATTCGCAAGGCGGCGGTCGAGCGCCGCACGACGGTTGGCACCCGCGAAATGCCTTCGCTCGGCCAGTTGAAGCCGGCCGAGCGGGGCCTGATCTGGGCGCTGCTGAATCAGCCGGACGAAGCTGTTCGTGCGCTGGCCACACTGGATCTCGAGGATGTGGAGGCGTTGGCCGGCGCTCCGATCCTGCAGCAGGCATTGGAGTTGGGGCGATCCGAGGGGAACTTCTCACCAGCATCGCTGCTGGAGCGTCTAAGTACTCAAGAGGCCCAACTGGCAACGGGCATCGCCACCGAACCCCATGCGCCCGCTCCGGCCATGGCATGCGCGCAGGCGCTGCGCCGGGTCCGATTCGAGCGTCAGAACGCCGCCGTGCAGAGTGAGATCGACCGTCTCCAGGAGTCGGGCGGCGGATCGGAAATTGATAGGTTGTGGCAGCAGAAACGTGAACTGCTCCAGCGCATCGCCGCGCTGGAGATGTCTCGCACTTAACTGGAGGATGCCTTGTCAATCGAGGACAAGTTCGACGAAGTACAGCAACTGATCATCATCGGCAAAGAGAAGGGTTACCTGCTCTATGACGAGGTGAACGATCTGCTGCGCGCTGACATCACCTCGTCGGACGACCTGGATGATCTGTTCAGCACGTTCGGCAACGCCGGGATCGAAGTGGTCGACTCCGACCAGAAGTTCCGGGAGGAGAAACCGGACGGGGACGATCTCGAGCTCGACCTGACGCCGGGCGCGCTCGACAAGACCAACGACCCGGTCCGCATGTACCTGCGGGAGATGGGCACCGTGCCGCTCCTCACGCGCGAGGGCGAGGTCGAGATCGCCAAGCGCATCGAGCGGGGCAAGCTGGCGGTGATCAAGGCCATCTCGCGCACGCCGACGGTGGCCGCCCGGGTCATCGAGAAGGGCGACAAGCTCAAGGTGGGCGAACGCACGATTCGCGAACTGGTGATCTTCAATGACGAGGAGATCACCGACGAGCGCCTCGAAGAGCGCACGCGGGAAGTGCTGCGGCAGACCGATGCCGTCAAGAAGGCCCGCGTGGTGTACGACAAGGCGCAGGAGAAGCTGGACGCGACGCCCAAGAAGGACAAGCGCAAGTATCGCCGGGTGCGGTGGAAGGCGATGCGGGCGCGGATCAAGGTCTCGCAGCTGATTCGCGTCATCGAGTTCACCGAGGGCGTCAAGCGCCGGCTGATCGAAGATATCAAGGAAGCCGTCGAACGCGTCCAGCGCGTCCAGCGGGATGCCGATCAGGTCGACCGGCAGCTGAACGCGAAGAGCCGCAGGACAAAGCTCAAGGAAGACGACCGCAAGGTCGCCATGGTGAAGCATCGCGAGCTTCGCGGCGAGGTCAAGCGGCTGGCCGATGATCTGGGAGAGACGCCTGTCTACCTGCGCCAGACGCTCGACACGATCCGGCGCGGCGAGGCGCAGGCCGAACAGGCCAAGAAGGAGCTGGTCGAGGCCAACCTCCGCCTGGTCGTGTCAATCGCCAAGAAGTACACGAATCGCGGCCTGCAGTTCCTGGATCTCATCCAGGAAGGCAACATCGGGTTGATGAAGGCCGTCGACAAGTTCGAGTACCGGCGCGGCTACAAGTTCTCGACGTACGCGACGTGGTGGATCCGCCAGGCCATCACCAGGGCCATCGCCGATCAGGCGCGCACGATCCGCATTCCCGTGCACATGATCGAGACGATCAACAAGCTCATCCGGACGTCGCGGTCGCTGGTGCAGGAACTCGGGCGCGAACCCACATCAGAGGAAATCGCACAGCGCATGGACATCCCCGTCTCCAAGGTGCGCAAGGTGCTGAAGATCGCCCAGGAGCCCATCTCGCTCGAGACCCCGATTGGCGAGGAGGAGGATTCGCATCTCGGCGACTTCATCGAGGATCGCAATGTGGTGTCGCCGGCCGAGGCGGTCATCAACCTGAACCTCAAGGAACAGACCGACTCGGTGCTCAAGACGCTGACCCCGCGCGAGGAGAAGGTCATCAAGATGCGGTTTGGCGTCGGCGACGGCTCCGAACACACGCTGGAAGAGGTGGGCCAGAATTTCGCAGTCACGCGCGAGCGCATCCGGCAGATCGAAGCCAAGGCGCTCCGCAAGCTGCGCCACCCGTCCCGCAGCCGGAAGTTGCGGGCGTTTCTCGAGGGACGATCCGAGTAGGGGCGCGATTCATCGCGCCCGAGCAGAGGCACGGAGCACGCTTCTTGCTTCTTGATTCTTAGTTCTGACGATAAGCTATCGTGGGCCCATAGCTCAGTGGTTAGAGCCGCCGGCTCATAACCGGCCTGTCCCAGGTTCGAATCCTGGTGGGCCCACCAGAACCGATATGCATCCTGATCTTGAACACGTCATCCGGCTTCAGAAACTCGAGGACGCGGCCGAACAGGCTCGTCGGACGGTCGCCAGCGAACCGGCCCGGCACCAGGAACTCGACGCCAGACTGGCCGCCGCCCAGGCCGAACTCGATGGCGAGCGCCAGCGCCTGGCCGCCAACCAGACGAGCCGGCGCGAAATTGAGAAGGAACTGGCCGGGCAACAGGTCAGGCTGTCGAAGTTCAAGAACCAGTTGATGGAGGTCAAGACCAACCGCGAGTACCAGGCGGTGCAGAAGGAGATCGAGGTCGCCCAGCATGAGATTCAGACGCTCGAGGATCACCTGCTGGAACGGATGATCGAGTTCGACGAAGTGACGCGACAGGTCAAGAATGCCGAAAAGTCATTCGCGGAACGGACGATCGCCATCGAGGACGAGCGGCGCGATCTCGCGGTGCACCTCGCCGAGGCCCAGGCCGCGACGGGGCCCCTGGCTGCCGATCGCGAAGCGCTGATGGCCCAGATGAGCCGGTCGGTGGTCACCATTTTCGAGAAGGTGATGAAGTATCGCGGCATCACCGCCGTCGCCACGGTGGAAGAAGGCCGGTGCAGCGTGTGCGGGGTGCGCATGCGACCCCAGGCCTACAACGACCTGCGCCGCAACGACATGATCTTCCAGTGCGAGAGCTGCCAGCGGATCCTCTACTTCACCGGTCCACCACCCGCCCCCAACACCAATACCAACACCCCGCCCGACGCGTCGTAATGGAATTCTGGATTGACGGCGGCTCCAGAGGCAATCCCGGTCCCGCTGGTTACGGCGTGGTCGTCGGCGACGACAAAGGCCAGGTGATTGACGAACTCTACGCGTCAATTGGCGCCGCCACCAACAATGTGGCCGAGTATCGCGGCCTTCTGGCGGCGCTGCATTACGCCATTGATCACCAGTGCGAGCACATCACGATCAGGTCCGATTCGCTGCTGCTCGTCTGCCAGATGAAAGGCGAATACCGCGTCAAGAATGCCGGCTTGAAGCCGCTGCATGCCGAGGCCCGGCTGCTTGCGAGCCGGCTCGGGCGCGTGCGGTTCGTGCACGTGCGACGCGAGCAGAACGCCGAGGCCGACGCGCTGGCGAACCGGGCGATGGACGAGGGGAAGAAGCAGGACGCCAGCAGCAAGGAGCCAGAAGAAGCTGGAGGCCCGGCCTTCCCTACGACGACGCCCACGCCGGGCAGACCCGGTAACGAAAAGCACGCAGCCGGAACCTGGCCACCGACAGGGCGTTTGTTCTGAATCTGAATTCAACTCTCAGACAGTCTCCCTTTTCTTTCCTATGCGGACATTTGGCAGCGTGCACGCGGGGAATGGAACTGGAAGGAACCGGTCAACACCGTGTTCGGAGCCCACGCGCTGTTCATGCTGGAGGGTTTGGGCCAGCGGTCTGACTATCTCGGGAGCTACGCGTTCGGGTATCTCATGAACGCCTGGGATCCGATCGGACCTAATACGTGGCTGGCGAGATGGGGAGGTGCCGGCTTCAACCTGTACGACTCATTCAAGAGCGGGGGCAATCCGTTCAAGGGGTCTCTGTTCACCGGATACGAAGACCCCCGGGACTTCGTCGCGATCAATGCCGGCGCTGCCCTGTACTGGAGGACGCGATGACGTGTCGGTTATCCAGGGCTGGGCTCGTAGCGTGGACATTCCTGATCGCTGTACTTCCCCTTGGCTGCGGGGGGCGCGAGTTCGGCAGCCAAGGAGAAGCGGTCGCACATTTCCGGGCACATCGCTCGCAGTTTGAGCGAGTGGCGCAGTTGCTTCTGATCTCAAAGATCGTGTCCCTAAACGTGCCCTCGGTACCGTCGGCGAATGTCGAGTCTGACCTCGTCCGATTGAGTCGCGATCTGCGGGTGCGGAATGTTGCCCGGGTGCCAGGGGTGGAGACGGAAGAGGAGCAGTGGATCGAGTTCCGTCTCGCCCAGCGCCCGCTCCAGTCATCGTACGGCTTCCTGTACGTGCCTGATGGGCACGAGCCGGCTTTGAAGATGATTGCTTTTCTAGCGCGTTCACCGACCCACGGCATTCGCGTAATACGCCCAATCGAGGGTCGTTGGTTCTACTACGACTACGATTGATCTCCGGAGGCGCAACTCGATGTCGAGCTGTTTCCGGGATGGTTGTTCCGTTTGTGGCGCCAGGGAGGATGTTGACCTGGGCGGCGCCTGCTCCGGCTGCACGGCCTGACCGGCGCCCGGATTGATACGGCCGCGCTTGAGGACGTCGGTGATCATGTGGTCTGGGTGACGCACGGCGCCACGGAGACCGGCGAGGCGGTGGCCGTTCATCTGGAGCCGCTGACAGGTAAACTGATTGCGTTCTACGTGGGAGGTGAGCGATGAGCCGCGGAATGCGGACGTCGGGGATCGGCGCGGTCGTTCGTGCGGTCACCGCTGGCGCGGCGCGTAGCAGACGACGGGTGGCCTCCTCTCTCTCTCGCATGGGTGTCGCGGGCCTGCTGGTGCTGCTGCCGACGTCCGCGCTGGCGCAGTCGGGGCAGATCGTCGAGTACTTCCACCTCGACGCCCTGGGCTCGGTGCGCGTCGTCACCGATCAGACGGGGCAGGTAGTCGCGCGCCACGACTTTCTGCCGTTTGGGGAAGAATGGAATCCGCCGCCGAACGCGAAAGACAAGAAACTCTTCACGGGCCATGAGCGCGACGCGGAGAGCGGCGAATGGGGAGGCGGAGGCGGTCAAGGCACCGAAGATGGTTAAGCAGGCGGCGGCGAAAGCGCAGAGGTATTGAGTTGTGACTGAGACGAACGAGAACATGTTCAGCCCGTTCTTGAGCGACGAACACACCCGCACTCTTCGCGAGGTAAGAATGTATGCCTCGGCGGAGTTGCCCGATTCCGTCGAAGCCCTCGATCTCTTTTTCGATCACTTGGTCGTCCGCGTCTCCGTGGAGTCACTCGACGACACCGTCTATTGCGTTAGGCTGTCACCGCCAATTGCGGCGCCGGGCGAGCATATGGAGACCCTGACCAGTGGATTCTGGCAACCACTGCTGGGGAAGGTACTGACAGCCACGTGGCGCATGACGAATGAACGCGGGTACAACGATGCCGTGGAACTTCAGCTGAGGGATTCGATCAACCAAGGCGGCTACGCCCTCGTCCGGATTGAAGCGGCCGCATCAGGACTCTGGATCGCGGAACTGGCTCCAACTAGGTCGGTCAGGTGAAGCGATACCGCGGTGAGAAGTCACGGCCGCGCTGGCGGGCGCCTTGTGATTTCAGGTGATGTTGGATCGCGTGCCGGTGCGGGGAACGCCGAGGACCGCGTGGCGGCGCTGTGCGCCTTCGACTTCAGGTATCGACAATGTGACCATTATGGCAGAGGGTTTCCCGTACGCCATTCCCGGGGGTGGAACCTGCCCCTGCTCGAAGTGAGGGCCAACATGGGCGTCTGGCTGTTAGCACCGGCTCTCGCCGTTGGAGCATTGATCATCTGGGCCTTCAGAGTCCATTCGCGAAGATCACTCGTGAAAGGGCGCGAGCCGAAGTCGCTGGCGGATCTGCAAGCGGAAGTGCCGGATCAGGTGTCGCCAGACGTGTTCCGAGAGGTTTGGACCACGATCGGAGAAGCATTCTCGATTGATGCTCGACTGATCAGGCCGAATGACACGCTGGCGGCCCTCACGAACATGGCCAGTTGGGACTTGGGAAACGGAGAGGATGCCCTGAGCGAGTGGTTCGAGAAGGAGGGTTGGGGAAGGCCGCCTGCGCCTGCGACGGTGCTCGACTTGGCGAGGTGGGTGCAGTCCTGCCGAGCGAGGACAGAACACTGCCACAGAGCCAAGTGAGCGGTGCCGGGCGTACTCACTCGCCTGAGGTTCGAGAACGCGCCATCCTCGTGGTGGAGGAGTCCACCTGGAAGCATACCTCCCACTGGACCGGCTTTCGAGTTGACCGTTGATGTGGGAGACCGAAAATGTGTCAGAGATTCCGGATGGTTCATTTCCTGTTGGTGATAGTCCTACTGCAGGGCTGTTCAATCTGGCCTGAGTTGCCTCCGCGTCCTCCAAACGTGCCGGTGGATGCGGTGCGGCTCGGGGGAGCCAAAGCGCAGTGGTGGGTCAAGTGCTCGTACAAGTCCGGTGCCAACGTCTGCCGCGTGTTCAATGGCGGTGGCGTCGTGTTGGAGGACGACAGTGTGTACCGGCCGTACGATGGAGGGCCACCGGTGCCCGAACAGGAACTTCGAATCGATCCGCACCAGTCGATGATACAACGGTTGTACCTTGAGAACGGCCGCATCCTCCTTCTGGCCAGGGCGTTCGACTTCCACAAAGGAGCGATCGACGCGATGGGTCGCGCAAAGCGGTAAATGGGCATTTCCGAAGAAGTTCCGCGACTCCGATGCGAGCGTGATCGACGTTGGATCATGAGATTCGTGTGGGATGTCTGGCGGCGCCTCTTCAGCCGAACAATATTCCTGTACCGCCTTGGGGAGCGTCTGGCAGTGGGCACGTTGAGTCAAGCCTTCGTGCCTTTGCATGTTCCTGGACACGCGTGAGCTACGGATGTCATACCAAACAGTCTTTGACGTCACCGAGAGAGGGTACGAGTATCCGTTCCTTCCACTAGTCGCCCTCCTCTTCGTGGGTCTCGGGATCGCATGGTGGCGTCTACTGCATCGCTCACCAGCGTGGCCCCAAGGAGCCAAGAATCGCATTGTTCCCGGCGTGATGCTCTGGTTCGGGGCGTTCGTGATATCCGTGTTCTCCGCGACGGGATTCCTGCAGCACGAACGCTTGCGAAGCAGACTCCGGGCGGGTGACTACGTCCTCGTGGAAGGGCTGGTTGTGGACTTTCGTGCCGGTTCCCCGGAACAGCACGTGGCGGAGCAGTTCCGAGTGGACGGTCATTTCTACTCCTACTCCGACTACATCGTGACTCCAGGGTTCCATCGCACTCGTTCGCGGGGAGGACCCCTGAGAGAGGGACGGTGGGTCCGGATCGCCGACATCGATGGGGAGATTGCCCGTTTGGAGATTGCGACAGAAGCGACAAGGTGAGCGCAGTCGGTCACAAGCGTTGTGGGCTTGCACCTGCGCGTGCCCTGTCTCCTTCGGCGCACCGCGCCGCCATGGCGGGTCTCCTGCTCAGCGTCCGTGAGGAAACATGCAGCTACACTGGCTCTCTTGGATCGGGATTGCACTGATATTCGCGGCCAACGGTCTCTACTACGTCATGGCTCATGATGCGAACAAAGCGAGTCCACCTGACAGACGGTTGCCGTTTTGGGGAGGCCGCTCTCTGTTCTCGGTCCAGGTCAGGCATGCGGAGCTGTTCCCAGCCAGCCGAGCGCGCCTCGTGATGTGGCTTCTCGCTGGATCCGGTTTCGTCTGCTTCCTCCTCGGCGTTCTGCGGAGATTGCCGCCGTACGGGCACTAGCCTGCCCGTGTCAATCCCGAATCCCTATTCCCTGACCCGTATTACCCCCACCATCCGTCCCGCCCCCGGCCCATCGACGCGGTAGGAATGGAAGACGTCCCGGGCGCACGATGTGCAGAACCCCGCGACGTGCACGTTCTCTGTCGCCAGACCCGCCAACGCTAACTGATCCGACACGACGCTCCACATGTTGAGCCAGAGAGGCGGACGGCCGTCCGGCGACACCGGCTCCGAACCGGGCACGCCGCGCAGAGCGAGAATCGGCGGCGACGCCGTGAACCAGCCGTCGATGGCATCAGCCGAGTGGCCGGCATCCAGAAACCGGTCCCGCAGTTCGGGACCGACGCGGTAACAGCACGGCCCGATGCTCGGGCCGACGGCCGCGACCAGGTCGGCTGGGTCGGCCAGGAACGCTGAGGCGAGCGAGCGCACGGTGGCCGGGATCACACCAGAGGCCGCGCCTCGCCATCCGGCGTGGACGGCCGCGACCGCGCCCGTCCTCCGGTCACCAATCAGCACGGGCACGCAGTCGGCCACTCTTACCGTAAGGGCCACGTCCGCGCTATCGGTCACTGCGGCATCGGCGGCGCCCCACTCGTCGATCGATGCGCGCATCACATCGGTCGTCCTGATGGTCATGACACCGGCACCGTGGACCTGGCGAAGCCGGACGAGGCCCTCGCGCGGCACACCGAATCCGTGGGCGATGTTGTGCCAGCCATCACCGTTGGTGCCGTCGCCGGAGGGAATCACCGGCTGGCGGGTCGTAAAGCAATGCTGCGCGACGGCCGCCAGCGGCCGGCAGCGCAGGGCTTGGCCCCACGGATATCGCACCCACTCAAAGGCGTCGGAGGTCTGGAGTTCGGGCATACTGTCTCTATGAGTATCATCGGCATCGGGATTGACGCCACCGACATTCCGCGCATCGACCGGGCGCTCAAGCGGTTTGGTGATCGATTCGCGCAACGGTTGTTTACCGAGGCCGAAATCGCCTACTGCACCGACAAACACTACCCCGCACCGCACTTCGCCGCCAGGTTCGCCGCGAAAGAGGCCGCCATGAAAGCCCTGGGCACCGGATTGTCACAGGGCGTGACGTGGCGCGATATCGAGGTCGTGCGCGGCGGCGGCCCGCCCCGGCTCGTTCTGCGCGGCGGCGCTCTTCGGCGTTTCGAGCAACTCGGCGGAACGTCTTCTCTGCTGAGCCTGACGCACGCCGAGACGATCGCGCTCGCGCAGGTCGTGCTGACCAGCGCCGAATAGACCCGGCCAACCGCAACCCGCGTTGGCATGCGCGCCGTCAGCCTCCAGCAGCCCGATCACTTCCCCGCCCGCCCGCCGCGCCGAACTCTTTTCTCTTCCGCATGTTAGGCCGCCCGGATCCCGAGCGCGATCCGACGGCACCGGGCTTGCCCTTCGTCACGGCGTGACGCGGGCCGGCTTCAACAGTGCCGCTCCTCTGCGCCTGGGGACAATGACCCTCTCCGGTCCGCTCACTTTCACTGCCGCCACCACGTGGCGCCCGGGCACACGACGGCCGAATGCGGAGTTCACCATGATCGTCAAGTTCTCGCCCAACGACAAAGGCAATCCTCCCGGCAAGCTCGCCGAAGCCGAGCTGCACTTCGGCGAGGGCAACCTGAACGGGATGAAGCTGATTGGATTCGGCATCTGGGAACGGCGGAACGGCTCCGGCCGGAACGTCACGTTTCCGGCGCGCCAGTACACGGTCAACGGCGAGCGACGCAGCTTCGCACTGCTCAGGCCGGTCGCCGACGCGGCCAGCCAGGAACAGCTGCGCGATGTCATTCTGCAGGCGTACACCGAGTACGAGGCGCAGATGGCTATGGCTGAGTAACGGCGGCGCGCTTCGGATCGAGCGTCACGTCGGCGCGCTGGCCCTTCTCGAATTCGGCCCTGTAGAAGGACGCCTTCATGCCGCCGTCAATGATGTCCCACGGAAGCACGGTGTCGCGGCTCCGATCGCGGAACACGTAGAAATGAAGATCGACACCCGTCTCGGCGAGTGCGGCCCGCCACTGCCCGCCATTGCGTTCGGCGGCTGCAACGACCGGGGCTATGCGCCTATCGCCCAGCGACAGCAGGGCCTGGTAGAGGGAGTGGCGCTCCGACTTGAAGGAAAAGTACACGTTGTCGAGGTCGGCCACAAGCGACCGCAACCGCTTGAGCTTCTTCTCGACCACTTTCGGATCTTCCATCGGAAGCCACTGGTACGCGGTCCCCGGTTTGGGAACGAGCGGGTTCACGCTCGCGCTGATCCGGCCGACGCGGCCGCGCTGGCGCGCGTGGACCATCATGCGCTCGCGAATCTCCGCCGTCAGATCGCGGATGGCCACAAGGTCATCGTCGGTTTCGGTCGGCAGCCCGATCATGTAGTACAGCTTCAGGTTCTCGAACCCGCTCCCGAAGATCTGGTCTGCCCTTTCGAGGATCTCCTCGTTGGTCATGTTCTTGTTGATCACGCGCCGGAGGCGATCGGACCCGGCTTCGGGCGCGATGGTCAGCGAACGTTCCCCGCTCTGCTGGAGCAGGCGGATGAGAGGATCGGTCAGGTCGTCGAGCCGGAGAGACGCGGGGCTGATGGTGTATCCCATCTCGATCAGGCCGGCCAGCAGGCGCTCGATGTCCGGATGATCGCAGAGCGCGATGGACACGAGGCCGATGCGGCTGGCGTGGGGACGAGCCGCCCGGGCAATCCCGAGAATCCGATCCGCTGGAAAGGCGCGAACCGGGAGGTAGTTGTAGCCGGCCCAGCAGAATCGGCAGAGATTCGCGCAACCTCGCACGACCTCGATCAGCAGACGCGACCCGAACTCGGTCGCCGGCGTAAAGATGCTGGTCGCTGGCGGATCCACGGCTGCCTTCGCCGCGAGCGCCGCTTTCCGGACAGGGACCGGGGCGAGGCTGTCTGCCAGCGGCACGAACGCCTCGATCGTGCCGTCCGGCTCGTAGCGAACCTCGTACAGCGACGGCACGTAGAACCCGCGCTGCTGCGCGAATGCGCGCAGTTGCGCGGCACGATCGCCCGCCGCCCGCAGGTGCTCGACCAGCACCGGCACGAGCACCTCGCCTTCGCCCGCCGCGATCAGATCGGCGAATGGCGCCAGCGGTTCCGGATTCAGAAAGGTGACGGCGCCGCCGACCACCACCAGCGGATGGCGCGCATGCCGGTCGGCCGCATAAATGGGCAACCCGGCCAGCCGCAGCATCGACACGACGTTCGTGTAGTCCCACTCGAACGAGACGGAAAACGCCAGCACGTCCATGTCGCGGACCGGGGTCTGCGACTCGATCGTGACGAACGAGCCTGGCGACTCGAGCGCGTGAGCCAGATCCTGCTTCGGTGGCAGAAACGCGCGCTCACATACGACGTCTTCGTGGGCATTGAACAGCCGGTAGACGGACTGGAAGCCCAGGTTTGACATGCCGACGAAGTACGAGTTCGGAAACGCGAGCGCCACGCGCAGCCGGTCGTGATGGGGCTTGCGCACGACCCCGATCTCGCGCGCCGGCGCAACATGTGACCGTTCCCGATGTGATGTCTGACGCATGCGTTTCTGGCGGGTTGACGGGTCCGTGCCGTCGACAAGCCCCGCTCGTCCTGAACCTCTCGCTCAGGCGGCGGCGCTCGAAGTTGCCGTGGTTGTACTCAGTGTACCACGCAGCGGCGGACCCGATGGCGACGGGCGGTGCGGTCGACAGCCCGACCGACGAGTGGAACGACCCTATGCCTGCTTCAATCGCCGCAGAAAGGCCGGCACCTCTAGGGCCTCTGCCGCCTCATCAATCTCCGCGTCCGCGCCGACGGGGGCGGCAAGGGTCGCCGGATTGCTTGACATGTGCACACCCACGCCGTGCCGGCGAGCGAGCGACAGGCCCGGCGCCACCAGTTCCGATCCGTACTGCTGACGCTGCAGCCAGTTGGTGTAGTGCGTCAGATCGACAGGGGTCTGCGCCAGATTGCCCGGCACGACCGCGCGCGCGCCTGCCCGATCGAACCCGGTGGCAATCACGGTGATCTTCACTTTCCCGTTGAGCGTCGGATCAATCACGGCGCCAAAGATGATGTTGGCGTCCTCGTGCGCGGCCTCCTGCACGATCAGGTTGGCGTCGTTGACCTCGAACAGCGACAGATCGGAGCCGCCGGTGACGTTGATGATCACACCCCTGGCCCCTTCGATCGAGGCGTCTTCGAGCAGCGGACTCGAGATGGCGATCCTCGCCGCGTCAACTGCGCGCGTCTCGCCTTCGCCGATGCCGGTGCCCATCACGGCCACGCCCATGCCGGTCAGGATGGTCTTGACGTCCGCGAAGTCGAGGTTGATCAGCCCCGGAACGAGGATGAGGTCCGAGATCCCCTGGATCGCCTGCCTCAGCACGTCATCCGCCGTTGCAAACGCGTCCACCAGTGGCTGGTTGCGCGCGATGGTCGCCAGCAGGCGCTCGTTGGGGATGGTGATGATGCTGTCGACCCGATCGCGCAGTTCGGCCAGGCCGACTTCGGCCTGCATCGACCGCTTGCGTCCTTCGAACCTGAAGGGACGCGTCACCACGGCGATGGTGAGCGCACCCAGTTCGGCGGCCAGGGCGGCAATCACCGGGGCGCCGCCGGTGCCGGTGCCGCCCCCGAGCCCGGTGGTCACAAACACGAGGTCGGCGCCGTCGAGCGCCTGGATAATCCGCTCGGTGTCCTCGAGGGCCGCCTGCCTCCCGACATTCGGATCGGCGCCGGCGCCCAGCCCCTTGGTCAGCCTCTCGCCAAGCTGGATCCTGATCGGTGCGGGGCTCTGCCGCAGCGCCTGCATGTCGGTGTTGGCCACGATGAACTCGACACCCGGGAAGCCCTCGCGCACCATGCGGTTGACCGCATTGCTGCCGCCGCCGCCGACGCCGATGACCTTGATGCGGGCGCCTCTGTGCTGTGTGTCATCGATCGTCAGTCGCAACGCCGCCTCGGGGCGGTGCGCGTCGGTGATTGGCGTGGTCTCATTCGGGTTCGACATCAACGGCCTCCACTACTCGTGTGCATGATGATCGCGGGTTCCGGTTGGCTACCCACGAGTGTCATCCATGAAGAAGAACTGCTTGAACACCCCGATCAGACTGTCAGTCAGCCGGCCGAACGAGGATGCCCCGGTGTGCTCCAATGCCTGCATGCGCTGCTGGCGCGCGCGCAGCAGCAGCCCGACGGCGGTCGCAAACGACGGGTTCCCGATGTGGTCCGCCAGGCCGCCGACCACGCCGGTCGGCACGCCTCGCCGGACGGGCAGATCGAAGATCTGTTCGGCGATCTCCGGCATGCCCTCGAGGTTGGCCGCGCCGCCTGTCAGGACGATCCCCGAATTCAGCAATCGCTCGTAGCCGGCGCGGTGGATCTCGTCCCAGACCAGGTGGAACATCTCTTCTGCCCTGGGCTGCACGACATCCGAGAGAATGCGCCGTGCGAGCGTTCGCACGGGCCGTCCCCCGACACTGGCGACCTCCATCACTTCGTCATCGCCGACCATCGACGAGAGCGCGCACCCGCACTTCCGCTTCAGCTTTTCCGCCTCCGGGATCGGCATGCGCAGCCCGACGGCGATGTCGTTGGTAAAGTGGTCGCCGCCAATCGACACGACGGCAGTGTGCCACAGACAGCCCCGTTCGAAGATGGCAAGATCGGTCGTGCCGCCGCCGATATCCACAACCGCTACGCCGAGTTCCTTCTCGTCCTGGGTCAGCACGGCGTCGCTCGCCGC
This sequence comes from Acidobacteriota bacterium, assembly GCA_026393755.1. Lineage (NCBI taxonomy): Bacteria > Pseudomonadati > Acidobacteriota > Acidobacteriota bacterium. The sequence goes on from JAPKZO010000032.1 coordinate 97,928, forward strand.
GAGCTGTTCGAGGACGGATTCCTTGACGCTGACACCCGCGCGATTCACGCAGGCGACGAGATTCTGCGTCGTGGTGGTGCCGCCGGTCACGATGTGGACGTTGACCTCGAGCCGCGATCCGGTCATCCCCACCGGATCGTTGATGCCGTCCTCTTCATCGACCACGAAATCCTGGGGCAGCACGTGGAGGATCTCGCGTCCGCTCGGCAGGCTGACCGCGCGAGCCGTCTCGATCGCCCGCCGCACATCGTCACGCGTGATCTCCCGGTTCTTGCCGGCGACCGCCACGACACCCCGGCTGTTGAAGCCTTTGATGTGCGTGCCCGACAACCCGAGATAGATGTTGTCGATTTCGATGCCGGCCGTCAGTTCGGCTTCGTCGATCGCCTTGCGAATCGACTCCACGGCCGCCTCGACATTGACCACGACGCCGCGCCGGATGCCCTGTGATTCGGCGACACCGAGGCCGATGATGCCGACATCGCGACCGTCGAGAAATTCGCCGACAATGGCCGCCACCTTCGAGGTGCCGATGTCGAGTCCGACCAGATGCCGCTCTTTACGTGCCACTCGTCCTCCGCTGCTATGTGCTTCGACTCGCCATAACCACCGTGTCTGCTTACAAGTCGATCCGGTTATCCCGCTCGCTCGGCACAGAGTCCTGAAGGCACAAGTCCGTTGCCGGACTGGTGCCTCGAAGGACTATGGCTGCTGCCGCTCGCCAGGACCGCGAGGCGGTCGTGTTGCCGCCGGCTGAAGCGTCGCGCCTGTCGCCCCGTGAGCGGGTCCGACATACACGCGCTCGCCGAAGCGCAGATCCACGTAGTCAATCTCCTGCACACGCTCCCGCAGCGTGGCCTGCAGATCCGCGTACAACTGCAGGCGTTCGGCGAACTGCGCGTCGCCGAGACGGATGACGGCTGAATCGCCGTCGAGAATCACGTGCACGTCGTGCGCGTCGCTGATGTCAATTTGTGACACCCGCCGCGCCAGCGCAGGCCTGGTCCGCAGGTCGGCCATCATGCGGCCGACCGTCTGCGCGCGCCCGCGGTCGACCCTCGGCCTGGCCGACGCCGCGTCGGCGACGAGGCCGTCGATCATCGGCAGGTCGATGTCCGAATAGCGGGGACCGTACTCGTCAATGGTGCCGTCCTGGTCCACCAGGTGAAGTTCGTGGCCAATCCGCGCGAGCCCCAGCGGCTGGCGCTCGTGAATTTCGATCTCGATGGTCGCGGGCAGCCGCCGTCGCAGAGTCGCGTCGGCGATCCACGGCGAGGCCAGCAGGCGCGAACGCCAGCGATCGAGGTCGGTGGAGAGCAGACTGTCACCCTTGAGGCCTTCAACCAGCAGGTTGATCTCGCTGGTCGGCACGCGCTGGTTGCCCGTCACGCTGATGTGCTGGACCCTCAGCCACCGCAGGTCTCCTGCGGCACGGGCAGCCCAGTAGCCGCCGGCGATGAGCACGCCGGCAAGCACCAGGACCCGTGCGATGCGCACGACGGGCCGGACGCGGAGTCGTCGCCGCCGCGGCGTGTGCACCTGGCTGCGAAGGAAGTGCTTGTCGGACGGGACGGTGACGGCCATGTCAGCCTCGCCCTCCTTCCGTCTGCCGGAGTTCCGCGAGCAGGCGATCGCCGATACCGCCGACAGATCCGGCTCCGAGCGTGAAGACAGCGTCACCAGGACGAACCAGCGACAACACCATCGGCACCACGGCGTCGAGCGTCTTCACGAGGTGAACGGGTCTGGGCCTCCCGGCGTTCATCGCCGCCGCGAGCTTCTCAACGGTCACGCCAGGAATCGGATCCTCGCCTGCGGCGTAGATGTCGGTGAGCACCACTTCGTCGGCCAGCCGCAAGGCGGGACCGAACTGGTCGAGCAACCGGGCCGTTCGCGTGTAGCGGTGTGGCTGAAACACCGCGACGATCCGCCGCCTGAGCGTCGCGCGCGCGGCCTCCATCACGGCCGCGATCTCGGTCGGGTGGTGGCCGTAGTCGTCGACCACGAGCACTCCGCCTTCCTCACCCCGCCGCTGAAATCGGCGATCGACGCCCTTGAACGACGCGAGCGCCTCGGCGATGATCGCCAGTGGAACGCCAAGTTCGAGCCCGACGGCCACCGCCGCGAGCGCGTTCTGAAGGTTGTGGCGCCCAGGTGCCTGGAGCCGCAGCTCGCACGACCCGGTGTCAGATCCGGTGGCGTGTCCCCACCCGGCCAGCACGCCTGCACCGACCTCGACGCGGCAGATCCACTGCTCCTCTTCCTGCCGAACGTTGCACCCGCGGACGTCCGCCGCGCGGGTTTCGAGGCCGTACGTGATCACCCGGCGCGTCAGGCGAGGCAACAGCGCCTGCACATGGTCATCGTCTGCGCACGCGATGATCGCGCCGTAGAACGGGACCTTGTTGGCGAAATCGACGAAGGCGTCGCAGAGATCATCGAAGTCGCGGTAGGCCTCGAGATGCTCGCGGTCGATGTTGGTGACGACCGCCACAGTCGGCGACAGCCGGAGAAACGACCGGTCGCTTTCATCGGCCTCGACGACGATGTACTGTCCGCGCCCGAGACGGGCGTTGCTGCCAAACGCGCTGAGCTTGCCGCCGATGACCGCGGTGGGATCGAGGCCCGCGTGCTCGAGCACGACGGCAATCATCGACGTGGTCGTCGTCTTGCCATGCGCGCCGCCCACCGCGATGCCGAATCTGAGTCGCATCAGTTCGGCCAGCATCTCCGCCCGGGGGATGACGGGAATCCTCTGCCGGACCGCCGCGATCACCTCAGGGTTGTCCTGGCGCACCGCCGAGGACACGACCACCACGTCGGCCTCGCCGACGTGTTCGGCCGCATGCCCGATCGCGACGCGGACGCCGAGGGTCTGGAGGCGCGCGGTCACGTCGCTGGCTCGCTGGTCGGATCCCGACACGGCATAGCCGAGATTGGCCAGCAGTTCGGCAATGCCGCTCATGCCGATGCCGCCAATCCCGACGAAGTGCACGCGCCTGGTCCGTCCCAACATCTTCACGTCCTATCCTTCGGCCGACGCTTGTTGAGAAATGTTCAGGAGCGCGCCCGTGGCCGCCAGACTGACGATGAGCGAAGACCCGCCGGCACTGACAAACGGCAACGGAATTCCCTTGGTCGGCATCAGGCCCAGCACGACGCTGATGTTCACGAACGCCTGGACCGCGAGCATGGCGGTGATGCCGAGCGCAAGAAACGACCCGAACGCGTCAGGCGCACGCGACACCACGCGCAGCCCGCGCCACGTCAGGATGGCGAAACACACGAGCATGAGCGTGGCCCCGACCAGCCCGAGCTCCTCCGCCGTCACGGCGTAGATGAAGTCCGTGTGCGGATACGGCAGATAGGCCATCTTCTGGATGCTCTCGCCGAGTCCCCGGCCCGTCACGCCGCCCGTGCCGACAGCGATGAGCGACTGCAGGATCTGGAAGCCGTCTTTCAGCGGATCCTGTTCGGGATGCAGAAAGATCAGAAACCGCCGGACCCGGTAGGGCTCAAGGATGGCGAACAGCGCCAGCAGCGGGATCGCCCCCGCGCCGATGAACACGAGATAGCGGATGGGAATGCCGGCCGAAAACACCATCACCGCCACCACGACCACGACTGCCACCGCGCTGCCGAAGTCCGGTTCAAGCAAGAAGAGCGCAAACAGGACCGTCAGCGCGACCGCAATCGGTCCGAGGGAGTAGCGCAGCTCCTTGATCCGGTCCATCCGCTGCTCGAGCACCGCCGCTGCGAAGATGATCATCGTGATCTTGGCGAGTTCAGACGGCTGGATGCTGACGCCGGCCAGGCGGAACCACCGGTGCGTGCCGTTGATCTTCGGGCCGAGGACCAGGACGGCCAGGAGCGCCACGAGCGTGATGGTCAACATGGTCCAGATGAACGCCGGCATCCGGTAGGCGTGATAGTCGAACTTCATCGCGGCGGCCATGACGGCGAGGCCGAACACGGTGAACAGCACCTGCTTGATCAGGAAGGCCCCCGACTGGCTGCCGTCCTGCGGCGTCAGCATGTTCGACGCGCTGTACACCATCACGAGGCCCGAGAAGGCCAGGACAATCGTGGTGTAGAACAACATGCGATCGAATTTCAGCTTTCGCGCCATGATCCCCGCATCACCCTAAAGTCCACCCGCACTCCCACCGAGATCACGAGAAGCACCATTCACCGGGGATTCTGAATCCCGGGTGTCGGGCCGTCAGCAGTCATCAGTCAGCCAACGTCCAGGAACGCCAGCTACCCGCGCCGGGGCGGCGCGGGGTCCCAGCAGCCAGACTCCTGTCTCGTTCGGCCGACTGACGACTGCTCACGGCCCGACGTCGAGCCGCTTCCTCCCGTCACCGTGTCCGCAGACGTGCGACCTCGGCCTTGAAGGCCCTGCCCCGCGCCGCGTAGTCCGCGAACATGTCCAGGCTGGCGCACCCCGGCGCCAGCAGTACCGTCCCCCCGCGTGTTCCCGCTCTCCTGGCCTCACCGACCGCCTCAGCCATCGAGGCCGCCTCGACGACCGGCACCGCTGGACCGAGAGCGTCACGGATGAGCGGCCGGGCCTCACCAATCGCCACGACGCTCGCGCGTCGCGCCACGAGCGCCTCGCGAAGGCTCCCGAAGTCGCCGCCCTTGTAGCGGCCGCCCATCACCACAACCAGACCAGCGCCGAAGGTGTTGATGGCGTGCATCGCCGCGTCGATGTTGGTGGCCTTGGAGTCGTTGACGTAGCGCACGCCGTCAATCTCGTCGACCCACTCCATCACGTGCTCGAGGCCCCGAAACGCCGACACCGCCGCCGCAATGTGTTTCGGTAACGCGCCCGCCAGTCGCGTGATCGCCGCCGCCGCGAGCACATCGGCCATCAGGTGTGGACCGATCAGCCGCACGTCTGATGTCCGGACCAGTGGCATGTCGCCTGTGTCTGTGCGCTCAACCACGATTCCGTCGGCCACCGTGACGTCGGCCGTTGCGCCGCCTTGCAGGCCGAACTGCCGCCGACGCGCACGCCCGCGTCGCGCCAGTTCCAGCGTCTGCGGATCGTCCGCGTTGACCACCGCCCAGTCCTGTTCGGTCTGCCGCACGAAGATCCGCGCCTTGGCGTCGGTGTACTCCAGGAAGTTTGCGTGCCGGTCGAGGTGATCGGTCGTGAGGTTGAGCAGCGCGGCAATCCATGGATGAAACGTGTCGACCGTTTCCAACTGGAAGCTGCTGACCTCCACGACGTGGATGGAAGCCGGCGTCGACTCCCCCACCTGCCCCGACAGCGGCGTGCCGATGTTCCCGCCGACCAGCACGTGACATCCGGCCTGCTCGAGAATCCGTCCAGTCAACGCGGTGGTCGTCGACTTGCCCTTGGTGCCGGTGATCGCGACGACGCGTCCGCGGATCCACCGGGACGCCAGTTCGACCTCGCCGATGATCGGCACGCCCCGTTCGCGGGCCGCCACGATCGCTTCCTGCGTGCGCGGCACGCCTGGACTGACAACGATCAGATCGGCCGAGGTGAACAGGTCGAGCGGATGCGATCCCAGCACGAGCCTGACGCCCGCACCGGCCAGCGAGGAGGCATCGGCGATCGTGTCGCGCAGATCGGTGAGCGTGACGGATGCGCCGCGTTCGACGAGCAGACGCGCGGCGGCGACGCCGCTGCGGGCGCCTCCCACCACGACCGCCTGTTGTCCACGCACGCTGAACCTGGTCATATGCATCCGTTGACGATCTCTAGCGCTGCGCTTCCTGTGTCATCGCTCTTACGCGATCCGCGACCACGTCCATCCGCACGCCGTGCGACCCTTTGACCAGCACCAGGTCGCCCGGGCGCAACGCACCCGACACCACGTCGGCGGCGTCGAGGCTGGTCGCCACGTGTGTCACGGCCGCGGGTTCAAGCCCCGCCTCAACGGCCGCCTCGGCCATCGCCAGCGCGGCTGGCCCTCCCACGGTGACGAGTCTGGCGATGCCCGCCTGTGCGGCAGCCTGCCCGCATTCCTGGTGCCATCTGGTTCCCTGGCTGCCAAGTTCGAGCATCTCTCCCAGCACCGCCACGCGTCTGGCGAAGCGGTGTTCCGTGGCCATCACGTCGAGCATCCCTCGCAGGGCGCGCGGATTCGAGTTGTACGAGTCGTCAACCAGCGCGATGCCGTCACCGAGCCGCCACACTTCTCCCCGGCGCGGAGCCGGCGTCAGCCGGGATGCCCGATCGGCGACGACGTCGAGCGGGACGCCGAACGACAGCGCGACGGCAATGCCGGCCAGTGCGTTGGACAGGTGCCCTCGGCCGAGCAGGGAGATCGTGAGAACGGTCTTGCCCGTTGGCGTCGCGACCTGCGCGGTCGTTCCGGATATGCCGGCATTCACGACGCTGGTCGCCATCACGTCGGCCCGCACATCCACGCCGAACGTGACGACCCGAGCCGCCGACTTCTGCACGCGCGCCATCACCCGGGGATCGGCGGCATTGGCGATGACCAGGGTGTCCGGGCCGGCGCCTTCGAGTATCTCGGCCTTCGCGTCGGCAATCGCCTCGATCGACGCGAAGAACTCCGCGTGGACGTCGGCGACGTTGGTCCAGACGCGAACGTCGGGTTCGGCGAGCCTGGCGAGCAGACTGATTTCGCCGGCGTGGTTCATGCCCATCTCGAGGACGGCAATGTCGGGGCCGTGCCGAAGCTCAAGCAGGGACAACGGAAGGCCGATGTGGTTGTTGAGATTGCCCTGTGTGCGAAACACCCGGTAGCTGGTTTCGAGAAGCGCGGCCGCGACGTCCTTGGTGGTGGTCTTTCCCGCACTGCCCGTCACCGCTACGACGCGGGTGCGAGACTCGCGGCGAATCGCGCGGGCCAGCACCTGCAGCGCGCTGGTCGTATCGGCCACGTGGATCACCGCCGCGCCTGCCGCCACCTGCGGCGGTAGACACGACGGATCGGACACGACGAATCCTCCGGCGCCTGCCGCGCCGGCAGCTGCGATAAATCGATGCCCATCGAACCGGTCCCCGACAATCGCGAAGAAGACGTCCCCGGACCGAAGCGTGCGCGAATCGATTGAGAATCCGCCGATCGTCAAGTCGGGAGAGCCTGACACGAGCGTTCCGGACATGGCCCGTGCGATCGACGCGGCGGTGAGCTCGACGCGGCTGGCGGCCATCACACCCGCTCCTTGCGCCGGGTCCGCAGCGCGTCCTGGCCAACCACGACATCATCGAACGGGAGTTCCCGATCGCGAATGACCTGCGTCTTCTCGTGGCCCTTCCCCGCAATGACGATCACGTCACCGGGACCGGCATCGGCGATGGCGCGGGTGATCGCCGCGCGCCGGTCGGTCATGCGCATCCACGGCGTCGGTGTTCGTGCGCGGCCGTCGGCCGCGGCACCGGAGGCGAGGCGCGCCCGTTCCGCCGCTGGCGCGATGCCGCGCTCGATTTCGTCAATGATGGCGTCGGGATCTTCGGTTCGCGGATTGTCGGAGGTGATCACGACCAGGTCGCTCAGCCGGGCGGCCACCGCTCCCATCAGCGATCGCTTCGTGCGATCGCGATCGCCCCCGCACCCGAACACGGTGATCATCCTGGCCCGGGCCAGCGGGCGAACGGCCTCCAGCAGGTTCTTGAGCGCGTGCGCGTAGTCCACGATGACGACGACATCGTCTTCGGGGGCGCTGACGATCTGGAACCGGCCAGGCACCGCCGTCACCGCAGCCAGGCCGGCTTCGACCGCAGAGAGCGGCAATCCCAGGCCCACTCCCGTCGCGGCCGCCGCGAGCAGGTTGTAGAGGTTGAACCGGCCGGCCAGGCGCGAGTGGACGTGCATGGTGCCGGCGGGCGTACGCGCGTCGAAGGTCAGTCCCATCAGCGACGCGGGTGGCAATACCGGCATCACGTCGGCGTCGCGATCGACGGCGAACGTCACGACCGACTGCCGGCGATCGGCCAGGGAAGCCGCGCGCGGATCGTCGACATTGAGGACCGCCGGCGCCCCGGCCGGCAGCATCTCGAAGAGCCGGCGCTTCGCCGCGAAGTACGTGTCCATGTCGTGGTGGTAGTCGAGGTGGTCGCGCGTGAGGTTGGTGAACACGCCTGCGGCAAATCGGGTGTCGTCGACCCGCCGCTGGGCGAGCGCGTGGGACGACACTTCCATCGCGCATGCGCGGCAGTCTGCATCGACCATCTCGCGCAGCATGCGCTGGAGATCGACTGCCTCCGGCGTCGTGCGCGACGCCTCGTGCGCCTGGGGGCCAACGCGGTACTGCACCGTCCCCATCAACCCGCACGAAAGACCAGCCGCCTGCAGCACCTCGCGCACGAGATACGCCGTCGTGGTTTTGCCGTTGGTCCCCGTGATGCCCACGATCAGCAGGGCGCGGCTTGGATGCTGGAAGAAGGCCGAGGCCAGCACCGCCATGGCGAGCCGGGCGTCCCGCACCCGCACCCAGGGCGCCGACACCTCTGCAGGCCGCTCGCGCTCCGACACGACGGCGATCGCACCCTTGGCGACCGCCTGCGGCGCGAAGGCCGCACCATCAACGTGCTCCCCACCGACGCCCACGAACACGGCGCCGGGCACCACGTTCCGCGAGTCGTACTCGAGAGCCGCCACCTCGCGGCCGGCAGACTGCTCCGCACCCGAAGGAACGCCGGAACGGACCGTCAGGCCGCGCGCATCGATCGCGCCGATGAGTTCACGAAGCGTCATTGCGGCGACGACGACGGTGGCGGAACCATGACGCGCTCGAGCTTGAGCCGGCAGATGGTGTCGGGCTCGAGCAGGGTGCCAGGAGCGGGGTCTTGCTCGGTGACCACGCCGTCGCCGGTCAGCCGCGAAACGAGGCCCAGACGGGCGAGGCGATGGATCGCGTCCCGGGCGCCGAGGCCTCGCACGTCTGGCACAACTGGTGGGCCGGTGACCACGTCGAGGCCCGACGTGGACACCCGGTTCGTGGTCGGCATCATCGTCGGAACCGGTTCGGCGGCCGATGCGGTGACGACGATTGGCGGAACGGGATTGATGGTTCGCGGGACGCCCAGGTGCCGTAGCGCAGCCTCGGCGATCCGCTTGAAGACCGGCGCGGCGACGGAGCCGCCGTATATCGCGCCACGGTGCGGCGAGTCGATCACGACGATCGCGGCAAAGGCGGGCTGCCGCGACGGCACGAATCCGACAAACGATGCGTGGTACTCGGTCTTGGAGTACCGTCCATTCACGATCTTTGCGGCCGTGCCAGTCTTGCCGGCAATCGTGTAACCCGGGATCGCGGCCGCCTTCCCGGTGCCGCGCTCCACGACCTGTTCCATGATCGCAAGCAGTTCGGCGTACGTCTCCTTCGCAATCGTCCGGCGCAATTCGAGCGGCGTGACCTCGGTGCGAGACGAGCCCTGCCGCAACGCGCGAACCACGCGTGGCTGCACGAACACTCCTCCATTGGCGATCGAGGACACCGCGGCGGCCATCTGCAGCGGCGTCACCCCGACTTCGTACCCCATCGCGACAGAGGCGAGGGTGCTGTCGCTCCAGTGTCCGGGATCTGACACCATGCCGGACGTTTCCCCCTGCAAGTCGGGGCAGATGCGCGTGCCGAATCCGAACCGGTGGATGTACCGGCCGAATCGCTCGGACCCGAGACGCAGCCCGATCTTGATCGCTCCCACGTTGCTCGACTTCACGATGACGTCGGTGAAGCTGAGGACGCCGGACGCGTGAACGTCCTTGATTTCACGTGAGCCGACGTGGATGGCGCCGGCGCTGACATCGATCAGTTCGTCGGTACGGAACGCCTGTTCTTCGATGGCCGCCGAGGCGGTCACAACCTTGAATGTGGAGCCGGGCTCGTACAGTTCCTGCACACTGCGGTTGCGGCGGTCCTCTTCCCTGGAGGCGTTATAGGCGTTGGGGTTGTACGTCGGTTCGTTGGCCAGCGCGAGAATCTCGCCGGTCCGCGGGTCCATCAGGATGGCCGTCCCGCCGGCGGCGTTCTGTTCGACGACGGCCGCGTGCAGTTCACGCTCCGCGATGTGCTGCAGCACGCTGTCGATGGTCAACTCGACCGTCGCGCCATCGATGGGCGCGCGCCTGACGCGCTTGGCGAACACGTTGTGATGGACGTCGGCCTCGATCAGAACCTCGCCGGCCTGGCCGCTGATCTTCGAGTTGTAGGCCGCTTCGATGCCGCCAAGGCCCTTGCCTTCCGCGCCGACATAGCCAATCACATGCGCGGCCAGTTCGCGGTTCGGGTAGACCCGCTGCGGTTCGGTGATCAGGCTGACGCCTGGCAGCTTGAGTGCGGCAACGCGGGCCGCATCATCGGGGGGAATCTGTCGGCGGAGGACAACGAACTGAAGATTCTGGCGAAGCCGCCTCGCGTACAGTTCCTTCTCCTTGGGCTGGCATCCGCCGATCGCCTGACAGATCAGCGCGATCGTGGCATCAGGATCCTCAACCTCCTTCGGCACGGCCCAGATCGACTCGGCGTCCACGCTGAGCGCGAGCATCTGGCCATTGCGATCGACGATGTCGCCGCGGCGGGCGGCCACTTCAAGCGTGCGCTTCTGCTGCTGGTCCGCCCGCATGACGTAATAGTCGTGCTGGTACACCTGGAGCCACACGAGTCGGGCTTCGATCGCGACCACCCACAGGGCGAAGAACGCCGCCACCACCAGGACCCGGCTGCGAATCGTCGACTGCCACGCTCGATTGGTCGGGTCGCTCATAGATGCTCCTCGCGAAGCCAGACTGTCCTCGTCCCGAACCAGGGTGGCGAGACTCGCTGCAAGACCGCACCAAAAACCGACGGTCGCTACCGGCGCGCCACCAGTCCCTTTGCGGGCGCCGGCGACGGCGTGACGCGCTCGATTACGACGACGTCCCCGTTGGCCGGAGCCGTGAGGTTCAACTGCGGCGCCAGCTGCTCAATCCGCTTCAAGGAACGCAGCGACTCGAGTTCGACCCGGAGGTGATAGTTCGCAGCCTCTTCCGCCGCGAGCGCCTTCTGCTGCTTCTCGAGCTCGATGCCGAACTGCCGGACCTCGGCCTGCTGCCACAAGGTCACCAGGACAACCACCAGGAGCACAACCGAAGCGAGCACGATGAGCCACATCTCGCGATGCCGCACCCGATCGACTTCGCGGACCGGATGGTTGAGGATGTCCTTCTGAACGGCGAATCCCACCGGAACTGCTGTTCTGGCGATTTCGATCATTCCCCTTCACCCAATCCGTTCGATGGCCCGAAGCCTGGCGCTGCGCGCGCGAGGGTTCTGCCTGGTTTCCTCGGACCCTGGTACCACGGACTTCTTCGTGAGAACCCGAAACGCCGGCTGCTCGGCGGCGATGGCCCGAAACGTGTGCTTGACGGGCCGATCCTCCAGCGAATGAAACGTCACGACGGCAAAGCGCCCCCCGACGCGCAACCTCCCGCACACCGCCCGCAGAAAGACCTCGAACTCCTCGAGTTCGGCGTTCACCCAGATCCGCACGGCCTGAAACGTCCGGGTGGCCGGGTCGATTCGTCCGCGGCGCGCGACGACGCGGCGCACCAGCGTGGCCAGTTGCGCCGTGGTCCGCAGCGGCTCGACCCGCCGCGCGGCGACGATGGCGCGTGCAATGGCCCTGGCCCGCCGCTCTTCGCCGTATTCAAAGATCACGTCGGCCAGTTCCGCTTCGCTTGCCCGCGCCAGCAGATCGGCCGCCGTCGCCCCGCGGCTCTGATCCATGCGCATGTCGAGCGGCTCGTCACGCTGAAAACTGAAACCCCGCCCGGGTTCCTCCAACTGCATCGACGACAACCCGAGATCCGCGACCGCCCCGTCGATCGCCTCGATCCCGCGCTGGTCGAGCAGCCGCGGCAACTCCCGGTAGTCCGCGTGCACAAGCTCAACTCTGTTCTGCCACTCGGCGAGGGCCGCGGTGGCCAGCTCCAGCGCGTGCGCGTCGCGATCGATGCCCAGCACGCGCCCGGCCCCAGCCTCAACGAGCGCCCGCGAGTGCCCGCCGAGGCCGACCGTGCAATCCACGAAGAGCCCGCCGCGCTCTGGGGCGAGCGCGGCCAGAATCTCCGCAGTCATTACGGGAACGTGTACGGCCATCGAACGGCACCAGGCCAGCGCTAGATCCCAAACTGCGCCAACGCGCGCGCGTCGTCATCCGTGAACGCGTCGCTCGCGAGCTTGGTGACGAAGCGCTCGTGGTTCCACACCTCGAAATGGTCGTACTGCCCGAACACATCCACTTCGCCCGCCATGCCGGCGGCATCCCGCAACCGCGCGTGGATCAACACGCGCCCCTGGTTGTCGAGTTCGGCCGTCTGCCCGTAATAATTGACACGGCTGAAGAACCGGACGCGCGACGGATGCGTGGAGGGAATCTGTGCGAGCTTGCGTTCGATTTCGACCCAGACCGGCATCGGGTAGATGCGGACAGACTCGCCCGTCAGGCTCGTGACGAAGAGGTCACGGCCGTACTGGGTCTCGAGAACGCTCCGAAACCCCGTGGGAATCTTCAGCCGGGCCTTGTCATCAATCTTGGCCGGCGCGTTCCCTCTAAAGACGGCAACCTGGTCCACTTTACTCCACCAACGACCACCCGGATATTAGAGGACAGGCTCTAGGTTGTCAACGCCAAAATCTTGTTCTGTCAGGAGTTAGCGGGAATCACATACGTGTTTTCTTCGCTTTTATAGACGCCGGGCGGCCGCCGGCAGAAAGGCATGGTAGGATTTGAAATTCGGGTTTCCTGGGCATTTCTGTCCCTATTTGGCCCGATCATAGGCATCATGCTCCGCACCGCACTGATCGGCTACCCGCAAGTCGGCAAGACGGCGTTTTTCCAGTTGCTGACCAACGCGCATGAGGAGGGGCGCCTCTCGCATGGGAAACTCGAAGCCACGATGGGAGTGGCGCGAGTGCCGGACGCGCGTCTCGACGTGCTGACCGCCATGTTCAATCCGCGCAAGCGCGTGCCGGCGACGGTCGAGTTCGCGGACATCCCGGGCCGTTCCTCAGCCAGCGGCGCCGAGGCGCTGCTCGACGTGGCGGCGTACCGCAATGCCGATGCGCTCGTACACGTGCTGCGCGCATTCTCCGATCCGGCCGTTGCGCACGCGGCCGGTTCGATCGATCCGCGGCGGGACGCGCGGACGATGGAGGACGAACTGATCCTGGCGGACCTGGCCGTGGTCGAGAAGCGTCTCGATCGGCTGGCCAAGGATCTCAAGAAGACCCGCACGCCGGAATTGGAGCGCGAACAGGACATCCTCGTGCGCTGCAAGGCGCAGCTTGAATCGGGTGCCCCGCTTCGTGCGATGGGACTCGGCGATGACGACAAGCGGCGGCTTCGGGGTTTCCAGTTTCTCTCGGCCAAACCCCTTCTGCTTGTCGTCAACGTGGACGAGGCCGATCTCGCCGGGGACCTCGGCGCGGCGTCCGGGCTTGACGGCATCGTGGCGCGCTACGATCTCGGCTCGGTGGCGTCCGGCGCCTCCACCGGGATGGTGGCGGTGTGTGCGAAGATCGAGCTCGAGATTGCGCAGCTCGAGGCGGCCGACGCGGCGGCGTTTCTGGCCGATCTGGGACTGAAGGAATCCGGGCTGGATCGGGTGATCCGCGCGAGCTATGACCTGCTGGGCTACCTCTCGTTCTTCACCGTCGGCGAGGATGAGTGCCGCGCGTGGTCGATTCCGCGGGGTCTGACGGCACAGGCGGCGGCGGGCGAGATTCACACGGACCTGTCGCGGGGATTCATCCGCGCGGAAGTGGTCACGTACGAGCGGCTCACGTCGCGTGGCACGATGCAGGCGTGCCGCGAGCACGGCGAGGTCCGTCTCGAGGGCAAGGAGTACATTGTCCTTGATGGCGACATCATGAATGTGCGATTCGCCACGTAGAGGGTCGATCGAAATCGATGGCCATCCGCACGATTCTCGTCTGTGAGGCGCAGGTGCCGCTTGTGTACGGCGGGGCCGAAAGCCACGTGCGCCAGTTGGTGACGCATCTCGAGGCGCATGGCTACCAGGTTGGCCTGGTGTCGGTGCCGTTCAAGTGGTATCCCAAGGAAGAGATTCTGGCTCACGCCGCGGCCTGGCGGCTGCTCGACTTGAGCGAGAGCAACGGCGTGCCGATCGATCTGGTGATCGCCACCAAGTTTCCGTCGTACTTTGTCCGGCACCCGAACAAGGCCGCCTGGCTGATTCACCAGTACCGGGCGGCGTATGAATTGTGCGGCACCGGGTACAGCGATTTCGCTCATGTCGATCTCGACGTGGGCCTGCGGCAGAAGCTCATCAGCCTCGACACCGAGATGCTCGGCGAATGCCGCCGCCTGTATACCAACGCTGGAAACACCGCGAACCGGGTCGCGAAGTACAACGGTCTCAAGGCCGAACCGCTGTATCATCCACCGAGACTGGCGGATCGGATCGAATCCGGACCGTTCGGCGACTACATCCTGTCGGTTGGCCGCCTGGAAACGGTCAAGCGCGTTGATCTCGGCATCCGGGCCATCGCCGCGACTCGCGCGATGACTCGCCTGATCGTGGCCGGCACGGGCACGCAGGACGAGGCTCTCCGGCGGCTCGCGGCCGATCTGGGAGTGGCCGATCGCGTCGAGTTTGCCGGAGCGGTCGATGACGAGGGGTTGATTCGGCTGTATGCCGGCGCGCTGGGCGTGCTGTATGCGCCGTTCGACGAGGATTTCGGCTACGTCACGCTCGAAGCGTTTCTCGCCCACAAGCCGGTCATCACGGCGCGGGATTCCGGCGGCACGCTCGAGTTCGTCGAGGACGGCGTGAACGGGCATGTCTGCGACCCCGAACCTCAAGCGATTGCCGACGCCTTTTCCCGGCTGGCCGATGATGTCCCGCGGGCCAGGTCGCTGGGCGACGCGGGGTACGAGCGGGCAAGACTGGTGACGTGGGACGGGGTGGTGGAGAAGTTGGTGGGCGAGTAGAAGTTCGGGGTTCGGGGTTCGGAAGGCACCGCCGGTGCGGAGGAACTGTCGTCCCGCAGACGCGGGGCGGCCTTGAAGATGCGACGAGACCAGATGAAGTTGATCATTCAGATTCCGTGCCTGAACGAGGCTGAGACGCTGCCGTCAACGCTCCGCGATATTCCGCGGTCCATTCCAGGCATCGACACGATCGAGATCCTCGTCATCGACGACGGGTCGCGCGACGGCACGGCTGAGGTGGCGCGGCAGCACGGGGTCGAGCACGTGATTGGCTTCACGTGCCGGCGCGGCCTGGCGTCTGCCTTCAGCGCGGGATTGGATGCGGCCCTGAAGCTGGGCGCGGACATCATCGTCAACACGGACGGCGACAACCAGTACTCCGGCCACGATATTCCGCGGCTGATCGGCCCGTTGCTCAAAGGAGAGGCCGACATCGTCATCGGCGATCGCAACGTGCAGGATCTCGACTCCATGTCGCCGACGAAGAAGCTCCTGCAGCGGCTGGGCAGTTGGGTGGTGCGGCAGGTCTCCGATACGCAGGTGCCCGACACGACAAGTGGATTCCGCGCCTACACCCGCGAGGCCGCGTTGCGCCTGACGATTGTGTCGGACTTCACCTACACGCTCGAGTCGATCATCCAGGCCGGCAAGAAGCGCATCGCGATTGCTCACGTGCCGATCCAGTCGAACGCGCGCACGCGCAAGTCGCGGTTGTTCTCGAGTGTCTGGACGTACGTGAAGGCGTCGGCAGCCACGATCGTGCGCATCTACGCGATGTACGAGCCGCTGAAGGTGTTCGGCCTGATTGGTCTGATGGTGTTTCTGGCGGGCGTCGCGATCTCGGCGCGGTTTGTCTATTATTTCCTGGGCGGTGCCGGTCAGGGACACGTGCAGTCCCTGATCGTGTCGGCGGTGCTGATGATTGTCGGTTTCCAGATCGCGCTGATTGGGCTGGTGGCTGACGTGATCTCCGGCAACCGGAAACTGATCGAGGATCTGCTCTATCGCGTGCGTCGGATGGAGTTGACCGCCGCCACGGACCGGCTGATCGGCGACCGGCCGGTCGCCGACGGCGGTGGGTCCCGGGACAAGGGGGTCGGACCGCGTGGCTGATCCGTCATCGATCTCGATCGTGGTCCCCGCCTTCAACGAGCAGGACGCCATCGGCCCGCTCGTCGAGCGGCTTCGGGAGGCCGGAGCCTGGCACGAAATCCTGGTGGTCGACGACGGATCGACTGACGACACGGCGGCGCGAGCGCAGGCGGCCGGCGCGACGCTGATCCGTCATCCCTACAACAAGGGAAACGGTGCGGCCGTGAAGTCGGGCATTCGCAAGGCCACCGGCGAGTTCATTCTCATCATCGACGGCGACGGCCAGCACCGGACTGGCGATGCCAGGCGAATCACGGCGCGGCTCGGCGAGTACGATCTCGTGATTGGCGCGCGCTCGGCCGGCACGCAGGCGACACGGGCGCGCCTGCTCGGCAACAGCGCCCTGAACTGGCTGGCCAGCTACATGACCGGCCGCCACGTCCCGGATCTGACGTCGGGATTCCGGGGCGCGCGCACGGCGTGCCTGCGCGAGTTCCTGCACCTGCTGCCCAACGGATTCTCGACGCCGACGACGACGACGCTGGCGTTCATCAAGGCGGGGTACAACGTCACCTTCGAGCCGATCGACGCGGACGCGCGCGCAGGTGCGTCCAAGATCAGGCTCGCCCGCGACGGCGTGAAGTTCCTGCTGATCGTCCTGAAGATTGTCACCCTGTTCAATCCGCTCCGGGTCTTCCTGCCCATCAGCCTCGGATCGTTTGCCGCCGGCGCGGCGTACGCGGCGTGGACCATCGCGACGCAGTCCCACATCGCGAACGCGTCGGTCCTCCTGATCATGCTCGCGGTCATTGTGTTCCTCGTCGGGTTGGTCTCGGAACAGATCGCCGCGCTCAGGTTCGAGCGGCGCGAGTAGGGCGCTCAGCCGATGACCTCAGAGCGGGACATGCGTCAGACCCCGACCCTGCGATGGGCCGCCCGGCCGCTCGTCGCGGCGGCACTCCTGACTGGGCTCACGCTCCGGCTCGCCTTCGGCCTCGGCTGGTGGGTCGACAAGCCGTTGACGCTCGATGAGCAGGAGTACCTGATACTCGCGCAGAGCCTGGCCGAGGGCCGAGGCCTCACATACTCGTCGCCTTCGGCGAGTCCAGGCGGCACGAGACATTTCGAACGGCCGCCCGGATATCCGGTGTTTCTGGCCGGCGTGATGACGCTCAGCGGCGGATTCGCCGGTGTCCGCCACGACGCCGGCGTGCCGGCACCCGTCAAGGTGGTCCAGTCGATCGTCGGCCTGGTAACCGTTCTGCTGATCGGGCTCATTGCCCGCCGTGCCGCTGGCGAGCGGGCTGGTACGATCGCCGTGTGGATCGCGGCGATCTATCCGCCGCTGGTCTGGTCGTGCGCGTACGTCTTGTCGGAAACGCTTTACACGCTGCTCGCGTTCGCGGTCGTTCTGCTGCTCGGTGATGCCTTCGACGACGACCGGTCGAATGGCTGGAAGGTGTGCACCGCCGGAGTCGTCACGGGCGCGGCACTGCTGACCCGGGAGGCCATGCTGTTCTTCCTCGTCCTGGGCGCGCTCTGGCTGGTGGCTCACCGGCGATGGAGGTTCGTGGCCACCTTTCTGGCTGGCGCACTGATCGTCCTGCTGCCGTGGATCATGCGCAACGCCATCGTGCACGGCGGGTTCGTCGTCGGGGCGCCGCACGGGGGCGTGACGTTCTGGACGGGCAACAACGATCTGGCGCGGGGTGAGGGCGACATGGCCGCCAACCCGGCGCTCCGGGGGGCCTCTCTGGACATCGAAGCCCGGAATCCGGGATTGAGCGCCAGGGAACTCGATGGGCTGTACTACGGGATCGCTTTCGACTACATCACCAGTCACCCGATCGCCTGGGCCTGGCTTGAGGTGCGAAAGCTGTTCTTCGTCATCGCGCCCGTCGGACCGTCCTACCGACTGCACTCGCCGCTTTATTTCTGGGCGTCGATCGTCTCGTACCTCGGTGTGCTGCCGTTTGCTCTGGCAGGATGCCTCAGGCTCGTGCGGCGCGAGCGGCCTCCGATCGCCCTCTGGTTGATGGCGCTGTCGGCGGTCCTGTTGTCGCTGGCGCTCTTTCCGCAGGAGCGCTTCCGCATTCCCGTCATCGACCCGGCACTCATCGTCTGCGCGGCCAGTTGGTGGGCGCTGCGGCCGGCCGCGGCGAAGCTCCCGGATTCGGAGTTGCGCGCATGCATGTCCTGATCATCGTCCCGACCTACAACGAGCGCGAGAATCTGCCGATCCTGCTCGACTGGATCCTGGCGCACTACGATTACCGTGTGCTGGTCGTCGACGATCAATCGCCGGATGGAACAGGTGCGGTGGCGGACGAGTACGCCGGGCGACATCCGGATCGCATCGATGTCCTGCACCGGACGGGACCGCGTGGACTCGGACGCTCGTACATCGACGGGATGAAGCGGGCTCTGGCAGGCGACCATGACGTCATCTGCCAGATGGACGCCGACTTCTCGCACGATCCCAAGTACCTGCCCGACTTGATCGCTGCGACGGCCCAGTGCGATCTCGTGATTGGATCGCGCTACCTGCGGGGTATTTCCGTCGTCAACTGGCCGCTTCGGCGGGTGATTCTCAGCTCGTTTGCCAACTGGTACGTCCGGACGATTACGCGACTGACCGTTCGCGATTGCACGGCGGGATTCAGGGCCTGGCGCCGCGAAGCCCTCGCCAGCATTCCGATTGACGGCATGTTGTCGGAAGGCTACGCGTTCGTGGTGGAAATGACGTTCGAAGCGGCACGACGGGGCTATCGCATCGGCGAAGTGCCCATCATTTTCGTGGAGCGGCGCGAAGGCGTCTCCAAGATGTCGACGCGCGTGTTGACCGAGTCGATGCTGATGCCGTGGCGGCTGGTCTGGCGGGGTCTCTGGCGGACGGGCACCGGAGGCGCCGGCTCGTGACGACGCGTCAGGTCGTCGTGATGGTGACGACCTCGTACCCCAGGTTTCCGGGAGACACCATCGGGACGTTCATGGAGCCAATCGCCCGGGGGCTCGCGGCGCGCGGGCACCGCATCCACGTGGTGCTGCCATGGCATCCGCGCCTCACGCGCCTCGGCGTCGACGAGGGCATCCACTTCCACCCGGTTCGCTATGCGCCGCACCCGAGCCTGAACGTGTTCGGCTACGCCGAATCGCTGCAGGCCGACGTGCACCTGCGTCTCGCCGCCCTTCTGGCGGCGCCGCTGGCGCTTCAGGCGCTTGTCCGCACCACCCGGCGCGTGGCGCGCGAGGTGGGCGCCACGTTGCTGCACGGCCACTGGCTCATTCCCGGGGGCGCGGTCGCAGCGGCAGCCGGCACAGCACTACCGGTGGTGACGAGCCTGCACGGATCCGATGTGTTCCTCGCCGAACGACACGCCGTCGCGCGCCTCGGCGCCCGGTTCGCCCTGCGCCGCGTGGACTGGATCACCGCGTGCAGCGACGACCTGCGCACCCGCACGATCGCGCTCGGCGCCTCCGCCGATCGCATCGAGACGATTCCGTACGGGGTCGATGTCGATCGGTTTCGGCCGGACCCTGATATCCGCGCCGCGAGCCGGCGCGCGCTCGAGCTCGCGCCGGACGACGTGATGTTGTTTACGGCGGGGCGGTTCGTCCGAAAAAAGGGATTCGAGTACTTGATAGATGCGGTCGGCCGCCTGGCGCCGCGGTGGCCCGGCGTGCGCCTGATCATGGCCGGAGGAGGCGACCTCGATCACGAGTTGCGGGATCGAGTCGACAAGCTGGGCATCGGCGGCCACGTCCGATTCGTCGGTGTGCTGGCACAGCCGGATGTGGCCCGGCACCTGGCGGCCGCGGATATCGCGGTGATGCCGTCGATTCGAGACGACGCGGGCAATGTCGATGGCCTGCCGAATACGGTCATGGAAGCGCTGGCGTCGGGAACGCCGCTGGTGGCGACCACGGCTGGCGGCATCCCGTCGGTCGTCACCCATGAACAGAACGGGCTGCTGGTGCCGGAGAAGGATGTGGCCGCACTCGAGGCGGCGATTGAGCGGCTGATCGCCAATCCGGCGGCCCGAGCCACGCTCGGCGCCGCCGCCAGAGCCGACGCGGTGGCCACCCGAACGTGGGACCGGGTCGCCGAACGGATGGAACAGGTGTACGATCGGGCGGCTGATTGGCGTGACAGGCACTGCGGTACCGGACGGGACTCTCGATGACAGCACCTCCACAGGCGCCGGGGTTGAGCATCTTCTTCCCCGCCTACAACGACAGCGGCACGATCGCCAGCATGGTCATCGGTGCGATCGTGGCCGCGCGGGCCCTGACATCTGACTTCGAGGTGCTCGTCATCAATGACGGCAGCCGCGACCTGACGCCACAGATTGCCGACGAACTGGCGCGTGTCTATCCCCAGGTCCGGGTCGTCCATCACCAGGCCAACCGCGGATATGGCGGCGCCTTGCGCAGCGGCTTCGCCAGCGCGTCGAAGGAGTACATCTTCTACACCGATGGCGACGCACAGTACGATCCGTCGGAGATGAGCATTCTCTGGAGCAGGCTCGGGCCAGGCGTGGACATGGTCAACGGGTACAAGATCAGCCGGTCGGACCCGCTCCATCGCATCATCATCGGACGCCTCTATCACTACACGGTCAAGATCCTCTTCGGTCTGAAGGTCCGTGACGTCGACTGCGACTTCAGGCTGATGCGCCGGTCCATGTTCGACACGGTGCACCTGGAGAAGACGAGCGGTGTCATCTGCCTGGAGATGATGAAGAAGATCCACGACGCCGGCTTCGCCATCGTCGAAGCGCCCGTGCACCATTACCACCGTGCGTACGGAAAGTCGCAGTTCTTCAACTTCGGCCGCATCCTGCGAACGGGCATCGATGTCCTCGCACTGTGGTGGGCGCTGGTCATCGAGCGCCGACACATGGCGCCGGGCCAGACGCCGGGCCAGACGCCGTCATCGGGAACATGACCATGGACGGGACCTTCTACCGCAACCGGCCCGTGATGATCACGGGGGGACTCGGGTTCATCGGCAGCAACCTCGCCCACCGGCTGGCCGATCTCGGCGCCGACGTCCTGCTGGTCGATTCGCTGATCCCGGATTACGGCGGCAACCTGCACAACATCGAGGGCATCAAGGACCGCGTGCGGGTCAACATCGCCGACGTCCGGCAAGAGAGCACGATGAACTACCTCGTGCGCCAGGTCGACGTGATCTTCAATCTTGCCGGGCAGGTCAGTCACATCGACAGCATGCGGGATCCGTACACCGACCTGGAGATCAACTGCCGCAGCCAGTTATCCCTGCTCGAGGCCTGCCGCCGGAACAACCCGAAGGCCAAGGTCGTCTTTGCCGGCACCCGCCAGGTCTACGGCAAGCCGGATTCGCTGCCAGTCACCGAGCGGCACCTCGTGCGGCCGACTGATATCAATGGCATCAACAAGGTCGCCGGTGAGTACTACCATCTGGTCTACAACAACGTCTTCGGCGTGCGCGCGTGCTCGTTGCGGCTGACCAACGTCTATGGCCCGCGCCAACTGGTGAAGCACGACCGCCAGGGATTCATCGGCTGGTTCATCCGGCTGGTGGTGGAGGATCGCGAAATCGAGATCTACGGGGACGGATCACAGTTGCGGGATTTCGTCTTCGTCGATGATGCGGCGGAGGCGTTCCTGGCCGCGGGCGCGTCGGACGCGTGCAACGGCGAGGTCTTCAACGTCGGCGGCCTCGAACCCATCAGCCACCGCGATCTGGTCCACCTGCTGATCGAGGTCGCGGGCACCGGGCGTGTGCGGTACGTGGACTGGCCGGCCGAGAAGAAGGCCATCGACATCGGCAGTTTCTACGCCGACTCCAGCCGGTTCACGACGGCGACCGGGTGGCGGCCCCGCGTGGGCCTGCGAGAGGGCCTGGCCAGGACGGTGGCGTTCTACCGCGAACACCTCGCGAAGTACCTGGAGCCGGCGCCCCACGCACCGGAGCGCGCATGACCTCGCCCCGCGTGCCGTTCATGCGGCTGAAGCCCGGCGAGGACGGCCCCGCGATCGACCAGGCGATCCGCCGCGTCATCGACGGCGGGTGGTACGTGCTCGGCCCCGAGGTCGAGGCCTTCGAACAGGCGTTCGCCGGCGCGTGCCATGCCTCCTACGCCATTGGGGTCGGCACCGGCACGGACGCCATCGCGATCATTCTCCGCGGGCTGGGCATCGGCGCCGGCGCCGAAGTCATCACGACACCGCTGTCGGCGGCCTACACCGCGCTTGCCTGCATGATGGTGGGCGCCAGGCCTGTATTCGCGGATCTCGATCCGGCGCGGCTGACGCTGGACCCGGCCGCGGTCGAGGCCCAGATCACGTCGCGGACCGCGGCCATTCTGCCCGTCCATGTGTACGGCCAGCCGGCCGACATGCCCGCGATCATGGCGATCGCCTCGCGCCATCAACTCGCCGTCGTTGAGGATTGCTGCCAGGCGCATCTGGCGACATGCGGGGGACGGCCGGTCGGCAGTTTCGGTATCGCCGCCGCGTACAGCTTCTACCCCACCAAGAATCTTGGCGCGCTCGGCGACGGCGGCGCGATCACGACCAACGACGCCACGCTCGCCTCGCGAGTCAAGCGTCTGAGGAACGGCGGACAAACCGATCGCTACCATCATGCGGAGATGGGCGTGAACAGCCGGCTGGACGAAATGCAGGCGGCCATCCTCTCGGCACGCCTGCCGTTTCTGCCCACGTGGACCGAGGCGAGGCGACAGCACGCCGCCACCTACCGCCGCCTGCTGGCCGGCGCCCCGATCGTGGTGCCGCCCGAACGGGACGCAGGCCACGTCTACCACCTGTTCCCGATTCTCTCGGGCAACCGTGATGCGCTGCGGCTGTGGCTGACGGATCAGGGTATCGACACGCTGATCCATTATCCGGTACCGATCCCCCAGCAGCCCGCGGTGTCGACCGTCAATCCAACGGCCTGCCCCGTTGCGGATCGGGTGTGCCTGGACATCTGCTCGCTGCCGCTGTACCCAGGACTTTCAGAGGCCGAAATCTCGCTGGTTGCCGACGCCATCCAGCGCTTCGCGCCCTGACGCATGCCATACGCCCTCCTCACCCTCATCGTCATCGCGTACCTGCCAGGCACGCTGATCTTCCGGATCCCGGTCGGTCAGCGCGAACGGCGAAGCGCGCTGCCGGCCGAGGAGCGCGCGTACTGGGCGATTATCCTGAGCGTGCTGCTCAGCACGTCGGTCGCGCTCGCCCTGGCAGCGGCCGGCGTGTACTCGCTCGGGCGGCTCGTGGCCATCGACGCGCTCGTCTCCGCCCTCATCATCGCGCGGTGGCGGTTGCGCCTCGGGCTGGAGCCGTCCGCGCCGACGCTCGGCCGCTCGGCCCTCGTGCCGGCCATGCTGCTCCTGCTCGGCTTCTGGGTCTTCTTCCCCTCATCGGAGTACGTCATCGGCGGCAAGGACCCCGGCACGTACATGAACGAGGGCGTGCAGATCGCGCGAAGCGGATCGCTCATCATTCCCGACCATGTGATCGCAGAGATGCCCCCCGCCGCGCGCGACCTGTTCCTGGGGGATCCGCGCGGCGGCGCCGACGACGGTCTGCAGGAAGGCCCCCGATTCATGGGCTTCTTCGTCCTGAGCCGGGATCGGGGCGAGGTGGTCGGTCAGTTCCCCCATGCCTTCCCTGTGTGGATCGCGGTTGGTTATGCGCTCAATGGACTGTCGGGTGCGCTGAGCACGGTGGGCGTGTGGGCGCTTCTCGGGCTGCTGAGCGTGTACTTTGCGTGGTCACGCCTGATTGGACGCCTCCCGGCCGCGATCGGCTGCGCGCTGTTGGCGTGCAACGTGGCGGAGGTCTGGTTCGCGCGATATCCGAACTCGGAAATGATGCAGCAGGCACTGCTGTTTGCCGGCATTCTGGCGGTCAGTCGAGCGTATCGTGACGGCGATCTCTTCTTCGCGCCGGTCGCCGGCCTTCTGCTCGGCTCGGCGGTCTTCGTTCGCTTCGACTCAATCATCATGCTGGCCATCGTGTGCGGTGCGCTGCTCATGTGGGCGGCCGATCACGTGCAACTCGGCCTCTCGTTCCTCGTGCCCTTCTTCGCGCTGCTCGGCGCCGCGGCGATCTATTACCAGACGCTCATGAAGGCGTACATTGTTATCGCCCTGATCGTGCTGAGCGGCAGCGGGATCAGCGGTGACGGCGAACGGCGGCTCGTCATGGCGGCCATGGGTTTTCTGCTGATGGTCGCGCTCGTCAGATTCGTCTGCACCCGCTGGCCAGGAGCGATCGGGTCGCTGAAACCGTGGATTCCACGAGCACTCGCGGTCTCGGTTGCGGTGCTGTGGGCCTATGCCTACTTCCTGCGCAAACAAGGTGGGCTGCTCGCCGCTCACGATGCCGACGCCCTTCGCACGTTCGCCTGGTATGTCGGGCCTATTGGCCTCGCCGCCGCGGTCTTCGGATTCTGCCTGACGACGTGGCGGTCGTTCTGGCGGGATCCGGTGCTGCTGACGACGAGTGCGCTGGTTTCGATGTTCTTCTTCTACAAGATCCGCATCGTTCCCGAGCACTTCTGGCAGGCCCGCCGGTGGATCCCGATTATCCTGCCGGCGGTGTGCCTGATGATTGCGGGAGGCGCGCTCTCGTGGCTGCCGGCATGGTGGGCCAACCCTCGCCCCCGCGGCCACGGCAGACCGGCGTGGCCTGCTACGGCTGCGCGCCTGGCGTTGTCTGCCGCACTGCTGATCGTCGTCGGCTGGCGATTCGCGGTGACCACCGCGCCGGTGTTCGCTCACGTGGAGTACCAGGGAGTCGTTGCCCAGCTGGACAAGCTGGCCAGCCGGATCACCGACCGCGACCTCCTGGTTGTCGAATCCCGAAGCTCGTCGGACCTGCACGTCCTGGCCACGCCGCTGGCCTGCATGTACGGCAAGCACGTGCTGCTGCTGTATACGCCAAAGCCCGATCCAGAGTTGTTCAGGCAGTTTCTCGTCTGGGCAAGCGCCCACTACGATCGCGTGCTCTTCCTGGCGGACGGCGGGACGGACCTGGCATTTCCCTTTGTTGCGGCAACACCGTCCGGGCTCGAGCGTTTCCAGATCCCGGAGTACGAATCGGCGTACCAAGCCTGGCCTCGCGTGGTGCGCCAGAAAAAGTTCAGCCTGACGCTGTATACACTGAGGTATGCGGCGACGCCGGCGGTGGTCACGGACATCGACGTCGGCGGGGCCGACAACCTGTGGGTGTTTCGTATCCACGCCCGGGAGGACAGCGAAGGCATCAGCTTCCGCTGGACGCGTGACATCTCGTACGTGACGGCGCAAGGGCTGAGCGCCGGGAGCCGCACCGTCACGCTGTGGATGAATGACGGTGGACGGCCTGCGAATGCCGGCGCGGCACGGGTTCAGATCATATTGAACAATCACCCGCTCGGAGAGGTGAGGGTCAGCACTGATTTCCAGCCCTACACGTTCGCCATTCCGTCATGGGTGGCGGCCGAGGCGGCGGGCCGCACGCAGGCATCGGTCTTCAAGCTCGTCAGCACGACCTGGCGGCCATCGGCCGTACTGGGCAATTCAGACACGCGCGAGCTCGGGGTGATGCTGCGCCGGGTCCGGGTCGAATAGCGGGCATTCAGGCCATGTTCACACATCTCCAGATCGCCGACCCCGGAGAGCGATGGCTTGTGGGCATTGCTGATGCCTTGTTGTCCGTGGTCGCGATGCCCGGGCGGATCTCGAGGCGGGCGCCACGCGGCCCGGTCGAGCGGGTTCTCCTGTTCCGTCTGGAACGCGTGGGCGATCTCCTCATGGCCAGGCCGGCGATCGAGTCGGTCAGACGCTTTCTACCCGACGCACGAATCGATCTGGTCGTGGGCAGTTGGAATCGAGCGCTGGCTTCTCTGATACCCGGCATCGATTGCGTGCACGTGCTCGACCTCCCCTGGCTCGCCCGCGGCGCTGCGTCGGCGACGCTGGCGGACGTGTCAGCGGCAATCAGGATCTGGCGGAAGCCGCGTCATGATCTCGCCATCAATTTCGAGGGAGACATTCGCAGCCACGCGCTGATGTGGGCTGCCGGAGCAAGGCGCCGCGTCGGATTTGACATGGCCGGCGGCGGTCCCCTGTTGACGGATCGGGTGACGTTCGACCCGCGCTCACACGTGGCGGCCAATTGCCTGCGGCTGGTGGCGCGAGCGTGCGATCGGCCAGACGGCGAATTCATCCCCGAGCCGGCACCGCTCTCGATTCCTGAGGATATTCGGGCCGAAGGATTGCGACGCCTCGGTGTGGTACCGGCAATGCCGAACGGACTTCCCCGGCCGCTCATCGGCGTTCACGTGAACGCGGGCCGGCTCGTCAAGCAATGGGAGCCCGCAGCGTTCTCACGCGCGGCGGCTGAACTGGCCCGCCGGCACGAGGCGGCGATCGTGCTGAGCGGCAGCGATGATGACCGCCCGATTGTCGACGAAGTGAAGGCTGGGCTGCCCCCAGACGTGACGGTGATCGACCTGGTGGGAAGGCTGGATCTGGTTCAACTGGCGGCGGTGTTTCAGCGCCTGCAACTCGTGCTGAGCGTGGACACCGGGCCCATGCATCTGGC
The DNA here is from genome assembly GCA_026393755.1 of Acidobacteriota bacterium. NCBI lineage: Bacteria > Pseudomonadati > Acidobacteriota > Acidobacteriota bacterium. The sequence goes on from JAPKZO010000032.1 coordinate 124,554, forward strand.
TGCCGCCGTCGGAACGCCCGTCGTCGGCGTGTTCGGACCGTCGGATCCGCGGCGATGGGGCCCGATCGGGCCGTCCGTGGTCACTGTCCGGATCGACCTGCCGTGCAGCCCGTGCAATCGCATCCGGCACCCGCCGACACGATGCGTCGGCCACATCCCCGATTGCCTGATGGGCGTCACAGCCGAGCAGGTGATCGACGCAGCCGAGATGCTGCTCCGGCGAACGTGATGACGAAAGGGCCGATCTTGGATCACGATGAGGCGGTCTTGCTGGTGCGCTCCGCGCGGGGGGCGCACCGCGTGGCGCTCACGGAGTGGCTTGGCGCCGAACTCGCGGAACAGGCGGAGATCGACGCCAATCGCTGGATCAAGGCACTCCGGCATGCCCGGGTCGGCGGCCAGACGCTGCGCGATCGCTTCACCCACCGCGGGGATTCGCTCTGGTGGTTTGGGGAGCTCTACTTCCACAAGACACGGGTCATCAACACGATCTTCCGGACCCTCTATGCTCTCGAGGCCCTGGTGGCGGCCGAGCAGCCGCAGCGGTTGAGTGTCGTGCGAGGCAGTCCCGAAGTCCGATTCCTTGCCGCGCGAGTCGCCAGGCGCGCCGGTGTTGAGTGGGCAGGCGGCGGACAGTCATGGCCGGTTGGGCTGGCGCCACGCCTCGATGTCGTCGTTCGCGCGCACGCGTTCGTCGCCGGTGCCGGCATCGCCCGATGGCGAACTGCTCGCCGGCAGGTGTCGGCACGAGCGACGGTAGCCGGATTCGTGCACGCGGCCTTCTGGCGCGGAGACGGGGAGCAGTACATCGGGCCGATTCTGCGCCGTCTCAGCACGTCAGGCGCGACGGCCTCGCTGGCGCTGGTTGGCGTGGGCCCGGGCACAACGTACCGGGCTCGCTCGTGGCGCAACCGGGTCCGGAGCCTGGCGGGACTCGGCCTCGAGTCGGCATCGTTCACTCCGATCGACGCGTTTGCCTCGGCGCGAGATCTGGCGCCGTCTCGAGAGATCTGGCGGCAGCGGGCTGGCATCCTCCGCGAGATGCTGAACAGTGCCGACCTTCGCAGTGCGGCGATGATTGGCGGCTGCGATACCTGGCCGCTGTTGACGCCGGTCCTGGCTGGCGTCGCGTATCTTCAGTTTCCGTGGTCTGCGCACGTGATGGACCAGTTGGGGGCGTCGCTCGACGCGCTGAAACCGGGCGTCGCGCTCACGTACGCCGAAGCTGGCGGATGGGGCCGCGCCCTCGTCCTCGAGGCGCGCCGACGCGGCATTCCGACCGTCGGCCTGCAGCACGGGTTCATCTACCGGCACTGGCTCAACTACCTGCACGAGCCGGACGAAATGGCGCCGTCGGTGTGCAATCCCGCGGACCGGGGTTTCCCGCACCCAACACTGACGCTGCTCTACGACACGTTTGCCGCCGAGCACCTCCAGACGGCGGGGCACTTCCCTGAATCCGCGCTGGCGGTCACGGGAAGCGCGCGGCTCGACGCGCTGGTCGAACAGTCGGGGGCGCTCACCGCAGCCGAACTGGACGGCATCCGCCAGGCCGTTGGCGCACGGCCGGATCAGCACATCGTCGTCGTGGCGTCGAAGTTCACGCAGATTCGGCGCGTGTTCCCCGCGCTGGTCGACGCGGTCGCACACATGCCCGATGTGCGGCTCGTGGTGAAGTGCCATCCCGCAGAGACCGGCGAGCCGTATCTCGCGATGGCGAGAGGCGTCTCGAATGTCACGGTTGCGCCTGTGACAGCGGGCCTGGCGACGCTGACCCGCGCCGCGCGGCTGCTGGTCACCGTGAACTCGACTGCGGCGATTGAGGCGATGGTGATGGGCTTGCCGAGCCTCGTGCTGGCGCTCCCGAACAACCTGAGCCCGTTTGTCGGGCACGGTGCTTTGGCCGGGGTGGCCGAGGGCGATCCAATCGCCCCGGCGCTGCGTGCGCTGCTGACCGACGAGAACCGCCGATCGGAACTGAGACAGCAGCGGACGGCCTTCATGGCCCGCTATGGCATGCGGTCCGACGGCCTGGCGGCGGACCGTGCCGCCGCGGCGATTGTTTCCTTAGCAGTCAAGACAGACAAGACTGATTGACACCGCGCGTGTCATCCACGGCCGTGGCTCGGCCGTCCGCCAAACCTGCAGCCGACCAGCACCCGTAGGGCCTGGATCCCGTCACGCCACCTGATCTTCTTCCCCTGGCCGCGCCCGCGCGGTTCGTACCGCACAGGCACTTCGAAGATGCGGTGGCCCGCCATCAGCAGCTTCGCGGTGATCTCGGGTTCGATGTCGAACCGGTTGGATTCGAGTCGCAGTGCGCGCGCGACCTCGGTCCGCATGACCTTGTAACAGGTCTCCATATCGGTGAGATGCGATCGGTACAGCAGGTTGGTGACGGCTGTCAGGGTCACGTTCGCGGCGAGCGTGAGCAGGGGAAGCCCGCCTCGCCGTTCAAGAAAGCGCGAGCCGTAGACGACCGACGCCTCCCCGCTCAGGATGGGCGCGACCAGCGATGAAAGCTGGGCGGGATCCAGCTCGAGATCCGCATCCTGAATCACGACGATGGTGCCGCCGATTGATGCCAGGCCCAAACGGATGGAGGCCCCCTTCCCGGCGTTCCGGTCGGCGTGAATCACGCGCAGGGACTGGTCCCGGCTGGCCAGACCGTCGAGGACCTCGCGAGTGCCGTCAGTCGACCCGTCGTCGACGATGACAATTTCGCGCGGCAGCGGCAGATCGATCGCGCGGAGGCGGTCGATGACAGCGGCGACGGTGCTGGTCTCGTTGTAGACGGGAACGAGAATCGAGAGAAGTTCGCCGGTCGGCATGGGCCGCGATCAGTCTACATTGGCCACGGCTCTTTTCCCGAATTTCCGACTGGCGCGCGCTTCTTCCCGGCGCGCCATGCGAGGTATCATGGCAATTGGAGATTCCATTCATGCGTGCACTCATCACGGGCGGGGCCGGGTTTATCGGCTCGCACCTGGCGGATCACCTGCTGGAGGCCGGCCACACGGTCTTCGTCCTTGACGATCTGTCCACAGGCGCGTTCAGCAATATCGCCCATTTGAAGGGCCGGCCCAATTTTCACTACACCATCGATTCGGTGACCAACGAGCCCGTACTCGCGGAGCTGGTGGATCAGGCGGACGTCGTTTATCACCTGGCCGCGGCGGTCGGCGTCCGGCTTATCGTCGAGCATCCCGTGCGCACGATTGAAACCAATGTGCATGGCACCGAGGTCGTACTCGCGCATGCGGCGAAGAAGAACAAGACCGTCGTGATCGCGTCGACCTCCGAGGTGTACGGCAAGAGCACCGACGTCCCATTCCAGGAAACGGGGGACGTGAAGCTGGGCCAGACGGGCAAGCACCGCTGGGCTTACGCGTGCAGCAAGCTGATCGACGAGTTCCTCGCGCTGGCGTACTGGAAAGAGAAGGGCCTGCCGGTGATCATCGTCCGGCTCTTCAACACCGTCGGCCCGAGGCAGACCGGCCGGTACGGGATGGTGGTGCCGAATTTTGTGACCCAGGCGCTGGCGGGCCAACCGATTACCGTCTTTGGTGATGGCAGCCAGACGCGGTGCTTCACTTACGTCGGCGATGTCGTGTGGGCGCTCTCCAAGGTCGTGGCCGAGCCGCGCGCGATTGGCGGCGTCTTCAACCTCGGCCATGCGGAAGAAGTCTCGATCCTGGCGCTGGCTGAGCGCGTGAAGGCACTGACGGGCAGCGCTTCTCCGATTGTGACGATCCCGTACGACGAAGCGTACGAAGCGGGATTCGAGGATATGCCCCGGCGCGTACCCGACATCAGCAAGATTCGCGACCTCATCGGGTACGAGCCGCGGGTGCCGCTGGATGAGATCCTGAAGCGGGTGATCGCCTTTCATCGGCAGCAGTAGCGGTGGCGCAGACCATCCGGCAACACGCGCGGCGGTGGATCGAATCGCTCCTGTTGCGCGAGGCGAAGCCCGTCCGGCGGATCCTCCTCGCGGCTGGGCGCGATCGCGCGCGCCGGCTCCCCGACATCGTCCAGATCGAAGCCACCAACATCTGCAACGCCAAGTGCACGTTCTGTCCCCGCGACGACATGGAGCGCCGGCAGGGAATCATGGACATGGCGCTCTACCAGAAGATCGTGGACGAATGCGCCGAACTTGGCATCCGTCACGTCCGGATGCACAACTACGGCGAAGCGTTCGTGGACAAGCGGCTGCCCGAGAAGATCCGCTACGCGAAGCAACGCGGCATCGCGGAGGTGGGCGTCATCACGAACGGATCGCTGCTGGGGCCAGACGTGGCGAAAGCGGTCATCGAGGCGGGGCTCGACGCGATCAACATCAGCCTGGACGCCGCTGGCAAGGACACATTTGAATCAACGCGTCTCGGACTGAAATACGACAAGGTGATGTTGAATCTCGAGGGGTTCCTCCGCATCCGGCAGGAACTCGGTCGGCGCCGGCCGAAGCTCATCCTGTCGTTCGTGCGACAGGGAGACAGCGCCGAGGAACAGTCCTTCATCGATCGCTGGTCCGCCGTGGCCGACAAGGTCCACATCACTGCAATGCACAACTGGGCGGGCACGCTTGACCAGAAGTCCGACGTTCACTTCCCGTGCTATCGCCAATGGCTGAGCTTCACGGTGCTGTGGGACGGGCGCGTGAGCCTCTGCTGCGCGGATTTCGACGGCACGGTCGTCCTGGGCGATCTGTGCACGGAGACGATCGAACAGATCTGGCACAGCGAGATCTACCGGCGGACACGCCGCGAGCACCTGACCACCGGCGGCCCCGAGATCTGCCGGAGCTGCGACCTGCCCATGAAGGACTCTCCCCTCTGGATCACACAGCTGTTCTGACAGCCCGCGATCGCGCCGAAGCACCTCCACCCCGAATCCCGAGCCACGACTCCCGAATCCCGTTTCGAGACCAGGCACCGGGGCTCGATCGCATGGGGTAGAATTCGACCGGTGTTTCAGAAGCTGAAGCTGCTGTCGGCAGACTTGACGGTATACGGCATGGGAGACGTGGCGATCCAGGTCGTCAACTTCCTGCTGCTGCCCGTGTACGTCCTCGTCCTGACGCCGACCGACTACGGCGTCCTCGGCGTTCTGCTCGTCGTCGAACAGATACTGCGTGTTGTGTACCGGTGGGGCGTCGATGCCTCGTTCATGCGGTACTACTACGACTGCCATGACACCGCCGCCCGTCAACGGCTGGCCAGCACGTTGTTCTTCTTCCTCGTCGTGGCCAGTGGCGGGCTCATGGTCGCCGGCGTTACTGTGGCGCCGTTCGTGGCGCGCCGGGTGTTCGACAGCCCCGCATACGCGCTGTCGATGCAACTCGTCTTTCTGACCACCTTTCTCAGCTGTCTGTCGTTCCTGCCGTTTCACGTCATGCGCATCGAGGGCAGGACCAGGACCTTCGTCTCGCTGACGTTCACGGCGAATCTCTCGACGCTTCTCGGCAAGCTCCTGTTCGTCATCGCGCTGCGGTTGGGCGTGCTCGGCATCTATCTGGCGGATCTGGTCGTCGCGGTGGGCATCATCGTCCTGCTGCTGCCCCGATTCGTCGCGCTGATCCGTCCGGTGTTCTCGATGCAGGTCCTCAGGGAATGCCTGCGGTTCGGACTGCCGCGGCTGCCGCATGGCATGGCGCACCAGGTCATTGCCGGGGCGGATCGATACATCCTCAGCCTGTTCTATGCCCTGCGCGAGGTCGGCATCTACACCATCGGCGCCAACCTCGGGCTCGGCATGAAGCTCTTTCTGAGCGCGTTCGAGAACGCGTGGGCGCCGTTCTACTTCTCGGAGATGAAACAACCGGGGGCCAAGCAGACGTTCCGGACGGTAACCACCTATGGGATGACCGTGCTGCTGCTGATGGTGGCTGGACTGTCGGCGGTGGCCTACGATCTCGTGCGCCTCATGACGAAGCCGGAGTTCTACGGCGCCGCGCGCTTCGTGCCCTGGATCGCGCTGAGCGTGGCGCTGCAGGGCGTCTATCTGCTGACGTCGATCGGCCTGAACATCACCAAGCGAACCGTCTTCTATCCCGTCTCGACCGGCATCGCCGCCGCCGCCAGTGTGGCGGCCAGCTTCATCCTGATCCCCCGGTTCGGGGTCGAGGCCGCGGCGTGGTCAAACACCATCGCGTATGGCGTGCTGGCCGGAACCGCGATGTGGTTCTCGCAGCGGGTCTACCCCATTTCCTATGACTGGGGCCGCCTCGCGCGCGTGGCGGTCGCCGCGGTGCTGTCGACCATGATTGCCAGGATGATCCTGCCGGTCGGCGTCATGCCGATCATCGGGGTGATCGTCCGCGGGAGTGTGGTGCTGGCGTCATTCACGGGGATACTGGCGCTGTTGGGCTACTTTCAGCCCCGCGAGATTGACCGGATCAAGTCGCTGGGCCGGCGTCTCTGGCGCAAGTCATCGGCAGGCGGGCCGGTCGAAGGCGAGGCCGACGAAGGCGAGGCCGACGAAGAGGGACCGGTCGCCAGCTTCGGTCGGATCGAGCGGAACCGCACCGCGCTCGCGGGATACTGCCTCGCGGCGGTGCTGGTACTGGCATTCGCTCTTCGAGTGCTGGGGATTGGCTTCGGATTGCCGCAACTGTACAACCCGGACGAAGTCTCGATCATGTCGCGGGCTCTCGCCTTTGCAAAAGGCAACCTGAATCCTCATAACTTCCTGTATCCGACCTTCTATTTCTACGTGCTCTTCGTGTGGATTGGGGGGTACTTCGTCGTGGCCCTCCTATCGGGCGCGGTCGCCTCGATTGGCGCCTTCCAGGCCAGTTTCTTCACCGATCCAAGCGGCATCTATCTGGCCGGTCGAAGCCTCAGCGTGGTGTGCGGCGTGCTCACCGTGGTGCTCGTCTACCGGCTGGGCAGGCGGTTGGCGGGGCGTAGCGGCGGTCTTGCGGCCGCGCTCTTCATGACGGTCGCGCCATTTGCCGTGCGCGATGCGCACTACGTGAAGCACGACGTGCCGGCGACGCTCGCGGTGGTCGCAGCCTATCTCGCGCTGTTCGCGCTCGACTCCTGCACCGACCGCTACCGCCGGCGCTGGCTGGTGATGGCTGGAGCAGCCTGCGGCGTGGCATTCTCGGTCCATTACTACACCGTGTTCCTCGCGCTCCCGCTCGCTGCGGCCGTCATGGCAGGCGAACGCCGCCGGCTGATGGCGATCAGGGACCTGCTGATTGCGGGTGGTGCGGCCGCCATCGTGTTCGTTGCGCTGTCGCCATTCCTGCTGGTCGAGTTCCGTACCGCGCTGTCAGATATGGCCGCCAACCGGAGCATCGTTGTCGATCGCGCCGTCGGTCACGGCCACGGGTGGTTCGGGAGCGCCCGGACCTACGCCGACATGTTCTGGCACGATGCCGTCGGATGGCCCGTCTTCTTGCTCGGTCTCGTGGGAATCCCTGTGCTGGCTGCGGCCTCGCGACGCCAGGCGGTGCTGCTGCTGCTGTTCCCGGTGGCCTTCATGGTGTTCATTGCGAACACGGTCCCGGCCACCAGGTACCTCAACCCGGTCATTCCATTCGTGGCCGTGTCGGCCGGCGCCGCCGTTGCGGCGTTCGCGAGGATGCTGGGAGGGCGGCGGCAAGTCGCGGCACTCGTCGTGTGCCTGCTGGCGGCGGTCCCTGGCGCCACAGCCAGTATCGCCTCGGGCCTGTTCTTCAGGCAGATCGATACCCGCACGCTCGCTCTGCGCTACATCGAACACCAGATTCAGCCGGGATCGGGCGTCGCCGTCCAGCCATACTCGGTGCCGGTTCTCCAATCACGGGAAGGCCTCATCGAGTCGCTGCGAGCAAATCTCGGCGACGAGCGTCGCGCGTCAGCCAAGTTCCAGCTCCGGCTCGCGCTCACTCCTTATCCGGAGCCGGGATATCGAACGATCTTCCTCGGCGACGGAGGCCTGGATGCGGACAAGATCTACGTCGGCTACGCGCAGTTGGGCGGAACGAGAGGCTTGAGCGCCCTGCGGGCTCACGGCGTGACCTGCATCATCGTCAAACGCTACAATGTCCCTTCCCCGGAAACGGTGCCGTTCCTCACGGCGCTTGAATCCGAGGGACGATTGCTCGCGACGTTCTCGCCTTACCGTCCCGGAACCGTCCGGACGGCCGAGACAGAGCCAGAGCCGTATGTCCATAACACCGACGCCCGCATCACGGCCGAACTGGAGCGCCCTGGCCCTGTGATCGAAATCTGGCAGCTCCCGGATCGAACTTCATGAGCGCCCGTCCGGATCTCTCGGTCGTGGTGCCGGTCCACAACGAGGCGTCCCGCGTCGTTGCGGGGTTGCAGGCGCTCGTCAGCTATCTCGCGGCGCTTCCACTCACTTCGGAGATCGTCCTGGTTGATGATGGCAGCAGCGACGAGACCGTGCCCCTCGCGCGACCCTTGCTGCCGGCAACAGGTCAACTGATGGAGGAACCCCATCGGGGAAAGGGGGGCGCGGTCCGCGCAGGCATGCTGTCGGCTCGGGGTGAGTGCGTCATCTTCCTCGACATCGACATGGCGACGCCGCTGCGCTTCGTTGCCCCATGCGTTGAGCGCCTGCACGCGAATGCCGACGTGGTGATCGGCAGCCGGCGGACCGCTGACGCCAGGATTGAGCGGCACCAGGGACGGCTCCGCGAGTGGCTCGGCGTGGGATTCTCCCTGATGTCGCGGCTGATCACCGGCGCCCGAGTCAGTGATTTCACGTGCGGATTCAAGGGATTCCGCCGGGATGCCGCCCAGGCGATCTTCAGTCTGCAGCGTGTCGACAACTGGAGTTTCGATGCGGAGGTGTTGTTTCTGGCCAACAGGCTCGGCCTTCGCGTGGAGGAACTGCCCGTGGTGTGGACCAACGACACGCGATCCAAGGTCCGCCTCGGGCGCGACATCCTCGGATCGCTGGCGGGCCTGCTGACGATCCGCGCCAACCACCTGCTCGGCCGGTATCGCCGGTAGCCGGGCCTGTCACCTGCTCATCGGCGGGCTCGCGCGGATTGGCTTGACGATCAACCCCGCGAGGTCGCGCCCGCCAGTCGATTCCGAGACCGGAAATCGCGCCGTCACGCGCCAGCCTGGTGACGCGTGAAGCACCTCGAGGATCGTCTCCCCTTCATACCCGATTCGCGGTGCGAGGTAGGTGAGGACATAGGGAACCCTGGCCCACAGTTCCTTGTCGTCGTAGTTGCCGAAATGCAAACCGACGTACAGGGGGCGAATGCCGTTCTCCAGCGCGAGCCCGTTTGCCAGCTTCCCGAGCACCGGCGTGCCCCAGGGCAGCAATCGCCCAACCTCTCGCGAGGCCTCGACGTTCTTGTAGGTGCGCCCCGCGGCCCACTGCGTGTACTGCGCCAGATCGCCCGCCACGATGACCGCGGCCACGGCCAGCGCGCTTGCCGGCATCCAGGTCGTCGTGAGAAAACGTCCCACGCCCCGCCGCCAGAACGCGAGCCCGCCAGCCAGACTGATCACGGCGAGCAATGCCGCCAGCCGGACCCCCGGCTTCGGTTCGTAGAGGAACGGCAGTCTCGCGAGCGCCCCCCAACCCGTGTAGAGGGCGAAGGCCGCAATCGGCAGGAGCCACCAGGCCTGCTTCAGCGTCAACTCCCGGACGTGCTCAGGCAGCAGCCGGCGATCCCTGCCGAGCGTCAGAGAGGCCACGCCGATCATCGCGGGGATCAGGTACACGAACCGGCGCTCGTTCCCCGTGTCCTGAAGGATCAACTCCATGACGCCGAGCGCCAGCCAGAGTGAGAGCAGGCGATCGCCAGCCGGCCGACGCTTCCAGTCGATCAGGCCCGCGAGTAGCCCGGCCATTGACAGCCACGTCAGCGCCAGCATGCGGGTGAAGAAGTCGTGCACGATCGGGAACCAGCTGGCGCGGGTGATGACCACCGACAACCCGGACGCCGCTCTGCGCTGACCGTACAGCTTGATGTTGTAGAACGCGTACTCGGACCAGTTCGGGATGACGAATGCCAGCAGCGCCGCCATTGAAAAGACGACGAGGCCAGTCAGCGTCCATCCTGCCGCCCGCGCCTCCTGCGCGGTGTCTTGGCTCTCGGTGGCGCCGGATCGCGTTGCGGCGACGTGGCGGTACAGCGCCCAGCAGCAATCGAGTCCGAGGCCGACAACGAAGAACGCGGCCGACGCCTTGGTGCAAAACGACGTGACGGCCAGCGCGCCAGCGACGAATCCGAGCACCGGCCGCCGGCGGGAGGCGGCATACGCACTCCACGCCATGACCATGAGGCCAATCATGGTGGCTTCGAGCAGCGCGACGCGCCCGTACATGACGTAGATGTAGTTGGTCGCGGCCAGACACGCGGCGATCGCCGCCGACGACCGGGTTCCCACGCTGCGGATTCCGACGGCCAATGCCAGCACCGACAGCGCGCTGAAGAGAATCGACGGCAGCCGGGCCTGGCTCAGCCCGACGCCCAGGGCCTTGAAGACCGACCACTCGATCCCCGTGAAGACCGGCGACACGAACATCGGATTCCAGCCGTCGGTGCGCCACTGGTCGAAGAGCACTCGGTTGCGGGCGTTATGCACCCACACGCCCTCGTCGTGCCAGACGATGCCGACGGTGGCGTGAGACGGCGGGTCAGCCGGCTGAAAGGCGCCGCGCAATCCGAGGCCCACAAGGCAGGCCAGGGCCACGGCCAGGATAAAGCGGCTCCTGGTGGGCGTTCCGATGCTGGCCGGCAGAGTGTGCAGCCGTTGGCGCATGGCAAAGTACTTCCACTCGCGCTCGATGATATCGACGCCCGGGAACCGCCGCAAAAGTGTACGCCACGAGTCGCCAATATAGAATAGTTCAGATGTCTCCCCTGCATGTCCTGCTGGATCCGCTCGCGCGAGTCCTGCGTGCATCTCCGGCCGTGAACCGGGTCTGGGCTCGCGTCCGGTCCTGGCGGCTCGAGCGTGGCGCCCGGCGTATCCTGGCCAGACGCGACGGCAGTGCCGGGCGGCTGCCGGGCGGCGTCGTGTTCGAAGCGACGATGCGCTGCAACCTGCACTGCGCGTTCTGCTACGTCGGTGCGCTGCTGAACGTCGAAGGCGAGTGGCGGGAGGAACTGTCGCTCGATCGGCTCGACCGCGCGTTCCCTGAAAGCCAGGGACTTCAAATCAGCTTGACCGGCGGCGAGATCTTCGTTCGCAAGGACATCGTCGCCGCACTCGACCTGTTTCGCCGGAAGCGCTACGTCTGCGGGTATCTGACCACCAACGGCACCGCCATCACCGACGAGCGGGCGGAGGCGCTCGCGCAGTTGGCCATCCAAGGGTTCGTCAAACACATCAGCGTGTCGATTGATGGTCCTCCCGAGATCCACGACGTGGCACGCGGGGCGAAAGGGACCTTCGAGCAAACGGCCAGGGGCGTGAGACGTCTCCGGGCGGCTGCCGGCCGAACCGGGGCGCCGCTTCGCGTCAGCATCAACACCACCGTCGCCGCCGACAGTATCGAGTCGCTCCATCGCATGGCCGACGTGGCCCGCGATCTCGGCGTCGACGCGATCGGCCTGAACCACCTGATGTACAGCACGCCGGAAGAGGTGGACCAGACGCTTCGGATCCTCGGCGTGGCCGACCCGGCGGTCATCGCGACGTACGTGACACGGGATCCAGGCGTCGCGCCCGCCCGAGTGAGCAGTCAGGTGAACGCACTGCAGAGACAATGCCGCGAGCGAGGCATCAAGTTCGATTTCCGTCCGCGCGTGCGACCCGAGCTTGTGGACGCGTACTACACGCCGGGAACGTCGCTCTCAGGACGGTGCCTCTACCCGTTCCGTCATGCCCGCGTGGGCTTCAGCGGCAAGGTCTACTTTTGCCCGTTCATCCGGGTCGTGGTGGGGGATCTTGCCACCGAGACGCTGGGACAGGTGTGGACGTCAGAGCGCTATGCGGCCATGCGCCGCCAGTTGCTCGAACACAAGCTGTTCCCCGTGTGCCGGCGATGCTGCAAGGTCGAGCTTGAACGACCGGGCGCGTGACGGCAGTCGGCAGGGCTATTGGGGCGGCTGTTCGATTGACTCGTCCCTTCGCGGGCGGACACCGCGCCGGAACACGTACCCGAGAAAGACCACGCCCAGCTTCAACAGGTTCCACGCGTCGGCGGGCGACCGCATGGCGCCCAGCCTTGCGCGGAGGTTGTAACCGCTGATGGCCCCGGCGCCGTAGTACTCGAACTTCAGCCGGTTGAGCTCGCGAAGGCCCATCTGCGGCTGCAGCAGCGTCGGCACCGCGATCGGCCGGTTGTTCATGCGGTTCTCCGGATAGTACCGCTCGCTGGTCCAGTCGAAATCCTCCGCCATCAGGCCCCGCTGCCTGGCGTAGCGCTCGACCTCGGTGCCGGGCATGATGCTGCAGCCGGCGCCGAGCGCGAGCTGGTTGATGAGCGGCTTGGTGCGCCTCATGAAGCGCACCGTCATCATGCCGTCCTCGAACGTCTCGTCAGGCAGGCCGAACATGAAGAATGCCTTCGTATAGATGTCGAGCCTCTTGCACCAGTCGAGGACCCGCTCGACCTGCTCGAGCTTAATCCCTTTGTGAATCCGCTTGAGCATCACCGGCGAAGCGGTCTCGACGCCGAAGGAGACGAACCGGCACCCGAGACTCCTCATCCGTTTCAGCAGGTCGAAGTCGACGGTATTCACACGAATCTCGCAGTACCAGGTGAACCGCAGCTTGCGCCGTTCGATCTCGTCGAGGATGCCGACCACGTGCGCGCGATTGAGCGTAAACGTGTCGTCGAAGAACCAGATGGCGCCCAGGCCGTACCGGCCGAGCAGATCTTCGATTTCGTCGGCGACGCGTGCGGCCGAGCGGCGGCGATGGCGGACGCCCCACATCACAGAGGTCGAGCAGAACGAGCAAAAGACCGGGCACCCGCGCGAACTCATGACGGTGGTCGCCTTCTGGCCGAAGAGCGTCTGCCCATAGGCGGGGATATCGAGCAGGTGGCGGGCGGGAACGGGAATCGAATCCAGATCCTCGATGAAGGCCCCGACGGGGTTGTCAACGATCTCGCCGTCGCGCCGGAATGACAGGCCCGCTACGGCGGTCATGTCCCCAGAGCCAGCCAGCGCGGTCACCAGTTGGCGCATCGGTACCTCGCCCTCGCCTCTGACGACGAAGTCCACCTCGGCGATCTTCTCGAGCGTATTGCGAGACGCAAACGTCACATGCGGGCCGCCGAGCACAAGAGGCACGTCGGGCAGCACGCGCTTGCTGAGCCGGGCGGCTCGGAATTGCTCGTACCGCGTCCAGGTCGTGCCCGTAATGCCGACCAGATCCGGCCGCGTGTCGCCGAGCGCCCGCTCGAGTGCCGGGTAGTCCATCTGGCGGGCCGGACAATCGAGGATCTCGACGCGGTGACCGTCTTCTTCGAGAACCGCAGCCAGCCACGCAAGTCCGAGCGGCGGCATCGGCACCTTGCCCAGCTGCGACTTGCCGGCGGGCGGCGACATGAGAAGAACGCTCCGGGCGTTGGGCGGGTGGATCACGGATTGGTCGATGGCGGGTGCGCCGATTCCCTGCGTCTGTGCGTGCGTCTGTGCGAACCGGGCAGCCACAATAAAGTGTAGCATCCGCGCCCCCGAGATCGCATCCCTGTGACGCGGGCGAGTGAATGCTGCGACCCGAATCCTTTCGCTGCTCAGACGGCCTACGGTAGAATCGGGGCTGCCCGACAAATATCCTCGCTGTGCGGAGCGTCAGCAGCGTCACGACGGGTTCGGGCGATGTGCGGGAACCGTTCGGGGGACATGTGCGCCAGATCGACACAGACGCCATCAAGTCGTACGCGACTCGGCGATTCCGCTCGGAGTACGACTATGCGCTGTTCGAGTACTTCCGGAGCGCCAAGGTGATCAGCTTCCTGGAACAGGCCGGCGTGAAGCTCGGCGGTCGCGTGCTCGACGCAGGCTGCGGCGGCGGCGGCATGCCGCTCTCGTTCGCGGAAGAGGTCGACCAGGTCGTCGCCATCGATCTGGCGGCGCGATTCGATGACGCGGGGCACAGGCTGGCCACCGAGCGCGGCGTCCGAAACCTCCACTTCGCCCGTGCCGATGGGCAGGCGCTGCCGTTTACGGATGCGTCGTTCGATCTGGTTCTGTCCCACGCCGTTATCGAGCATGTGGCCGACGCGCAACGGTACCTCAAGGAATTGGCGCGCGTGTTGAAGCCCGGCGGCATCATCTATCTCTCGACGGCGCCATATCTTTCCTTCGCGGGTGCTCATCTGCCGCGGCTCAGGATTCCGATCCCCTTGCACCTTCTGCTGGGCCGGCGGGCCTCGTTTGCGACGTTCAGCTGGCTTGCCCGCCACGCTCCATGGACGCTACGGGAGCCGGAGCACGAGAATTCGTTCATCAAGCTGGCTCGCGAGGGACGAGCCAAGTTCGACGATCTGCTGGAGAAGGTCCGGGTGCCCCGCCTGCGCGATCACATCCGGGGCGCGCAACTCACGATCGTCACGGAACTGCTCCAACTCACCGGCACGTTCCGGCGCGCGCCTGCTCCGGTTGTTCGATGGCTCCGCCAGACGCCGCTCGTGCAGGACATCGTCATTGGCAACATGGAGTACGTGCTCGTCCGCCGGCGGGAAGGGTAGTAACAGCCGTCATGGCATCCATTGACGCCTTTCGACCTGAAGACGCCAGAGCGATTGTTGCGATGTACCGTCGCGTGTTTGGCAACGACTCCGCCGACGAGAACCGCCTGCGCTGGGAGTGGCAGTACGCGCACAACCCCAACAACCCGGCCGGCGGACCGCTCATCTGGGTCGCGCGTGAGGGATCGACTGTCGTCGGCCAGTACGCGACGATGCCGGTCCGGTTGCAGGTCGCCGGCGCCGAGATCGACGCGTCGTGGGGTATGGACGTGATGATTGCGCCCGAGCGCCAGCGCCAGGGCCTCGGCGATGCGCTGTTCCGGTGGTGGGACCAGCACGGTGGCGCCTCGCTCGGCCTGGGTCTGTCAGAGGCGTCGTATCGGCTGTTCCAGAAGCTGCACTGGCCGAACGCCGGACCGGTGCCCTGCCTGATCAAGCCCCTGTCGAGGCGGGCCTTTCGCCGGCCCAACTGGCCGATGCCGATTAATCGTCTCGTGTCGGCGCTGACGCATCCGCTGATCCGCATCATTTCGCGCTCGAGGCCCCTGCGGGCCGAGATCGTGCCGGTTGATCGATTCGGCGAAGAATTCACGCTGCTGTGGAAGCGCCTCGCGCCCAAGTTCGATTTCTCGGTCAAGCGTGATGCGGCCTATCTCAACTGGAAGTACCTCGAACCCCCCCACGTCCGCTACTCGACGGTCGCACTCCGGCGCGGATCAGAAGTGCACGGGTACGCGGTCTACCGCCACGTGCGCGAACCTCGCGGACGGGTGACGCTGCTCGTCGATTTCCTGGCGCACCCCGACGATGATCTTGGGGTGAAGACGATCCTGCGTTGGGTGGACCAGGAGGCACGACGCGCCGATTCGGACAAGATCCGCGCCTTCGCGTTGCACGAGGGTTTCCGCCGCATCATGAAGCGGTCGGGCTACTTCCAGGTGAAGTCGACGATGGAGTTCATGGCCAAGATCAACGCGATCGAGGTGCCGCCTGGTTTCTATGCGAGCACGGCGCGCTGGCACGTGACACTCGGCGATTCGGACCAGGACCGGTAGGAGCCGGACGGCTGCCATGCTGCATCTGCTCGTGGGCATCGACACCGAAGGCGACAACCAGTGGTCGGCCGAATCGCGCGTGAACCAGCGGTTCGAGAACATCTACGCGCTGCCGATTCTTCACGCGCTGTTCCGGCGCCACGGCGTCAGGCCGACTTACCTCGTCACGTACCCCGTTGTGAGCGATTCGAGATCGGCCGATGTCCTGCGCCGGCTCCGCGCGGGCGGCGACTGCGAGATCGGGGCTCACCACCACGTCTGGGAAACACCGCCGTGCACGAGCGAAGACGTGCAGCGGCATCAGTACGCGCTGCAACTGCCGGCCGATCGGTTCGCGGCCCAGATCAGGGCGCTCGGCGTCGCCATCGCGCATCAGATTGGCGAGTGGCCGGTGTCCTACCGATCCGGGCGGTTCGGGTTCTCCGCCCGTCATGTCTCCGATCTTGAGCGCGCCGGCTATCGCATCGAGTCGAGCGTGGCGCCGCTCTTCTACGAAAGGCACAAGGGCGGCCCTGACTTCGTCGGTGCGCCTCCGACACCGTACTTTCTCGCGTACGATGATCCCACCGTCGCCGGTACGAGCAATCTCCTGGAAATTCCAGCGTCGGCTGGACTCAACAGGCGGGTGCCGGCCGTGATCGAACGGTGCTACGCGCGGGCGCCATGGCCGTACACCACCAAGCGCGTGCTGCGGAAACTGGGAGTCGCCCGCGTGCAGTGGCTGAGGCCGTCCTACTCGTCGCTGGAGGACATGTGCGCCCTCGCCAGGCGCCTCACACGCGACCGGGTTCCCGTGCTCAATCTGCTCTTCCACTCGAGCGAGGCCATTGTCGGCGGCAGTCCCTACAACCGTACCGAGGCGGAGTTGCGGGACTTCTGCGATCGCCTCGACCGGTTCCTGGCGTACGCGGTGAACGAACTCGGCGCGGTGCCAGCCACGTTTGCCGAATTCCGCGCGCAGTACTGCGGCAGCGCGCGCGAGGCCCGTGCATGAGGCCGCTGCCGGCGTGGATCTTGGCCGGGCTGGCCCTGCTGGTCCTGCTCCGCGTTCCCGCCGTCGTTCAGCCCCTCGGACTGGACCAGGGCGCGTATTCGTACGTGGGCCAACGCATCCTGGCCGGTGACGTGCCGTACCGGGACGTTTGGGATCATAAGCCGCCGGGGCTCCATCTTGCCTATGCGTTCATGTGGTACGTGTGGCCCAACGAAGGCGTCGTACCCCTGACCGACGCCGCACTGGCGGCCGGCGTCGCGCTGTTGCTGCTGGCGATGGCCCCTCGGTTGACGGCCTCGAGGGGCGCCGGGCCGCTGGCAGCGGCGCTCTTCCTTTTTCTGGGAAATCCATCCCTGGCCCGCTACGGTGGCGTTCGCGTCCGCGGCCAGGGTGAGGCGTTTATCGCGGTATTCGTCACTGCGGCCGTCTGGTGTGCGCTGCGCGCCGCCGGATCGGCGCAGGTCACCCGACCAGTGAGGCGGGTGCTGGTCGCCGGCGTGTTGATCAGTGCGGCAGCGCTGGTCAAGTACCAGGCTGGCATCTTTGTCGTCGCGGTGTGGGCCGCGGTGTTTCTGCCGCCCGATCAGCAGGAACGCGCACCCGTGCCGCTTCGAGAGCGACTGATACTTGTCGGCTGGAGCGTGGTCGGCCTGGCCGTTCCGTTGCTCATGGTGCCGGTCGTGTTTGCCGCGCTCGGCGCGTTCCGCGACTTCTGGGATGCCACGGTGGCCTTTAACCTCGGCTACAGTCAGGCCACCTACGAAAGCCCCTTTGCGTTTGTGCGATTCCTGGCGACGTTTCCCGTGCGGCAGGCTCGCGTCGATGGTCTCTGGCTCCTCGGGGGTGCGGGGTCCCTCGTGGTGGCGTGGAAATGTGTCAGACGACCGTCTCTGACTGTGCCGCTGGTGTGGATCGCCGTCGCGTGTGTTGCGATTGCCGTCAACGGCAGCCGGGGACTTCCCCAGTATTTCATCCAGGCATCCCCGGCGCTGGCACTCGTGGCCGGGATCGCGGGCGCCGAAATCTGGGGGAAGATGCCACGTGCCAGCCGGTTGTTGCTGGTGGCCCTGGCGGTCTGGGCCGTGTCCCGGGTGGTGTCGATCCCGGACGGCGTCAACGCCACCACGTGGGACAGCGCCCGCCTTGTCGGCCGCATCGATGAAGCGACCTACCTGACACGGTTTGGCGGCCGGCCCGGAGACAAGTACTCGGTGCCCGATCTGCGGGACCTGGCATCACAGATCCGGGCGCGCACGGCGCCCGCCGACCCTGTGTATGTATTCGGGTTCTCTCCGGCCGCATACGTGTATGCCGAACGCCGGAGCGCCTCGCGGCTATTTTTTTCCACGCCGGTGGTGAGTGCGTTCGGCCAGCGTCACGCCGGTTATGGTTCGATCGGGTTGCTCGCCGATCTGCGCGGAACACCGCCGGCGCTGGTCGCGCTCCAGCGCGACGATGCGGGCCCGGGTGGAAAGGATTCGCGCGCGTGGTTTCTTGCCGATCCTCAACTCGGACCCTGGCTGTGGCAGCACTATCGACAGGTCGAGTCGCTGCCGCGATATGACCTCTGGGAACGCCGCTAGCGGCCAGGTCCGTTCACGACGTCGGGATGGCGCAGCGTGAGTTCCTCCGACCCGAATAGCAGGTGATTCACCGCCTCGACGCCCTGCATGAGTGCGTGGTCCTGGTTGGACACTTCGTACTTCCAGGCGCCAAACCTTCCCCGGCTCCAGATTCCATTTTCACGTAACGCCTCGTCAACGGTGTCGAGGATGTCGTCCCGGCCGATGAACGGCGTGGGGTACCCGTGCTCAAGCCGCTTCTGCCAGAGGCTCGCGACCGTGGCATCGGGCGGCATGAGTTCCTCTCCGCGGCAGGCAGCGAGAACGGCGGCGATCAAATCGTCCTGCCTGACGGGCCGACGCGGAGATTCGCTGACTTCGCACATCAGCGACCAGTACAGCCGGGCGTCAGGGACGTTGTTGGGAGAGTAGTTCGAGAAGACGGTAGCGCGATAGAACGGCACGTGTGGCTCTGGAAAGTACATCCAGCACTTCGTCGCCAGGTGACTGGGAATGGTGCCGCAGAGGCCGATGCCGACAACGTTCGTGGCCGAGTGCACCAACTGATCCCCCAACGTCGCGACCGGACCCAGACCCGGAAGATGTCGGAGGAGCAGGTCGAGCGGCATCGTCGAGATCAGGTAGTCATACGGGAGAACCGCGCCGTCTGTCGTGGAGACTTCCCGCCTGTCCAGGTTGATACCCGCCACACGTGTGTGCAGCAGGGCCGATCCTGAAGGCAGTCGTCGCCAGAGGGCGTTCCAGATGGCCCCAGTGCCGCCATGGATGGGAAACCGAAACCGTGTGTTGGGCCCCCACGAGACTTCCTGGCGCTGCTCAGCCCAATTCTTGAGAATCCGCTTGAGGTCCACGGTCGCGACACGCTCGCCGACCCACGTCGCACTCATCTCCGTCGGAGGATACGCCCACACCTTCTCGTTGTAGGGGACCAGAAAGACCTGGGCGAGCCCCTCACCGAACTGCTGCCGAATCCAGTCGTCGAAGGATGCGGGCGGCTCCAGGGGCTCACGGCTCGTGGCCCGGTCAACGAGCCCGTCGAGACAGGCAATCAGATCGTCGGGAGGCAGTTGCCAGATGTTGTTCTGGAGAGGATACGGAATGAAGCGCTTGCGCATCCGCACCCAGGCTTCCCGAACGTGATCCAGCCAGCCGTCGCGGAGCAGATCGTCCATCAGGCGATCAAAATACTCGTAGTGGGAGAACAGCACGTGGCCGCCGAGATCCCACGTGAACCCCTGAGGATCCAGGATGGACGTCGCCAGTCCGCCTGGCGCGGATTCGGCTTCGAGCAGTGTCCAGTTGCCACGACCCAGTTCGGTGAGCCGCCACGCCGCGCCCAGCCCGCAGGGACCGGCTCCCACAATCACAATGCGCGGGTCTGCGCTGGTCGCTCGCGGGGTCATCGGCGCGGGTCCTTCCCGGTTGGTGATGCCGCGTCCTGGGTGAATCGATACCGAAGGGTCTCGATCGCGGCCCGGGCGGCCTTTCGATACAGACGCCAGCTCGCGATGGACGAGGTCCCGGTCTGCCGAGGCTGATGCACCACGGGGAGATTCAGCACCCGCAGTTTCCGCCGCGCGTACTCCCCGGAGATCATGACATTCGGCGCGAAGGAGGTGGATGGAATCCGGTCGAGAAAATCTGCGAGCACGGACGTCCGCATCAGGCGATAGGGCACGTTTACATCAGCCACCGTCGCACCAAAGCACACCCGGACGATAGCCCTGGACACCGAACTGACGACGGCTCGGCCTGCCGACTGGGCCCGGTTCACCCGGATGCCGAAGACGCCGTCCCACCGCTCGCGTGCGCGCCAGAACGTCTCCAGATCGCCGGCACCCAATTCGCCGTCGCTGTCGACCTGGAACACCCAGTCCGCCGCCGACAGCGCCGCCCGGTACCCCGAGAGAATCGTCTGACCATGGCCGCTGTTCGACTTGTGCACAACGCAGACGCGGGCATCGGTCTGGCAGGCGTCGAGCGCGGCGCGTGTGCCATCGGTCGACCCGTCGTTGATCACCCGCAGTTGGGTGCGCGCCCCAAGTCTATCGAGGACATCGAGCCAGGCATCGATGACGCCGGAGATGCAGGCCTCTTCGTTGTAGACGGGCATCACGACGACCAGGTCGAGCCGCGGTCCGCCCTTAGTTCCCATGCCGTGCTCCACGCGCCGGGTGGCCCGCGCTCGGCTCACCAGCGGAACAGAATCGGTCTCGAAGTCCGAGGATGGCGTCACTGGTCGTCACGCGCCGCCTGCGTCCGCTCGAACAAGACGAGATCGGGCCACCGCCGCAGGAGCGTATACCCAGGCCCCAGGTCACCAGCCCGCTGCGCAGTATCAATCGTCGGCGACAATTCCGCCGTCAAGGGACCCAGCAGCAGAAACCGCACGTGGTGCTCCTGGACGAACCGGTCGAGCGATGCCAGGTCGGTCAGATAGCTGTGCGGAAACGCCTTTGCGTAGTTCTCATCGTAGAGCAGCCACGTGTCGTGCGGATAGAAGGCTCCGCCGGCGGGATCATCTGCCAGGTAATAGGACAAGTGGGTCGTGAACACCTGACGTGACCGTTCAATCCGGTGGCTGCGCAGGACGGCTGTGATTTCGTCATTCCTCACCTTCAGACGCGTCATGCGACCCCACGTGCGCCCGGCGTCGACCAGCGACGAGGCAGACAGGGCCAGTGCCAGCGCCACGACAATCGCCTTCGAGTACCGGGATTCCGATGGCGCGGCCAGCTGTACCAGAACCCTGCCCACCACGACGTACCACATCACCAGTTGGAACAGAATGGCCCTGTCCGTGTAGAACTTGGCCGCGAGCAGGAACGTCAGGGCGATCGCCGGCAGGGCGAGCACGGCCCAGCCTCGAGCCTCACGCCGCTTCGCGAGAATCGCGCCGGCGAGCAACAGCATCGCGCCGCCAATCTCGGTGAAGTAGCGGATCACGAAGATGGAGTACTGCTTGATGACCGCAGCGGGATTCTCGGTCAGGACTCTCACCAGCGTGTAGGACCGTGTCTTCTCGACGAAGTCGGAACCGACTCCGTAGTAGCCCATCGACACGCTTTTGATGTGCAGGTTGTAGAGCGGGTTGCCCTGCACAACGCCGCTCGCTACCAATTGCGGGGCGGCGGCGAGGACAAATCCTCCGAGCACCCACCAGATCGTCGATCGCCTTTCGGGTGCGAGGCCGAACATCACGGCCATCACAAGCGGCAGCAGCAGCAGGCTGTGGTACCGCACGAGGTAGCCGAGACCCAGGCAGACCCCGACGCCGATCGCGGCGCCGACGGAGGGCCGCCGCACGTACCGGGTTGCCACGAGCAGCCCCGCCACCATGAAGGCCGTCGCAAACAGGTCTGGCGTCTCGCCGGTCGCGGCAAAGAAGAATACAGCATCGATGGCGAGCAGCCCCTGCGCGAGGCGGCTGCCGGCCGCATCCCCGAAAGCGCCCCTGGTGAGCGCGGGCAGCATCGCGAGAATCGCCGCGCCGGACGCGGCCTGGATGAGTTTTCCGGACGTCAGAATGTTGCCGGTCACCTGGGTGACGGCGTTCAACGTCAACGGATAACCCATGCCGAGGAAACCGTTGGCGAACGCGGTCGGGACCCAGGCTCGCTGGGCGTCCGCGATCCAGATCATCTGGAAGAAGTCCGACAGAAACACGAAGCGGAGCAGCCACACGCCGACGCCGACATACACGGCCATCGCCACGCCGGGCAGCACCCAATCTCCGGTGCGACCGTTCCGAAAGGTCGTCGCTTTCATGATCGGATCTCGGCCGGAGATGCGTCGATGACCACCTCGGCGCCAGGTCGTCGTCTGGAACCAATGACCGAGAGCGCGATCGCGCCGACCAAGACCGTCAACCAGGACATCGCGACCAGGCCCATTCGTCGAGGGTACTCGATCTCCACCGAGTAGCTGCCGTCAGCCGGCGCGGAGAAGGCCAGTTGGCCACCTTCGTCGAACAGCGCGACGTCCCGGCCGCTCGCAGTTGCGGCCCAGGCGGGATAGTAGTGGGTCCGAATGACGACGTGATCTCTCGCACGCACGTCCTCCAGCGCCACCGTCGCCCCGAGTCCATCGTAGCGGGTGAGCCGCGCGCGGCCATTCGGTGTGACGACATCTCGGATGTCGGCATCCACGACGGCGTACTCCCGCCAGGGGTCGGCTCCCCACACCGGCGTGAACAGCGGACTCGCGTCAAGGTAGCGGATGGCAGGATCCGACCAGACGAACAGGTTCGCCACGCCCCATCGTCGCATCGTCTCGGCAAACTCCGCCGGCGGCGTATCAGCGATCGCGCGGCCGCGGAACGCCCCACCGGCGAGCGAGTGAGCGCGGAACGCGCTGCGGTGGAAACCATCCTGGGGCTGGCCGAAGAAACGCTTGCCTGTGGCGGCGGGCAGCAACGACTCGTAGTGGCTGTTGAACCTGGACCGTTCGCTCCGCGCGCCAGGCGTCGCTATCATGTTCCAGTGGGGGTTGTTCTCGAGCAGCACAGTTGCGCCACGAGCTCTGCTGATGTGCTCCACCAGCGCTTCGTTGAACGCGTTGACGTTTGGCAGATGCCAGACCCGGGTGAACGGCACAGCGACGAAGAGTCCCAGCACCAGCAGGACGGCCGGCGCGACGGCCGGCCGCGTCGGCAGCTTCGTCACGAAATACGCGAGCACCGGGGCGAGGACGAGAGGGTACAGATAGAGTTCGCGGGACAGCAGGATGCCAAGCTGGGGCGTATTCAAGCGCAGCATGAGCACGGTCGCCAGCGTAGCCCACGCGTAAAAGACCGGACGTGAACGGCGTGCCAATGCCACAGCCACCACAACCGGCAGCCAGATGTGGGCGGCGCCAACGTAGTCGTTGAACCAGCGCCATGGACGCGTCAGAATTTCGGTCGCGTAATAAGCATTCGTGACGAACCCGGCCCAGTCGAATGCCGGCGGTGCGGTCCAATACAGATTATTGGCGTGGAAGTACTCGGGGTACCTCAGGATTTCCCAGTGCAGGGGAAGTGCGCCGATGAAAGCGATGCTCAGCCCCGCCGCCGAAACACACGCGACGCGCCAACTGCGATAGAACAGCGCTTCGATCGCCAGCAGCACCGCGGCATACAGGTAGAACGCGGCGTGCGAATACAGCACCAGAGTCAACGCCGCGACGAGCAACGGGCCGCCCCATCGTCGGCCGAGACGCGCCGCGTGGCTTCCAGCCAGCGCCAATCCGGTAAAGCCCGCACCGGCCACGGAATTGGCCATGCCGCTGCGCATGATCGTGGCGAAATAGCCCGCCGTCAGCACGCACGCGATCCCGGTCGCCAGTCGCGTCATCTGGTCGTCACCGTCAAGCCTGATGTCGAGATAGACCGCAAGCGGGACAAGTACAGTGAACAGCGCGAGCAGGGCGTGAAACCCGAGCTCGGGGCCAAACAGCGAGAACGGCATGTAGGCTGTAACCGCCAGGCTCTGGCTGAAATCCGACGACGTATGGTAGCCCCCGAGGAAAGCCCAATTCCAACCCGTCAACGCGCCGTGCCGCAGGAGCTCGACACCGTTGGCGGTCAGCTGAAGCAGGCCTGGCCAGTCGTCGTAGAACGGAATCTGGGTCCAGGTAATCGGAGGAAACGCCGCCAGGAATGCGGCGGTCAGCAGTGCCAATCCCGCCGCCAGCGTGAATCCCGACATCCGACCGCCGTCAGCAGTCGCGTTCGGACGACGCCACCACCAGATGCCAAGAATCGTTGCAACGCCGAGCGCCGAACCGTACCAGGGGAGGCGCCAGCCATGCAGCGCCCCAGGCTCGGCGGCCCAGCGGGCCGTCGAGAGAAAGTTGATCCAGGCCACCGCGAGTGACACGACGAAGACCCCGAACCAGCGGAGTCTGCCACGCCATCCCAACCGCGCGGTGGTCTCCAATCGATCACCCTCTATTTGGCCGGCTTCGATTGCAGAGACTTCACCACGTCGGCGGTGATATCGATCGATGGCGCGCTGAAGATTACCCCAGCGGCGCCGCGTTCAAGCACGAGCTGATAGCCGAGCGCTGCCGCCATCGACTTGATGTGCGCCCGAATGCTGTCTTCCGTAAAACGGGTTCGGGTGGAGATCTCGCCCACCGCGCGCAGTTCCGCCTCCTGAAGGGCATCGCGCTTGCGCCGAATCTCCTGCAGCAAGTCCTGACGCGCCTGCGCCGTCATCGTACCGCTGCCCTCGGTGATCTTCATTTCGAGGGCGTGGACGTCAATTCTCTGCCGGTCGAGCTCCGCCATGCGCTTCGCGCGCAGGCTATCGATGGACTCCCCTGCAGCTCCTGACACCGCCCGCACGACGGCCGCCAGATCGACGACAGCAATCCGGGCCGGGGCGATTTTGCCGATTGAGGCGGGACTGGCGGCGCCTGGACGGGCGGGGCCCTGTGCCGTCGCACCTGCGATCGATAGCGTAAGCCCGACCGCGGCAAGTCCAAACACGAAGTGCTTGTTCACGTCATCCCCCTTGAAGCGGATCCGCCGAAGCCAGCAAGAACCTTCGGGCCGAAAGTGGCGAGATGCGGCTCAGCGGCGAACGCCCGGCCTTTCGGCCAGACAATCCCGTACGGCTAACGCCTGCGGACGCTGTGACCGATAGACCACACAGCCCGTGGTGCGGCCGCCTCATGCCAGTTCATGCAGGCGTAAGCCATGGCACAATTCGACTCGATTATGGCACAAGAACACGGTACAATTCTCGCATACAGTACAAGTCTCACTTGCTGGTTCGTGTTTTTTTCGCTTCAGCGAGATGTTCTCGAGGGCCGCCGTGTCCCGTTCCATACGTAACTCCTGTGGTGTGTTGTTTGCGGCCGTGATGGCGGCTGGTCTCGCCAGCCCGGCGTCTGCGCAGTTGGCGCCGGTGACGGGCACGACGACGCATGAGGTGGCCCGGGAGGACGCGTACTGGATCGAGGCCCCGTCGTACTCAGCGGCCTTCGATTTGACCAACGACGTCTACCTGGTGGTTTACAACACCTATTGGACGCCCAGCCAATCGCAGATCATGAAAGGCCTCTGGCTGGATGTCAACGGCAACCAGGTCGGGACCACGTTTACGATCGGGCCGGGCTTCGAGCCGCGCGTCATCTACGGGGCGGCCGACAATGCCTTCCTGCTGACCTATAACACCGGGAACTCGCGCAGCGCCATGTTCCTCCGGTATGCCGGGACCGGCGCCGCTACCAAGCTCACGCCGACGCCGCTGGTGCTCGGCCCGATGACGTGGAGCAAGTTGTCCTACGGCGAGGCCACCTATGTCCCAAGTACGGGGCTGTACCTGACGACATGGCGGGACGCGCCAGGGGGGCTGCCCTCTCAGGCCTACCTGCGGTCGATCAAGCTGGACGGCACGCTGGGGACGACCGTGGTGCTCAATACCAGGGTCGGTAATGGTGAAGCGCACGACTTCCCCGACGTCTCCTGCAGCCCCACCGAATGCCTCGCCTTTGGCCACTACTACAACGACGCGGCGCAGCGGTTTGGCAACTGGGGACGCTGGTTGGATTTGACCGGGACGCCGACCGGCGACATGTTCTACTTCGACATTGGCGGCCTGCACGACGACCAGCAGGTCGAGTACAGCCCGACGATCGGCAAGTACGTTCTGACGTGGATACTCGACATGGGCTGGCAGCGGGGCATGCTCCTGTCGGCGGGCGACACGAGCGGCACGGTCTTCGCCACCGGCTCGGCGAAGGGCCGCTTCACCACGATGCCGTACAACAGCGGCACCCAGACGTTTGTCAAGGTGATGGGCGGCTGGGACTGGCGGAGCTTCGCCCAGCAGCTGGATGCGACCGGTGCGCCGCTCGGGAGCGACGTACAGATCTCGAACGGGCCGACATCGGACGGTTGGACCGCCGCCGCCGCCAATCCGAAGCTGGGGCAGTTCCTCGCCGTCTATCGACACGACGTCACCAACCTGCGCGTCCTGCTCCTCCAGAGTGGTCTCGTCCAGCCGAGTTCCGGCTACCTGCTGTCAATCACGCAAACAGGTACCGGGTCCGGGACCGTCACGTCCGATTCCGGCGGCATCAACTGCGGGACCACCTGCAGCGCCACGTACGCGAACGGCACGGTTGTGACGCTGACGGCAACGGCGGCAAGCGACTCGGTGTTCGCCGGGTGGAGCGGAACCGGCTGCGCGAGCGGCAGTGTCACGATCACCGCTCCAACAACCTGCTCAGCGACGTTCAATCTGATCACGCAGTCGAGCTACACGCTGGCGGTCGCGAAGGCTGGCGCGGGCACGGGCACAGTGACGTCGAATCCAGGCACGATCAACTGCGGCACGACCTGCAGCGCCGTCTATGCCGGCGGAACGCAGGTGACCCTGACGGCAACACCTGCGACCGGATCACGGTTTGGCAGCTGGAGCGGCACGGGCTGTGCCGGCGGCAGCGTCACGGTCAACGCGAACATCACGTGCACGGCGACGTTCAACCTGATCGAGCCCTCAACGGGCGCGTTGAAACCGGTGGGCACGGGCTCGCAGATCATCGGCGAAACCACGGGCATCGACGCGTTCGACGTGGCATTCGATTCCACGATGCTGCAGTATCTGGTGGTGTGGAGCACGTGGAATCAAGAGGTCAAGGGTGTGCTCCTCAATTCGGCCGGCCAGGCCGCCGGAAGCGCGTTTGTAATCGCGAACGGACTCGCACCGCGCGTCGCATACAGCAGTGCAAGCGGCACGTACCTCGTCACGTATACGAGCGGCGCAACTCGCATGGCGCGTCCGGTGTCGCCTGTGGCTGGCGGCACGGCCACGCTCGGTACACCCTCGACACTCGGCAACCTGAGCTGGGTCTCAGGCAACGCGAACGCCGGCAGTTCAGCAGAGGTGCCCTCGTCGAACACGTTCCTCACGACCTGGTGGGATGGCGCGTCACACGTGATGATTCGCAGCATTGGCGAGAGTGGCCCGGTCGCCGCGGCCTCAACGCTCATCACGGAGACGGCGATACCGGAGTTGCCGGAGATCGCGTGCGGGCCAAGCGCATGCCTGGTTGTCGGCCGGACATGGACCAACGCCATCTGGGCTCGTTGGGTTGACCTCACCGGCACCGCGACCACGGCCCGCTTCGACATCGAATCTGGCGGCTCGAGTGCGCGCAGCATGGCTCGAGTGGCGTACAACTCAACCCAGACGACCTGGGTTGTCGCCTGGGTGCGGGACGACATTCCGCAGACAACCACCGTGGCGGCGGGCGCAGTGACGGCGGGCACAATCCAGCCGGTGGTCCCGAGCGGCACCGGATCGCAGCTCGATCTCGCGTTCAACAACGGGTTGGACGCATTCGGCATCGTGGCCCAAGGCGCGTCATCGGACATCTGGGCGCAGGGCCTCGACGGGGCTGGAACGCCGTTCAACGGAACAGTCCTCACAGCGTCGACTGTGCCGACCACGGATGGAATCCCGGCCCTGACGGCCAATCCGTCCGCAGGCCAGTTCCTGGTGGTCTACCGCCCAACTATCACGACGCTGCGGGTGCAACTGCTCGGCGAAGTGGCGTCCTCGGGCCTGGCCCCGTTCGGGGCATTCGACACGCCAGCCGATGGCGCAACCGGTCTCCAGGGATCCTTTGCGGTCACGGGCTGGGCGCTCGACGAAACGGGAATCGCTCGGGTGGAAATCTGGCGCGACCTCGTCAGCGGCGAGCCCTCAAGCAATGCCTACACCAGCGATCCGACTCATCCGGCCTACGGCAAGGTGTTCATCGCCAATCCGCTGTTCGTCGCCGGATCGCGACCCGATGTCGAAATCGCGTACAGCAACTATCCCAATGCCGCCCGCGCAGGTTGGGGCTACCTGCTCCTGTCGTGGGGGTTGTGGGGCCAGGTGGACTCCTCGAGTGCCATCACCTACAAGCTTTACGCATATGGGTACGACGTCAACGGGCTGAACACGCTACTCGGAAGCAAGACGATCACCGTCGACAACGCACACGCGACGAAACCGTTCGGTGCGATTGATACGCCGGGGTATGGCGCGACAGTGTCCGGGGCGTTCTATGGCTTCGGTTGGGCACTGACACCCAACAGGGCTTCATCCTGCTCGGTTGCAAACGGCAGCGTCCTCATGGGGATCGATTCCGGGCCGGCTGTTCCGGTGACCTACCTCGGCGCGCGATCAGACATTGCTGCGGCATTCCCGGGCTTCACCGACTCGAGCCACGCGGGAGGTTCCGTCTGGATCGATACGACGACGCTCAGCGACGGCGTGCACCTGATTGGATGGTTGGTGACCGACGGTTGCGGTGGCCAGGATGGCATCGGCAGCCGGTTCTTTACGGTGTCGAACGGCGCGGGTGCTGCGCGTGCCGCCCTCGGGGCGCCGGCAGCGGCCGCCCGCCGTTCAGCGCCAGCGGCCGTGGCCGTGGCCGCCGCGGCGGTCAGTGCCGAACCCCCCAGCGTCAAGATATCGGGGGGCGCCTGGCAACCGGTGGTGCCCGCCGGCGATGGCCCATCCGTGATCGAGGTTCGCCAGGGCGGCGCCATCGAGCTACGATTGCCGTCTGCCGGAGGTGGCTACACCGGCCATCAGGACATCCGTGGCGAGCGACGCCATCTCCCGCTGGGCTCCTCGCTTGACGCGGAAACCGGCGTGTTCTCCTGGCAGCCTGGGCCGGGATTCCTGGGGAACTTCGATCTGGTGTTCCTTGTTCAGGATCGCGAGGTGAGCCGCGTGCGCGTCGTTGTCAAGCCTGCAATACAGGGCGGGCTCGAGGCGCCTGACGCGGTCGGTGCTGCGGTCCCGGGCGATCGTTCGCCCGGTGCCGCTCGCTCACGCCCGCCGAAGGGGCCGATCAAGCGCGAC
This sequence comes from Acidobacteriota bacterium, assembly GCA_026393755.1. Classification (NCBI taxonomy): domain Bacteria; kingdom Pseudomonadati; phylum Acidobacteriota; species Acidobacteriota bacterium. The sequence continues at coordinate 153,670 of JAPKZO010000032.1, forward strand.
TGACGCGTCGGCTCCAGACACGCGGAACTGATGCACATCTGTCACGTCACGGCTCATCTTCCTCCCGATCAGGCCGCCAACTCCCTGCTGCCTTTCCATCTCGGCACATGGGCCCGCGCAGCCGGGGACAGCATCGACTACATTGCCCATCCGCCTCGCACCGTGGACCCGAGCGGTACCGGAGCGACGGAATCTCAATTGGCGGTGCACGCCGCAGCGCTGCCAGGCAGCGTGACATGGGTGAAGGCGCGGCCACGATCCGGTGGAATCGCCCACGCGATTGGGCTGTCAGCCATCGCGGATGCCCGCCGCATGCGGGAGATGATCGCGCCGGTGGTAGCCGGTGCGGATATCGTGCACGTCCACAGCAATGGCCTGCTGCCGGAACTGGCAGCCTGGATCGCCGGGCGGCAGCGGAAGCCCGTCGTGATGACGCTCTATGGGACCGAGATCTGGCACTACCAACGCCGGTGGCCGCGTCCCGACTTGTTCACGCGCGCGTATCAGTCGGCGTCTCGCGTGACATTCTACAGCCGCGGGTTGCTGGACTACGCGGTGGGACGAGGACTCCAGCGAAAAGGGCTGAGTGTGATCTATCCGCCGGTGGCGGATCAGTTCGCCCGGCCTGACAGGGCGAAGCAACAGGCGGTCAGACGATCGCTGGGGATTGCCGAGCGGTTCGTCCTGTTGAACGTCAAACGCCTGCACCCGCTCGCGGGACAGCGGTACCTGATCGAGGCCATGCCGGCCGTGCTTCGGGACGCGCCCGACACAAGGCTCGTGATCTGCGGCACAGGCCCGCTCCGGAGCGAACTCGAGGAGCAGGCGAACGCGTTGGGCGTCGCCAGCCGCGTCACCTTTGCGGGACTGGTCGACAACCGATCGGTAGCGGACTATTACGCTGCAGCGGATCTGTTCGTCTTGCCATCGCTGCTCGAAGCGTGCCCGACCGTGGCGGTCGAAGCGCTCGCAAGCGGCACGCCCGTGCTGTCTGCCGATCATCCCGGAGGGGTTGAGCTGGCGAGTCTTTTCGGATCCGATGTGCTGGTCGTGCCTCGCGAGGATCCGGACGCCATCGCTCGTGCCATCGCTGCGTTTCTGCGCCACCCTGTCCGTGCCACCGCGGGAGCGGCGGCGGTCGTCGCGCGCGAGTTCAGCCCCGGCATCGTCGCCAGCCGCTTCGCGGCCGTCTATCAGGATGTGCTGACGGAGAGGCGATGAGGCGGGTCCCTCTCGCCCGCGCTACAATGACCCGACATGGACGTTGAGGATCCCGGCGCGCGCCGAGGCGAGTACGCGGAACGCGGCGACTACCATCGCACCCCGGACGAACACTGGGATTATCGCCCCACCTATCTCGCCAAGCTCCGCGCGGTGAAGACGTACCTGGATGGCTTGCCGGCCGGCACGCGTGTGCTGGATGCCGGATGCGGCGAGGGCGTGCTTGTTGATGCGTATGCCGACAGGCTTCGCATTGAGGGTGTGGACCTGAATTACAGGTCGGCGCGAGTTCAGACAGGATCGGTCACCGCCCTGCCGTTTGGCGATCGAACATTCGAACGCGTGTTGTGCCTGGACGTGCTCGAGCACTTGAGGCTCGACGAGCAGGCCCACGCCTTCGAAGAGCTGAGTCGCGTGCTGGAACCCGGCGGCGAGGCACTCGTCTCGGTGCCGAATCTCGCGCACCTCCAGTCCCGCGTGCACTTCCTCTTTACGGGCCGCCTCATCAGGACCGCCAGCGCGGCCAAGCATCCCGGCGATCGCCCAGTGGATGAGTATCTCGCGATGGCCTCGCGGGCGGGATTCACCGTGGCACATCGCCGGGGGATCTTCCCCACCGTGCCGGTGCTTACGGCGCTTGTCAGGCGCAACCCGGTCAGACTGGAATGGCTGCACACCGCCTTGACGCTGTTGCTGCCCATTCGGGGATGGGCGTTCATCAACCTCATCTGGCTTCGGAAGAGACCCGGGGCATGATTCGTCTGGTGATCCGCGCGGCGGTCGCCGCCGTGATTGGCGCGATTCTGGGAGTCGTGTTCGTCGTGGCGTCGTACGCGAGAAACCCCGCCATCGATCTCAACATGGATGCGGACCTGTCGGCGGTCGCGACCGGGTTCTATCCGCCGGAGCACGACGGCCCGCATGCCTTCGTGTGGACCATGCGTCGGGCGGATGTCTCGCTCGCAGGCATTGATCGCCGCGTCAACTGGTCGTGCAGCGTGCGATTTCGAGGTGCGCGCTCGAACGCCATTCCACAGCCCCGGCTGACCCTCGCCGCAGACGGAGGCCCCGGCTCAGTGTTCGAGGCCACCAATGAGTTCTCGGAGGCCGGGATCGCGATACCGATCCGTCGCGGGACATCGGGGCTGACGCTCTCCCTGACCAGTTCATCGGTGATGGTGCCTGGCCAGTCAGATCCGCGGGCGCTCGGCGTGCAGGTGGATCGGATCGCCTGCCGCCCATCCGAAGGGGGATTCGTGTTGCCGCCGGCCCGCGCGATGCAGACGGCCGCAATCGGGGGAGGCGCGTTCGGGGCGGCGCTTGCCGGGATGGGACTGCCCGCCGTCGCGGTGCTCGCGGGCACGGCGTTCGTATCGGCGGCCCAGGCCCACGTCGTTGCCAACGGCATCTCGCCGTTCGGATCGTTGCTCAGCAAGGCCGATGGATTCGTCGTCTGGATCGCCGGCCTGATGCTCGTCTCGGCATGGCTTTTCGAGGCGGCACGGAAACGGCCATTGCGAAACGCAGCGCGCTTTGTGGTCGTGTGTTCGGCGGTGTCGCTCTACCTGAAGCTGTTGGCGCTTGTTCAACCGTCCAAACCGCTCGTCGATGCCGTGTTCCACGCGCACCGCTTCGAGTGGGTGCTGGCGGGTCGCTTTTATTTCACGCAACTCTCCACAAGCGCGACGCCATTCCCATACGCCATCGGGCTGTATTTGTTCGCTGCGCCGTGGTCGTGGATCACGAGGGACTACGTCACGCTGCTTCGCGTGGTCGTCTGCGCGACCGAGGTGGCTGCCGGCGCGCTGCTCTATCCGATGATTGTCCGGGCCTGGGGTGACCGGCTGGCCGGGGCAATTGGCGTGGCGCTCGTGAGTCTGTTGCCGCTGTCGTTTGGCGTCGTCGGCAACGCGAACCTGACGAACGCCTTCGGCCAGTCTGTCGCGCTTGCGGCGATGGCGCTCGTGACCGTCTGGGCACTCACGCCCGATAAGCCGGGGCAGGTGATTGGCCTGGTACTCGTGTCCACGCTGGCCTTCATCTCGCACATCAGCACGTTCGCGCTGTTGATGGCCACTCTTGCGGCGACGTGGCTGTTGTTCCGCTGGCTGGGCGGACCGTCGCTCCGGCAAGCCGCCCGGTCGGTCCTGCTGGCGACGATTGTCGCAGTGCTGCTCGCAGTCGCGCTCTACTGGGGTCACTTCGGCAGCGTCTATCGCACACAGATCTCGCGGTTGGGCATCGCGACGACCGTCGTGTCAACGCCGCCTATGTCCGAAGGTGCGACCGGAGCGAACCCGAAGCCCGCTGCCGCGGATCAGCCGGCGCTTGGCCGCACGACGATCCCGTTGATGGGCCGCACCATGGAGGCGGCCAGGCAGACGATTGCCAACTTCGGCTGGCCTGTCCTCGTGCTGGCCGCCATCGGCGTGTGGCGGCTGTGGGCTACACACGTCTGTGATCGGCTGGTGCTCGTCGTCGCCGCGTGGGGCGCGACGGGCGCCGCGTTCTTGATGGCGAGCGTCCTGGGCCCGGGGAACGTCCGTTATCAGCAGGACGCCTGGGAGTTCATCAGCCGGGTCGAGCACGCCACCAGCCCGGCCGCCTTCGTGCTTGCAGGCCTCGGCGCGAGTTGGGCCTGGCATGCTGGAATGTGGTGGCGTCTGGTCTCGGGCGCGCTGCTGTTCGGCGCCATGGTTGTGGGCGCCCGTGCCTGGCTCGCCTGGATCCACTAGGGAAGGAAAGGCAGGTCAACAGTCATGTCATTGATCACCGACGTTAATGCTCGCATCACGCAGGCGATGAAAGCGCATGATTCGGTTGTGCTCTCGGTCTTCCGGATGCTCAAGACCGCGCTCGTCAACAAGGAAGTCGAGAAAGGACACGCGCTGGAAGACGCGGAGGCGCGGCAGGTGATCGGCACGATGATCAAGCAGCGGCGCGAGTCGATCGATCAGTTTCTGAAGGGCGGTCGACAGGATCTGGTGGACAAGGAAACCGCCGAACTGAAGCAGCTGGAGACGCTCATGCCCCCACCCGTCAGCGCCGAGGACATCCAGACCGCCATCGATTCGGCCATCGCCACCACCGGGGCGACCGGCATGAAGGACATGGGGCGCCTGATGAAGGCCGTGATGGCCGCCCTGGCCGGCAACCCTGTCGATGGCAAGACCGTCAACGATCTGGTCAGAAAGAAGCTGGCGGGAGGTTAGCCGGCAGAACTATTCTCGGGTGTCGCTCGTCATAAGGTTTGACAGGACGGACATCGCTCCGGCCTGTCCTCCTCCCGGGCACTCGCCTCCCGACAAGGTGAGTGCCCGCCCCTTCACCTCACCAGCCGCTCAAACCGACTCCCGGGGTTCCCGGGCCTGGAGCACCGCGAGTCTGGCATAGCCGAACCAGCGCTATCCCTCTGGGTAGTGACGATTGTGCTACGCTGACCAGCATCGATGTCCTCTGACCCGTCCGCGCCAGTCTCACCCGGACCATCCCAGGTCGCCCCTCCCCAGCTTGCCAGGTCGGCCGGGGTCATTGGTGCCGCCACCATGACCAGCCGCATTCTGGGCCTGGTGCGCGATACGGTGATGGCATTCCTGTTCGGCGCGGGCGACCACATGGACGCCTTCAACGTCGCGTTCCGCATCCCCAATCTGGTCCGCGATCTGTTTGCCGAGGGCGCGATGAGCGCCGCGTTCGTTCCCACATTCACGCACACGCTGACTCTCGAAGGTCGGGAACGAGCCTGGCGGCTTGGCAACATGGTGATCACGGCCCTGGTTCTGACCACGCTTGCCGTGGTTGTGGTCGGCCTGGTCTTTGCCTGGCCGATTACGACGGCGTTTGCTTCGAAGTACGCCGCGGTGCCAGGCAAGCTCGAGTTGACGGTGACGCTGACGCGCATCATGTTCCCGTTCCTGGTGCTGGTCGCGCTGGCGGCGGCGCTGATGGGGATGCTGAACTCGCTGCACAAGTTCTTCGTGCCGGCGTTCTCCCCGGCGATGTTCAACGTCGGGTCGATTCTGTGCACGATTGGGCTGGTCCCGGTGATGCCCCTGCTCGGGCTGCCGACTATCGTCGCTCCGGCGATAGGCGTGCTGGTCGGCGGCATGCTCCAGGCGGGCGTCCAATGGCCGGCCTTGCATGCCGAAGGATTTCGCTATCGCCCGGGGCTCGATATCCGGGATGCCGGCCTCAGACAGGTGCTGGCGCTGATGGGGCCGGGCGTGGTCGGCCTCGCTGCCGTGCAGATCAACCTGCTGGTGAACACGATTCTAGCGACCGGCGAGGGCACCGGCGCTGTGTCCTGCCTGGGGTACGCGTTCAGGCTGATGTACATGCCGATAGGCCTGTTCGGCGTCTCGATTGCCACCGCCTCGCTGCCGACATTGAGCCGGCAGGCTGCGCGCAACAATCTGGCCGACATGCGCGCCACGGTATCGCGTGGCCTGCGCCTCATGCTGATGTTGAATGTGCCAGCCACGGTCGGCCTGATGGCTCTGGCAACGCCGATTGTGGCCCTCATCTACGAGCGCGGGCAATTCCTGTCAGCGGATACGGCGAACACGGCGGCGGCGTTGATCTTCTACGCGCCGGGGCTGATCGGCTACTCTGCGGTCAAGATGGCGGTGCCGCCCTTCTACGCGTTGAAGGACAGCCGAACGCCCGTGATGGTTTCGGTGGCGGCGGTGCTCCTGAACGTGGCCCTCAACGTCGCGCTGGTCCGGGTGATGAGCTTCCGCGGGCTGGCGCTGGGAACCGCCATCAGCGCCATCTGCAACGCGGCCATCCTGCTCTGGGTGCTGCGCCGACGGCTGGGCGGCCTCGACGGACGTCGTGTCGCAGTGGCCATCGGTAAAATCTCCGTCGCCTCGGGGCTGATGGGCCTGGCTGCCTGGGGGACCGATTGGGCGATCGCGAGCGCGCAGCCGTTGCATACGCTGCCGATTCTGGCACTGCGCGTGGGATTGTCGATCGGCGTAGCCCTCGTGGTGCTGGATATCGCCGCCCGCGCGATTCATATCGAGGAATTCGTCGAGGCGCGGGCCACGGTCGTGGGGCGGCTGAAGCGCCTGCGGGGCGCGGCGTAGGATGGGCGAACGTGAATCGCTCAATCCAACCGTCTACCGGATGGCGAGCGCGCACTTCGTCGCCGACGCCTACTCCAATCTGTATGTGCCCCTCCTGCCGGCACTGATCTCCCGCCTGGGGCTCTCGCTCGCGGCAGCCGGCATGATGGTCATGGTGTACCAACTCGCGACCTCGGTCACGCAACTGGGGTTTGGCCGGCTGGCGGATCGCTGGAATCCGCGCGTGCTGCTGGTGGCTGGCCCGCTCCTGTCGGTGGCGGTGCTGAGCCTGATAGGCCTCGCCTGGTCGCCCGGAACACTGGCGGCCTGCCTCGTCATCGGCGGACTGGGCGGCGCGGCTTTCCATCCCACGGCCGCTGCCGTCGTCAATCGTCTTGGCGGCAGTCGGCGAGGGCTGGCCATGGCCATTCACATTACGGGCGGATCGATCGGCTACTCGCTGGGACCGATGGTGTTCGCGCCATACGTCGATCGTTTCGGACTGGGATGGACGCCGTGGCTGGCCATCCCCGGACTGATCCTGCTCGGCTTCGTGCTGGCCGGCATGCCGCCGATCAAGCCGTTCGGTGGTCATGGGCCGAGTGGATTCCGGCAACTACGGCCATTTGCACGACCGTTGTTCTTTCTGTACGCCATCGTCGTGCTGAGAACGCTCACCTCGATGGGCTTCGCGACGTTCATGCCCGTGCTGTTGACCCGGCGGGGATGGTCGGTTGGGATGGCTGGCGTGGCGATCTCTGTCTACCTGTTTACGGGAAGCGTCGGTGGATTCCTTGGTGGACCGCTCTCGGATCGGTTCGGAGCGAAGCGGATTATTGGCGCGTCGCTGCTGGTGGCCGTGCCCTTCCTGGCGCTGGCGCCCTCGATGTCAGGCGGGTGGTTTGTCGTGATGATGGCGGTTGGCGGATTCTTTCTGAATTCCACGCTCCCGGTCAATGTGACCTTCGCCCACCAACTCGCACCGGTCAGCGCGGCCACGGTGTCGTCGCTCATGATGGGGGTGGCGTGGGGCACCGGCGGCCTCAGCGTGCCCGTGGTTGGAGCCCTGGCGGATCGGTTCGGGATTGAACCCACACTGACGTGGCTGGCGCTGGTTCCGCTGGCCGGCGCGGTCTGCGCATGGCCCCTGCCTCAAGGCTCCGGGCATGACGCGTAACCCGCGCCCGGCCACACGTGGGACTGTCTCGAAATCGGGTCACGCGGATCAGGGCGGTGGTATCGTTGGAGTCTAAGATGAGTCCGCCTTCTTCACCGTACGCCACGTATAGTTTCGGACCCGGCAGGCTGACGCCAGCGGTCAAGGCGCTGATCCTCGCCAACGTGGCGGGATATCTGGCGACGCTGATGGCGCCGTCGTTGACGCTGTCGCTGGGACTGATCCCGGCGATGGTCGTCGAACGCCTCTGGTTCTGGCAGCCCGTCACCTACATGTTCCAGCACGGAGGGCTGTTCCATCTGCTCTTCAACATGCTGGCGCTGTGGATGTTTGGCGTCGAACTGGAACGCCTGTGGGGCACGCGCTTCTTCACGACGTACTACGCGGTCGCCGGGATCGGCGCCGCCCTTACGACGATACTCGCGTCGTTGCTGCCGTTCGGATTTGCCGAAGCGCTGTATGTGTCGGTGACCGTGGGGGCGTCAGGTGCGATCTACGGCCTGCTGCTCGCGTATGCGCTGACCTATCCGAATCGCCCGATCTACCTCTACATGGTGTTTCCGATCCCGGCGAAGGTGTTCGTGCTCATCATCGGGGTCATTTCGTTCCTGTCGTCGATCAGCGGATCGCAGTCGGGCGTGGCGCATGCGACGCATCTCGGCGGGATTGCCGCCGGTTATTTCTACCTGGTGTGGCGGCGAGGCACGGTGGGATCGCAGGTGCGCTCGCAGCTCCTGCGCTGGCGGTTGAACAGGCTGCGAAAGCGCTTCGAGGTGCACGACGGCGGGCGCCGGTCCGACAGGGGCCCTGGCCCGGACCGCTGGGTGCACTAAGCGAAGCTGGGGTCAGACCGCGACGTCGCTCCCTACAGCGTGCCCCGGACGTAGCCGCCGTCGACGAGCATCGTGGATCCGGTGATGTAGCTGCCGCGCTCGGACGCCAGGAACACGACGACGCTGGCAAACTCCGCAGGCTCGGCCATACGGCCGAGCGGAATGTTCGAGACCGCCCGACGCTCAACCGCCTCGGCCGTCACGCCTTCGCGCCGCGCGGTGGCTTCGGCCAATTCAATCACGCGGTCGGTCCGCGTGTAGCCTGGCGCCACGCAATTCACCAGGATGCCATCACGCGCCAGTTCGTTGGCCAGCGTCTTCGACAGCCCCGCCACGGCCGGTCGCAGCGCGTTCGACAGGACGAGTCCAGGCACGGGTTGTTTCGACGAGATCGACGTGACGTTGATGATGCGCCCGCCGCCGCGTTGTTTCATGTGTGGCACAGCGGCATGGCAGAGATGCACGACGCTCATCAGTACTTCGTCGATCGCCTCTCGCCAGTCGGCCTCGCAGAGCGCATTGAACAGCCCGGGCTTCGGTCCGCCAGAGTTGGTCACGAGAATGTCCAGGCCGCCGAAGTGCTGGACGGTCTGCTGGACCAGGCGTTCGACGTCCGCGCGGCGCGATAGATCAGCCGCAACGGCAAAGACGTCGCCACCGGTCGCACCGGCGACCTCCGCAGCAGCCGCCTCGAGTGTCGGCATGTGCCGCGCGCACATGGCAACGCGCGCGCCTTCCGCGGCGAGCGCCAGCGCCGCCGCCTTGCCCAATCCCTTGCTGGCCGCGCAGACCAGCGCAATCTTCCCGTTGAGCCCAGTATCCATAACGTTGCCTCGTCTGCTTGGTTCCCGCATCCCCGCCTGTTTCTTCTTGGTTCGAGGAGCCGTTTCGGAATCCGCCACCCGCCGGCACGGGCGCCCGCGCCGCCTACCGCCCGAAATAATCATCCGTCTTGTCCAGCCAGTCCTGCCGAATCGGGCTGAACACGTCCACTTCGAAGGTCTCCTCGATCGCCTCGGCCGCGTGCGGGACCCGCGACGGAATGTGCAGCACCTCGTCGGCTCGTACGATCGTCTCCTCGCCGTTGATGATGAACCGCAGCGCGCCTCGCAGAATGTAGGTCAACTGCTCGGATTCGTGTTCGTGCCGCGGGACGACGGCCCCCTTCTTCAGGTAGATCTGGGCCAGCATTTCGCGCTCGCCCGTGACGATCTTGCGAGAGATCATCTCGGTGACCTTCTCGAGCGCAATCTCGTCCCACCGGTAGTGCTTCACACCTGGATGCGCCATGGACGCGCCGCTCCTTCCTCCCGAGAACTGTCCGTCGCGCCCGCCCGCCCGCAGGCGTCTGGATCGGGCGGCAGCGCAATCACCGTGGAGGCGCGATTATAGCACCGGGATCCGGATGGTATAATTCCCGCATCCGCAATGAATCCCGCAACGCCGACGTCGAGAGCCCGCGAGGATTTTGAATCGGGCTGGCTCCCACGCGAGGACCAATGATCGAAACGACGACCCCTGTGGTGGCCGCGGCCGCACCCGGCCAGGCGGATCCCGCGTTCGGCCCCGAGGCGCTGCGCCAGGCGTACCGCACGATGTACCTGTCGCGGAAGGTCGACGACAAGGAAATCCAGCTCAAGAACCAGAGTCAGATCTTCTTCCAGATCAGCGGCGCGGGGCACGAGGCCGTGCTCGTCGCGGCCGGGATGTGCCTGAAGCCGTCACACGACTGGTTCTTCCCGTACTATCGCGACCGCGCGCTCTGTCTGATGCTGGGAGTCTCGCCGTATGACATGTTCCTGCAGGCGGTCGGAGCAGCGGACGATCCGGCGTCAGCGGGCCGCCAGATGCCGTCTCACTGGGGCAGCGCGAGGCTGAATATTGTCTCGCAAGGCAGCGCCACAGGCTCACAGTGCCTCCACGCCGTCGGGTGCGCGCAGGCAGGCCTGCTGCTGGGAACCCTGCCCGGCATCGACGACCGCGAACGCTACTTCAGGTCCGACGAGGTCGCCTACGTATCCGTGGGCGACGGCACCACAAGTGAAGGCGAATTCTGGGAGTCGCTGAACTCGGCGTGCACGCTGCGCCTCCCGGTCGTCTATCTCGTCGAGGACAACGGCTGGGCCATATCGGTGCCGGTCGAAGTTCAGACGCCGGGAGGCAGCATCTCCCGGCTCGTCAGCGCCTTTCCTGACCTGCTGGTCGAAACCGTGGACGGCACCGATTTCGTTGAAAGCTACCGGACGCTGTCACGGGCGGTCGTCTACGCCCGCGAGCGCCGCGGTCCGGCGCTGGTCCACGCATCGGTCATCAGGCCGTATTCGCACTCGCTGTCAGACGATGAGCGCTTGTACAAGACGCCGGCGGAGCGCGAGCAGGAAGCGCTGCGCGATCCGGTGAAAAAGATGGCCGCCCGGCTCCTCACACAGGGCATTGTGTCAGAACAGGAACTCGAGGCGATCCACGGCGAAGTGGAGCGCGAAGTGAACGATGCCGCCAAGCGGGCGCTGGCCGCCGCGAAGCCGGCCCGCGAGACCGCCGCGCTGTGGGTGTTTTCCCCGACTGTGGACCCGGCGTCCGACATATTTGCAGGGCCAGTCGAACCGGAGGGCAAGCCGGACACGATGGTGGCGGCGATCAACCGGACACTCAAGGACGAGCTGACGCGCAATCCAAGGATCGTGGTGTTCGGCGAAGACGTCGCGGATTGCAGTCGACCGGCCAGCCTCGAAGAAGTTCAGGGCAAGGGCGGCGTCTTCAAAGTGACGCACGGCCTCCAGCGGATCTTTGGCGCCGATCGAGTATTCAATTCGCCGCTCGCCGAGGCGAACATCATCGGTCGCGCGGTGGGAATGAGCCTGCGCGGACTCAAGCCGGTCGTCGAAATCCAGTTCTTTGACTACATCTGGCCGGCGATGCAGCAACTGCGCGACGAGATGGCGATGATGCGCTACCGGTCTGGCAACACGTGGTCGTGCCCGATGGTGGTACGCGTGCCGATCGGGGGTTACCTGCGCGGCGGCGCGCCGTACCACAGCCAATCGGGCGAGGCCATCTTCGCGCACTCGCCGGGCATCCGCATCGTTTACCCGTCGAACGCGCAGGACGCGGCCGGCCTGCTTCGCACCGCAATACGGTGCGAAGACCCGGTGCTGTTCCTCGAGCACAAACACCTGTACCGGCAGACGTACAACAAGGGCGAGTACCTCGGGCGCGAGCATATGGTTCCGTTCGGCAGGGCGGCGGTCAGACGCGACGGATCGGATGTGGTCGTCTTCACGTGGGGTGCACTCGTGCAGCGCTCGCTGCTGGCGGCTCAGCAGGCCGAGCAGAACGGTGTCAGCGTGGCGGTGGTCGATCTCCGGACGCTGGTGCCCTGCGATTGGGAGACGATCGGCGCCTGGGTCGCGCGGACCAGCCGCGTGGTGGTCGCGCACGAAGAACAGCTCACGTGTGGATTCGGCGCCGAGATCGCTGCCCGCATCGGACAGGATCATTTCCAGCACCTCGACGCCCCCGTCCGGCGCGTCGCGTCGCTCGACACGCCGGTCGCCTACTGCCCCGATCTCGAAGAGGCTATTCTTCCCAACGCGGCGGCCGTGCTCGAGGCGGTTCTCGAGACGGCCCGATACTGACGGCTGACGCCCCTGCCCTACTCCTCGGCCGGCGGATCCGACGCCGCCTGCCGGCGCGTCCCCCGGCGGGTGACGATCACACCGGCAAGAATCGCTGCGGCGCCTCCGACATTCGACATCGTAATCGGCTCGCCGAGGAAGATCGCCGCCACCGTCATGGCGACCAGCGGCGTCACGTTTGAATACACCGATGTCCGGATGTTGCCGATCCGCTGCACGGACGTGTACCAGATCAGATAGGCCACGTTCAGGGCCAGGACCGACGAGAACACGACGGCGGCCCATGCCCAGATGGGGACCCGGCTGATATCCAGCCGAAGCAGCCCCGGGAGCGCAGCCGGAACATAGAGCACCGTGCCGATGGTCATCGTCAGCCCGGTGACGATAAGCGGCGAGAACCTCTCGAGCAGTGATCGGGAACCAACCGTATAGACCGCCCAGCACACAACCGCACCGAGCGTCAGGAAGTCCCCGGCGAGCGACGCACCGCCGAAATGGGCTCCGGTGCCGACCACCAGGTAGATGCCGACCACGGACAACGCGGCGCCCGCACCCTGGACGCGCGAGATCTTCTCGTGGCCGGCGAGTGCACTGGCAAGGGCGACGGCAACCGGCGAACACCCGAGGATCAGAGAACTGTTCGAGGCCGTGGTCCTGGCGAGACCGTCCATGAAGCAGAGCTGGTAGACGAAATGCCCCGCGAAGCCGAAGAAGGCAACCCGCAGCCAGTCCTTCCGGGACAGCGACGGCCACCCTGTTGCGACAATCGCCGCGAGGAACAGCGTCGACGCGACAACGAGGCGGAGCGCGTTGAACGACTGCGGGGGGATTTCGACCAGCGCCGCTTTGACCAGACTGAAATTCCCGCCCCAGATGAGGACCATCAGGAGCAGCAGGCCGTCAAACGGCGTCAGCGTAAACCAGCGGCGCACTATGGGACCACCGACTCGGTCTCGACCGACGGGGCGGGCCGGCCAACGCCGACCCGCCGCCAGACAGAACGACAACGTCGCGACAGAACTCAGGCGCCGAACGGCTTCAGGAAGAACAGAATCAGCGAGACCAGCAGCACGTAGATCACGAGAGACTCGATCAGGACGAGGCCCAGGATCAGGTTGCCGCGGATATCGTTGGTCGCCGCGGGGTTGCGGGCGATCGCCTCGACGGCCGCACTGATGCCCTTACCCTGCGCCAGGGCGCCAACCGCAGCGGCGAACGCCAGTGCAAATCCCGCGGTGATGATTGACCAGCGCGCCACCTCAACGGCTCTGGACGGGGTCGCCGCCCCAGCCTCCTGCGCGTAAAGCGGGCTCGCCGCGCCCAACGCGACCACACACAACAGCAGAACGAGAGCAAATCGCTTCTTCACAACCACAGCCTCCTCAGTAGCTACCAGGGGTTCGCCTTCAGGCCGCCACGCGTTCCGCGTGGTGGGCCGCCTCGTGTCCATGGGCTTCGTCATGTCCGTGCTCGGCCCCCACCGCGCCCCCAAGGTAGATCATCGTCAGCATGACGAAGATGATGGCCTGGAGCACGGCTGTGATGATGGCCAGAGGCATCATCAGGAAGGGCACCACAAACGGCGCGATGCTGAACAGAATCAGAATAACCAGTTCCTCGCCGAAGATATTGCCGAAAAGCCGGAGCGACAGCGACAGCACCCTCGAGAAATGGCTGATGATCTCGATGGGCAGCCAGACGACCGACAGCGACCAGTGTGCGCCTGGCGGCACCGCGAAGTGCTTGAGGTACGACACGATGCCCTGGGCCCTGATGCCCTGGGCGTGATAGTACACCCAGACCGTCACCGCGCACCCGAGCGTCACGTTGATGCTGCTGGTCGGCGCCATGAGCCCGGGAATGAGCCCCATCAGGTTGCCGAACAGGACGAAGATCCCGATCGTGCCCACCAGGGTCAGGTACGTGCGGCCTGTCGGCCCCACCATTTCGTCGAGCATCCCGGCCAGACCACCGACGACGTCTTCGAAGACGATCTGGAGCTTGCCTGGGTTCTCGACGCTCAACCTGGACTTGATGACCAGGGCCAGAATCGCCACTCCGAGCACGATCAGATACACCATCACGATGTAATTCGGGATGGGCTCGGCGGGATTCTGCGCGTGAAACCCCAGCAGGGCCAGTAGTCCGTTCACCAATGGCCCAAAGACGGCGTTGGCCGCTTGGACGATCCAGAGAGTGTGTTCGAGTCTTTCCATATAAAGGTTTAAGGATATCGCATGCTTCCGCGCCAGTAAAGCTCGTGCCAGCAATCGGCGGGGCGGCGGCCGGCTGGCACGGGGCCCGCGGTGGCGCTATACTCGAACCACAGAGGTGCACCACCCATGACATCCTCGCGCCGGCTGACGTACGGACTCGTCGTCTTGCTCGTGCTCGCGGCTGCCTTGCCCGCGAGCGCTGGCGAAGTGTTGTTCTCGATTCGAGACGGGCGGGTGACGCTCGTCGCGCACAACGCGCTCATCAGCGACATTCTGGCGGTGTGGGAAAAGGAAGGCCGCACGAAGATCGTGGCACGGGAGCGGGTGCCTGGCATGGTCACCTCCCTTGAGATCGACAACGAACCTGAGTCGGCCGCACTGGCGACGATCTTGCGCCAGGTCACCGGCTACATCGCGGCCAAACGCGAGGTGGCCCCGGCCGATGCCTCCATCTATCGCTGCATCGTCATCAACCCTGTCCCGGCGCCGGTGTTGGCGACGAAGACCGCGCCGAGTGGGCGGGCGATGGCATCTCCGACGCCATCGATTGGGTACCCACCGCAATCGATGGGCGGAGACTACGGCGCGAACCCGCCGACGTTTGTCCCGGCGACAGACGACGGTGATTACAGCAGCGGCGGGGCGGGACGGCTGCCGATGGCGCCAGGCATGCGTCCTCCCACATTGGCCTCGCCCGCTGGGAGCATCGGGCAACCGCCGTTCAATCCGTACGGGGGAACGATGACGCCGCCAGAGACGCAGCGCCCCACCCAGCCGGCGCTGACGCCCACCTTCCCCGGCCTCGGCACCGGGCTGCCAGGAACCGTCGTTCCCGCGCCCCGACCTCCGGGCACGCCGGGGCAGCCGGTGCAGAAACCGCCCGGTTCGCCGGATCGGAAACTCTAGAACTGGAAGTAGATGAACTTCGATCCTTCGAAGTTCCCGAAGAGCACGATCAGGTAGACGAGCAGCCCGACGACGACCCAGCGCACCGGTCCCGGCCACCGGAACACCACGCCGAGGTTGTCGGCCTTCCATTCCGCAGCCTGAAGCGCCATCAACGGCGCCGCATATGCGAGCAGCGGCCATCCCAGTTTTGCGAGTACGGCGCCGCTGGGATCGAAGCCAGTGAAGATCACCCGCGTCATCGAGACGACTTGTGTCACCGAGGACGCACGGAAGATCAGCCATCCGTAGCAGGTGAGGCCGAACATGCCTGCGATACCCAGTCCTGTCAGGATCGGGCGCGCTTGGCGCCGCCGCGTTCGTCGTCCGCTTGTTGCCAGCTTGAAGGCCACGAGCAGCACGCCTTGGTAAGCACCCCACAGGACGAAGGTCCACGCCGCGCCATGCCAGAGGCCTCCGAGCAGCATCGTGATCATGGTGGCGAACGCGTAGATCCAGACGTCGTCTCGCAGGCCGAACCAGTTGACGCCGTCAAGACGCCTGGAAAACGCATAGCTCAAGGGGAGAAACAGGTAGTCGCGCAGCCAGGCGGACAGACTCATGTGCCAGTTGGCCCAGAATTCCTGGGGCGTCCTGACGAAGTACGGGAAGCGGAAGTTGAGATTGAGCTCGATCCCCATCAGTTTCGACGTGCCGATGGCGATGTCGGAGTATCCCGAGAAGTCGCCGTAGATCTGAAACGCGAACGCCAGCACCGCGAGCACGACCTCGAGTCCGCCCGGGTTCGCGGACCCGGCAAACGTCGCATTGACGAGCGGAGCCAGATTGTCGGCCACGAACATCTTCTTGAAGAACCCGTAGAGGATGAGCCACAGGCCCTCCGCCACCTGGGTCGACGTGACGATTCGCGGCTTCGAGATCTGGGTCAACAGCAGCGACGCCCGCAGGATGGGACCGGCCACCAGGTGCGGAAAGTACGCGACGAACACGCCAAACTCGACAAAGTCGCGTGCGGGCTCGATGGTGCGCCGGTACACGTCGATCACGTAACTCATCGTGATGAACGTGTAGAACGAGATCCCGATGGGCAGGAGCACGCGAAGCGTGAAGAAATCCACCCGGAACCCGAAGACGCCGACGAGCGCGTGCAGGTTCTCGGCGAAGAAGTTGAAGTACTTGAAGAAGCCCAGCATCGAGAGATTGAAGGCCAGGCTCAGGATGAGGGCGGCCTTCCGCTGCCGCGGAACCTGGCGGGCGGCGATATAGCGCCCGCAGAAGAAGTCGACAACCGTCGATGCGAGCAGCAGCCCCAGGAATCGCCAGTCCCATGACGCGTAGAAGTAGTAGCTCGCGGCCAGCAGCAGCCAGTTCTGTCCGCGGTGCGGCAGGTGCCGGTACAGCGCGTAGACCGCCACGAAGAAGACGATGAAGTGGACCGAGTTGAAGACCATCAGCGCGCGCCCTCGGCTGAAGGAACCAGCCCGGCCGATTCAAGAAAGACCCTGAGCGCTTCCGCGATCGCCTCATGGCCGCGCGGCGTGAAGTGTGCGGTGTCCGTGAAGTAGACATCGCCGCCCCGCGACGCCTCACGCAGGGCGGGAAGCGTGTCCAACGTCGGCAACTTGAGGTCCGACAGCGTCGTCTTGAACCGCTCGGTCGCGCCGTCCCTCAGCAGCGTCTGACCCGCCTCGGCCACGCCTTTCTCCTGATAGCGGAAATCATCGTCATCAACCTGGAAGCGCGCCGGAAAGAGGACGAGCGCGGTCTTCGCGTGTTGCGCGGATGCCACCGCGGTCATCCTGGACACGGACTCGCGAATCAGGCCAAGTCCTTCGTCGACTTCCGGCGGCGGCTGCTGCAGATAGGCCCTGAGCGGCGGGTACACATCGGGGGTACGGCCGAAGTGGCCGACGAGCGTCAACACGCGAAGCCGTACGATTTGCAGCACCATGCTCCGCCGCACGAGGCGGCGCGCCCATACGCCAATCGTCTCTGCAGCCGGCGCAACCCCCGATTCGCTCGCCGGGACTCCGGCCAGTCGATAGGCGGACGCCCGGGCCTGCATCACGTCGTTGCCCGGGTACAGCCCGATCAGCACGACGTCAGGGTCGAAGGCCCTCGCGACGTAGTTGTAGAAAAGGTACTTCTCCACGGGTCCATAGCCCTGAACGCCTGCGTTGATGACGCGGTAGTGAAGACCCCCACCGGAATGCGTGGCGTTCAGTCGAGCCTCGAGCAGCTTGCAGAAGGTCTGGCTCGACTCCACCTGTACCGCCATGACGAGCGAATCGCCCAGCACGAGGATGCGGCGCTCATTGAGCGCCTTCGGCCCGATCTCCGCGTCTCGGACGCCCTGCCCGTTGATGGAAATCGTGGTCTCGTACTCGGAGGTGCGAAATCGCGTCTGCGCGCCCGGCCGGAGCCGGTGGCCAATGCGTGGATCCGTCATGAAGAGCCGCTGGAATTCGGGCGCGGCCTCGGATCCGCCGGCCAGCCGGAGCGCAATCTCGAACGTCGCGAATTCGCAGGCCACGATGGCCGCGATGACGAACCATCGTGATTTGAGGACGACTCTGGGGCGCATCAATGGACCGGGCTTAAGGTTACCACGATCGTTTCTGCGGCTGGCGGACGAGCCTGACGGCTTCGATCGCGATGGCAACGACTGGAACGGTCACGCCGACGAACAGCCCAATCGGATCGGCGCGCAGCGGACCGAGCGCAACAACCGCTACCGCCGCGACGAGGGCGTACCGACTGACGAACCTGACCGTCGCCCGCGTGATTGCGCGCCGCGCGTTCGGCGGCGGCGCACTGTCCTCTCCGGCCGGAGGGGCCGCCCGCCAGATGCTGGCGTCCACCATCGACCGGACCGCCGCGTACCCGATTGCCATCATCCCGGCGCCGGCCAGCACGCCGTACGCCAGGCCGGGACGGCCGCGGTCAACGACCAGTGCCCCGAGAATGGCGACAACACAGATCACGGCCGTATCGCGTTTGATGCGGCGCAACGAATCATCGCGTTCGCGGTACTTGCCCATGGAGACTGCGTCGGCAGGGACGCTCACTGCTCGCGCTGCCCATCCTCATCGACCGGTGTCGCTGGCGGCAACTCCGCCGGCGGCGCCCCGTCTGCGCTGTCCCGAGCCGGCGGCGTCGTGCCGGGAGGAAACGCCTGCGACACGGTACGGAAGACATTGAGAACGCCTGCAGCCAGGCCCAGGAAGAAACCTAAGATCGTCAGCACTGGTCCCGTGTGCAACCACGCGTCCAGCCTGTTGCCGATCCAGAACCCCATGACCAGCGCAAGCACGAACGACAGCCCGACCGTGCTCAGCGCGCCGGCCGAGCGAAGGGCCTCCCGGCTGTTCTTCATCGAACGATTGGTCATCGGTCAGGACCCGGACAGAAACAAGTGTCGCACAGATGCTCCGTTCCTCGTCCCCGGAGCGCCGAACTCCACGTCCGGGCCGCGCGAATCCGGGCACGTTCAGGCGGGTGGCAGGATCACCGGCGGCAATTCGACGAACACATTGACGAGCGTCGCCACGCCGACCCACGCGACACCCAGACATACGATCCCCGCAGCCAGCCTGAGCGGCAGATGGCGCGAGTCGAATCCCCGGGCGATGGCAAGCCCCCCGGCCAGTGCGACAAACGGCTGCATGGCCAGCGTGGCCCGCACCTCAAGCGGCGTGACTATGCCCAGAACCGCAAATACGGCGCACACCATCAGCCAGCCCCACATGGCCAGCGTGAGCGCGTCGCGCCGCTTCTCTCGAACGAAGACGAATACGCCCGCCGCGGCAGCCGCCAGCAACGCGTACGAGTAGCTCCACAACAGGAATCGGAAGAAGGTCGCGACCCGCCCACCCTGCTGTGACACGGTCGGCACCATCGATCGCCGCGAGGTTTCGCCCGCGAGGATCCGGTGGACGGTCGTCTCGTACACGGTCTGGAAATGCTGGTAGTAGAGGAGGTACGACGCGACGATCGCGAGCCCCAGCGCGAAGGCAAACCAGCCGCGCGCCGCCTTCACGTCACGCCCGGTGCCGAACGACCAGGCGGCAACGACGCCCGCCGCCAGTACCGGGCCGAGGAGCGCCGTGCCGAAGTGGGACATGAAGCCACCTGCCAGCAGGAGCGACACCACGGTCGACCAGAGCCAGGCTGGGCGGGATCCGACCAGGCACACCCCGAACAGCACCGCCGCCGAGACGACACTCTGCGCGAATGCGTTGCTCAGATTGCCCGTCGCCATCGTCTGGACGCCAACCGGAGCCAGCATATAGAAGAGCGCGGCGGCGCAGGCCGCACTCGGGAGACGCCAGATCCGCAGACCCGCAAACAGAATCGCCAGGGCCGCGATCGCATCCGCGACAAGCCCGATGCCCCTCAGCAGTCCGACGTGATTGGCAATCGCTTTCCAGAACGGCACGGCCAGCACGAACATCCCGGGCGCGTACGGGAATTCGAAGTACGGGGGTGGCGTCACCGATGTAAAGAAGAAGTTGCCGGCAGCCACGTAGTCGGCGCGGTGCGCCTGGAACATGCTGTCGCCGATCGGCGCGTTGGGGTGCAGGAACAGGACGAGCCGCAAGAGGGTGATGACGACGATCAAGAAGACGGTCGTCGGTACGAGGCGTGTCCGAGCGTGCCGCCTGGCGGCAGACCGTGCGCCGATCACCGCGCCGGCAACGAGCGCCCACACGGCCAGCGGCGCGAACGCGTCCGAGAAGTCACACAGGAACGCCGCATCGCGCACGAGCAGCCACGCGTGCCAGCCCGTGGTGGCTACGGCCGCCCCCACAATCACCGGCCACGAGCATCCCGCGACCGCCGCGCCTGCGCCGTAGAATGCCGCGGCCGCGACCGACTGCCCGAGTGCTCTTGTCGGCAGCGGGAACCGGCCCGTCTCGGGCGCGAGCGCGAACGCCTCGACGATGAACCCGAGTGTCCGCTTGTCCTGGGGTCCGGGCACGAACGTTCGTGCCGCCGTCATCGTGACCGAGGCGGTGTCGCGCGTGGCCGGCGGAATCTCGACCGCGATCGCCATTCGATGATCGAGCAGGTCGAAGGGGATGGGACGCCTGGCGCCGTCGACCAGCAGTTCAACTGGCAGCGGGGCCGACGGTCCGCCTCTCGCCACGATCGTCAGCCGATAGCCGACGTGGCGATCCAGCCGCCGCACGCTGACGACCGCGGACCTTCGTGTCCACGCGAACGCCGGCACGCTCTCGGGGTACTCCACGGGGTAGAATCCGCCGGTCTTGAACCAAGCCGGCGAGGTCGAGAGCCAGTCGTTGCCTTCCGAGACCGATCGCACCAGCTCCCGTGGACCGGCGGCATACCACCAGGCCGTTGGCACGGCCAGTCCAATCAGGGCCGAGAGCGCCGTAGCTCCCACGACGCGTACAAGCCAGCCCCGCATGCTTCGCCTCATCTGTGATTCCGGAGACTTGCGCGCTGAGTGCGCGTCGATTCCGGGCCGACGTCCCCCCCGGGCGGGCCGACGCACGGTCGTGAATCGCCCTAGAACGACGTCGCCGTGGCGGCGACCACGCCGAGCGTCCTGGCCGACGCCTCGGCCAGCTCAAAGAGCGGCCGCGGGTAGACTCCCAGGATGATCGTGGCGGCCAGCGCCACCACCAGCACCGCCGCGAGCGCGGGGGCCGGTCTCGGATCAGAGCCGGTGGGATCGCCCTTCATGAACATGAACACGACGATACGAAGGTAGTAGTAGAGCGAGATGGCGCTGTTGAGGACGCCGATGACGGCGAGCCAGTAGTACTGCGCGTCGATGGCCGCGCTGAACAGCCAGAACTTGCCCATGAACCCGGCGGTCGGCGGAATGCCCCCCAGCGACAGCATGAAGATCAGCATGGCCAGGGCGCCGAACGGCTGCCGCGCAAACAGGCCGCTCAGATCCTTGAGTTCGTCGCCGATGGCGTCGGCTCGGCGCATCATGATGACGACGGCGAAGGCGCCGATCTGCATGAAGGCGTAGACCGCCAGGTAGATCATCATCGCCGTGACGCCGCGCGGCGTACCGGCGACGACGCCGATCAACAGGTACCCGGCGTGCGCGATCGACGAGTACGCCAGCATGCGCTTGATGTTGGTCTGCGTCAGCGCGGCGACGTTGCCCACTGTCATCGTGACGATCGCCATGGCGTAGAACAGCATCTTCCAGTCGTCGGCCATCGATGGGACGCCTTCGAAGAAGATCCTGAGCAGCATGGCGAACGAGGCCGCCTTTGATCCGACCGAGAGGAAGGCGGTAATCGGCGTCGGCGCGCCCTCGTACACGTCCGGCGCCCACATATGGAACGGCACCGCCGCGATCTTGAAACCCATGCCGGCGACCACGAGGATGACCGCCAGGACGAGCCACGGATCGCGGCCGTGCTCGGCGATCTTGATGGCGAGCACGTGCAGGTTGGTGGTGCCAGACATCCCGTACAGCAGGGACATCCCGTACAGCAGCAGTCCAAGCGAGAACGTGCCCAGGAGGAAGTACTTGACCGCCGCTTCGTTCGACAGGCGGTTGGACTTGAGCATCCCGGCCAGGATGTAGAACGCGATCGCCATCGTCTCGAGGCCGATGAAGAGCGTGATCAGGTCCGTGCCGCCTGCCATGAACATCATGCCGATCGTCGCGCACAGCACCATGAACACGTACTCGCCGTGCCGGGTCCCCTCGATGTCGAGGTACCGCACCGACATCAGCAGCGTCAGCGCCGCCGAGAGCAGGAAGATCGCCTTGAAGAACGTGCCGAACGCGTCGACGGCGACCACGCCGTGGGCGAGGCTCACAGGCGGCCCGCCGGCCACCGACGCGAGCGTGATCCCGGACGCCGCCAGCGCCGCGATGCCGAGCCACGACATGATCCGCTGATGCGGCCGCGGAATGAACGTGTTCACCACGAGCAGCACGAGCGTGGCGCCGGTGAGCACCAGCTCCGGCAGCAGGTAGTAGAGATCCGAGGTCGAGAACCAGGCTGGCATCAGTCGCGCCCTCCTGTCGGGCTCCCCTCGGGGCCCGGCCCCGGTTTCTTCGTTGCCCCCTTCGACTCGGACCCTTTCGCAGACTCGTTCAGGGCCGGGACTGAAGCCTTGGGCTCGCTCGGGGCCGGTTTGGCGGCCGTCCCGGCGGCGGCATCGCACGGCGCCATCGACACAAACGGGTTGGCGGGCTTGGCGGCCGGTGTCTCGCCGCAGTCATTCGGCTTCGCCGCCGCCTTCGCCACCGCGGGTGCCGCATACGCCGAGTTCAGCCTTGCGATGACGGTCTTGACCGTCGGGTCAATCTTCTCGAGGAACGGCGTCGGATAGATGCCAATCCACACGGCCAGAATGATGAGCGGCGCGAAGGTCATGAACTCGCGGAAATTCAGGTCCAGCAGTTTCTCGTTCTTCGGATTCTCGATCTTGCCGAACATCGTCCGCTGATACAGCCACAGCATGTACGCCGCGCCCAGCACAACGCCGCTTCCCGCCAGCGTCGCCCAGAGCATGCCGTGTCCGGGCACCATGAAGACCCCCGCCAGGATCAGGAACTCGCCGATGAACCCGTTCAGCGTCGGCAACCCGATCGACGACATCGTCATGATCATGAAGATCGCGGCGTAGATGGGCATCACCTTCGACAGCCCGCCGTACTCGGAGATCTGGCGCGTGTGCCGCCGTTCGTAGACGACGCCGACGAGCAGGAAAAGGGCGCCGGTCGAAATGCCGTGGTTAAGCTGCTGGATAATGCTGCCGGCCATGCCGACCGGATTGAGCGCGAACATGCCCAGCGTCACCATGCCCATGTGGCTGACGCTGGAGTACGCGACCAGCCGCTTCCAGTCCTTCTGCGCCATCGCCACCAGCCCACCATAGATGATGCCGATGATCGAAAGCGTCACCATCATCGGCACGAACGTGCGGGATGCGTCGGGCAGGATCGGCAGGCTGAACCGGATGAAGCCGTACGTGCCCATCTTCAGGAGGATGGCCGCCAGAATCACGGACCCGGCCGTTGGCGCGTCGGTGTGCGCATCAGGCAACCAGGTGTGGAACGGGAACATCGGGACCTTGATGGAGAACCCGAGGAAGAATGCCAGGAACAGCCACCACTGCAGGCCGGTGGGAATGTTCGCCGCTTGATACTTCGTGATGTCGAACGACCAGACCTGCGTCACTTCGTGATAGTGGAAGTAGAGCGCCAGAATGCCGAGCAGCATGACCACGCTGCCGACCAGCGTGTACAGGAAGAACTTGATCGCCGAGTAGAGCCGCCGATCGCTGCCCCAGATGCCGATCAGGAAGTACATCGGCACCAGCATCACTTCCCAGAACAGGAAGAACAGCAGGAAGTCCAGCGAGATGAAGGCGCCAATCATCCCGCTCTGGAGGACGAGCAGGAAGATGTAGTACTCCTTGACCCGCTCGGTGATGGCCGTCCACGACGACAGGATGGCGATGACGCCCATCAGTGTCGTCAGCAGGATCAGCAGCACGCTGAACCCGTCCACGCCCAGGAAGTACTCCGCCCCGATCGACGGAATCCAGGGGCACCGCTCGACGAACTGGAACTGCGCGCCAGCCGGGTTGTACGCGAACCACAGCGGCAGCGACACCACGAACCCGATGAACGCGACGATGTTCGCGATCCACCGGATGAGGTTCGTCTGCTGCCGGCTCACGAACAACAGCAGCACAGCCCCGAGAAGCGGGGTGAACAGAATGATCGAGAGAAGATGGGAGTTGGCGTCGTTCACTGCTGCCGTCCTGGATTAAGGGTCACCCGAATCAACATCCGCCTACCGCGACATCAGGTAGATGCTCACAAATGCAAACACGCCGAACAACATGACGAGCGCGTAGTTCTGAATCAGCCCGGTCTGGAGGCGGCGGAACACGAAGCTCCCCTCTTCCAGCACGGCCCCGACGAAGTTCACCAGACCATCGACGACGTACTGATCGATGACGTGCGAGAACCGCGACCACAACATGGTCATCCAGCCCGTGCCGTTGACGGCACCGTCGACCACCTGCGCGTCGAACACCCACAAGCCACGGGCCGACGCCATTGTGCCGGCAATCGCCGTGGCGGCGTAGAACTCGTCCACGTAGTACTTGTTGGAGAGCACGCGATGAGCGCCCGCCCACCGTTGGGCCAGCCGGTCGGCAATCTCGGGCGCCCGCACGTAGAAGCGATACGCGACCATGATGCCGATGACGCCCATCAGAACCGAGACCGCCATCAGGCCCATCTCGCCCCACCACGAGATGTGCGGCTCGCCTTCACCCTCGACTGCTGCAGCATGTGCAGCGGTAGCCGCTTCACCATGCGATTCGACCGTGGATGCAGGTGCGCCCTTCGATCCGCCTTCGCCCCCTTCGGGGGCCGCGGCGTGACTGGCCGTTCCGGCCAGCTCCGCGGTGGTTGCGGGCTTGCTCAGGGTTCTCGCTTCGTTCGTGGCGGATGCCGTCGCGTGTTCCGCCCCGACCGCCTGGGCCACGAAACTCGGCTCGAGGAAGTGCTCGATGTCGTTGTTGCCGTTGAGCGCCGCCGGCACGCCCACGAAGCCCGCGAGGAGCGCGCCCACCGCCAGGATCATGAGCGGAATGGTCATCGACTTCGGCGACTCGTGCGGCCCGTGCCATCCGCCTTCGCCGTGTCCACCAGTGCCGTGACCGGCTACGGCGTGACCGTGGGTTCCACCGCCGCCGTGGCTGTCGTCAGCGGCGTGGCCCGCCCCATGGCCGGCTGACGCCACCGGGCCGTGGCCCGTGGTGGTGCGTCCATGGCCGCCCGCTTCCTCGAACGCCGGGCCGCGGTACGTCCCGAAGAACGTCATCGACATCAGGCGATACATGTAGAACGCCGTCATCAGGGCCGTGACCACCGCGACGCCCCAGATGATTCTGTTGCTCTGGTACGCCCGGAACAGGATCTCGTCCTTGCTGAAGAACCCGGAGAGCGGCGGGATGCCCGCGATCGCCAGCGTGCCGATGAGCATCGTCACGTACGTCACCGGGAGGTACTTCTTCAGCCCGCCCATGTGCCGCATGTCCTGCTGGCCGGCCATTGCGTGGATGACCGATCCCGAACAGAGGAAGAGCAGCGCCTTGAAGAACGCGTGCGTCATCAGGTGGAACGCGCCGGCCGCGTACGCCCCGACGCCCATGGCCAGGAACATGAAGCCGAGCTGCGACACGGTCGAATACGCGAGCACCCGCTTGATGTCGTTCTGGACGAGGCCGATGGTCGCCGCCATGAACGCGGTGGCCACGCCGATAATCGCCACGATCTGCATCGTTTCCGGCGAATGCGAGAAGAGCACGGCGTTGCGGCCCACCATATACACGCCGGCCGTGACCATCGTCGCCGCGTGGATCAGGGCGGAGACCGGCGTCGGGCCTTCCATCGCGTCGGGCAACCAGACGTACAGCGGAATCTGGGCCGACTTGCCGGTGGCCCCGATAAACAGGAGCAGCGTGATGAGCGACAGCGTGCCAAACCCGGCGCTCTCGACGGGCATCGACCCGGCCGCATTCGCCACGGCGCGGAAATCCAGCGTGCCGAACACCGAGAAGATGAGGAATATCCCGAGGATGAAGCCCCAGTCTCCGATGCGGTTGACGATAAAGGCTTTCTTACCGGCGTCAGATGCGCTCTTCTTCTCGTAGTAATAGCCGATCAAGAGGTACGAACAGAGCCCCACGCCCTCCCACCCGACGAACATCACGACGAAGTTGTCGCCGAGCACGAGCATCAGCATGAAGAACACGAAGAGGTTGAGGTATGTGAAGAAGCGCGCGTAGGCGCCTCTCGACTCTCCGTGCATGTAGCCGACCGAATAGACGTGGATCAGGAACCCGATCCCGGTGACCACGAGGATCATCATCGCGGAGAGCGGGTCGAGCCGGAATCCCCAGGGAATGCTGAAGCTGCCGATCGTGCCGTCTCGCAGCTGCAGGGGCAGCGCGGAGATCCAGGTCAGCGGGCGCACGACGTACTCGCGCGCCTCGGGCCCGAGCGTGAGCAATTCGAAGAAGGCGTAGAACGACAGTGCCAGCGCGCCGGCCATCGTCGCACACGCCAGCAGGCCCGCCGCGCGCTTGCTGAAGTAGCGCACGCCGACGACGCCATTGACGAGGGCGCCAAACGCGGGCAACAGAGGAATCAGCCAGATCAGGTGCATACCACTCACCACCGCATCAGGTTCATCTCGTCGATGTTGATGGTTTCCTTGTTGCGGTAGAACGCGAGGATGATGCCCAGGCCCACCGCGGCCTCGGCCGCCGCCACGCAGATGACGAACACGGCGAAGACCTGCCCGGTCACGTCTCCAAGTTGCCGCGAGAATGCGATCAGGTTGATGTTCACCGCATTGAGCATCAACTCCATCGACATGAGAATGATGATGATGTTGCGGCGCGTCATCACGCCGACGACGCCGAGCATGAAGAGCGCCGCCGAGAGCACCAGGTAATGTGTCTGCGTAACCATCTGATCCTCTACTGCTGCCGCTTGGCCAGCACGATGGCGCCAATCATCGCCACCAGCAACAGCACCGACGCCACCTCGAACGGCACCAGGTAGTCGGTGTACAGGGCGCGGCCAACCTGCTCGATGTTCTTGGCGTCCAGCGTTCCCCCGAAGCCCGACGGCTTGAGCCATCCATAGGCGCCAATCGCCATGAGTTCCGCGAACACGGCCAGCGCCATCACCAGGCCCAGCCGGCCGAGCCGGCGCGGATCGACGTGCAGCTCGGGCGGGCGCTTCAGGTTCACCAGCATCACCACGAACAGGTACAGGACGACGATGCCGCCGGCGTAGACCATCACCTGGATGACGGCCAGGAACGGAGCCTCCAGCACCACGTACAGCGCCGCGACGCACAGGAAATCGGCCACCAGAAACAGCACGCTGTGCACGGTGCTCTTCGCCGTGATGACGAGCACGGCGAATCCGAGTATCAGCGCGGCGAAGATGTAGAACACAACGGCTTCGGCCATAGTTCTCCGCGAGGGGCGCTATCGGTTCAGCAGCACCTTCAAGAAGCCGGTCACCACCACGTTCAGGATGGCCAGCGGAATCAGCCACTTCCAGCCCAGTCGCATCAGCTGGTCGTACCGGTAGCGCGGGTACGTCGCGCGCACCCACAGGAAGACGTACAGGAAGAGGAACGTCTTCAAGCAGAACCAGATCCAGCCCGGCACGATCCCGAGCCACCACAGCCACGACACGTTCGGGAACGGCTGCAGCCAGCCGCCGAAAAACAGCGTCGTCGCCACCGCCGACACCACGATCATGTTCGCGTATTCG
The DNA here is from genome assembly GCA_026393755.1 of Acidobacteriota bacterium. Classification (NCBI taxonomy): domain Bacteria; kingdom Pseudomonadati; phylum Acidobacteriota; species Acidobacteriota bacterium. The sequence goes on from JAPKZO010000032.1 coordinate 181,046, forward strand.
GCCAGGAAGAAGAACGCGAACCGCATCCCGGAATACTCGGTGTGGAAGCCGGCCACCAGTTCCTGCTCGGCTTCCGGCAGGTCGAACGGCGCGCGGTTGGTCTCGGCCAGCCCGCCGACACAGTAGATGAAGAACGCGACCGGCTGCATGAACGCGAACCACATCCCCGCCTTCGCCTGCGCGGCCACAATCCCCACCATACTCAGGGTGCCCGCCAGCATGATGACCGTGACCAGCGTCATCGTCACCGCGATCTCGTAGCTGATGAGCTGGGCGGACGCCCGCAGGCTGGCAATCAGCGGATACTTGCTGTTCGACGACCAGCCGCCGAGGATGATGCCGTAGATCCCGAGCGAGGCCACCGAGACGATGTAGAGCATGCCGACGTTCACGTCGGCGATGCGGCCAGAAATCGGCAGCCCGAACAGCTTCATCTCGTTCGACGCGAACGGGATGACGGCAAACGCGATGAGCGCCGGCACCAGCACCATGATCGGCGCCGCCGTGAACACCCACTTGTCGGCCATCACCGGCGTGATGTCTTCCTTGACGAACAGCTTCAGCACATCGGCCAGCGGCTGCAGGATGCCGTGCGGCCCTACGCGCATCGGGCCGAGCCGCACCTGCACCCACGCCTGCACCTTGCGCTCGAGTAGGACGATGTACATCACCGTCGCCAGCACCGCCGCCAGGACGATGACAATCTTGATGAGCGGGAAAACGACGGCTTCAGTCATGGGTCGTGATTACCTACCGATCCACCTCGCCAAGCACGATGTCGATGGTGCCAATAAGCGCCACGACATCGGCAATCAGGTGGCCCCTCACCAGCTGCCGGAGCGCCTGCAGATTGCAGAACGACGGCGGCCTGACCCGGAACCGGTACGGGCTGACCGACTTGCCGTCGCTCACGATGAAGTACCCGAGCTCGCCCTTCGGCGCTTCGATCGCGTGATAGGTCTCGCCCGCCGGGGGCTTGATCAGGCGCGGCACCTTGCCCATCACCGGCCCCTCGGGAAGCCCCTCGACCGCCTGGCGGATGATCCGCAACGACTGGCGGAACTCCTCGAGGCGGACCAGGTAGCGATCATACGTGTCGCCCTTGACCCCGATGGGAATGTCGAAATCCATCTCCGCGTAGGCGGCGTACGGCTCGTCCTTCCGGACGTCGCGCACCACACCCGACGCGCGCAGGGGCGGACCGCACATCCCGATGGCAATCGCGTCGGCCGCCGAAATGACGCCGACGTTGATGGTGCGCTCCATCCAGATCCGGTTGCTCGTCAGCAACTGCTCGTACTCGGGCAGCTTCTGCTCCTGGATCTCGCAGAACCGCAGCACCTTCTTGTCCCAGCCCTCCGGCACGTCGGCCGGCTGGCCGCCGATGCGCATGCAGTTGTACGTCAGCCGCGCGCCGCAGTACTCCTCGAACAGGTCGAGCACCAGTTCGCGTTCCCGCAATCCGTAGAGCAGCACGGTCAGCGCGCCGATGTCGGCGGCGTGCGTGCCCAGCCAGAGCAGATGGCTCGCGACGCGCTGAAGCTCGGAAAGGATCGTGCGGATGTACTTCGCCCGGCGCGGCACCTCGAGCGACATCAACTTCTCAACCGTCTCGACGTAGCCAAGGTTGTTGGTCGCCGCCGCGCAGTAATCCATCCGGTCCGTAATCAGGACAATCTGCGTCCAGTCCCGGTTCTCGCAGAGCTTCTCGACGCCGCGGTGCAGGTAGCCGATGACGGCGTCACAATCGACGACCTTCTCGCCGTCGAGCTTCAGCACAAGCCGCAGCACGCCATGCGTGCTGGGGTGCTGGGGCCCCATATTGATGACCAGTTCGTCGGTGTCGAACATCGGGCGGGCGGGTTCTCGCTGCATGGTCACGGTGCTCACTCGATGTCGGCCTCAACCGCCGTCTGCCTTGCCTTCAACCAGTCCTGCGGGTTCTCCATCAGGAGCTCACCAGGTCCCTCTAGCGGGTAGTCCTTGCGCTGCGGATGCCCCTGCCAGTCGAGCGGCATCAGAATCCGCCGGAGATCCGGATGCCCGGTAAACGGCACGCCGAACATGTCGTACACCTCGCGCTCCAGCCAGTTCGCGGCGGGCCACAGACCGGTCACCGACGGCACGGATTCGCCATCCGCCAGGTGCACCTTGACGCGCAGCCGATGCCGCAGCCCGATCGAGTAGAAGCTCAGGATCAGATCAAACCTCTTGCCGGGCCGGGCCGGCCAATCGCTCGCCGTCAGATCGGACAGGTAGTTGAACTCGCACTCGGGCGCATCGCGCAGGAAGGCCGCCACGTCCAGCAGCCGGTCGGCAGCCACGACGACCGACCAATCGCCGACCCAGAAACTCACCTGTTCGACCGCACCCGGCAGGCCGGCCTGTAGAGCCGCGATGAAGGGCGGCATCGCCATCTCGGCTGGCGGCGCCTGATCGGGCGGCATCTTTACAATTTCTTCGGACATTACCGCTCTCCGACTACGCCCATTCCAAGGCGCCCTCACGCCAGGCATAAACATACCCGACCACGAGGATGAACAGAAACACCATCATCTCGATGAATCCAAACCACAACAGCGAATCCATGATGACGGCATAGGGATAGAGGAACACCGTCTCCACGTCGAAGATCAGGAACAGCATGGCCACCATGAAGTACCGCACGCTGTAGCGGTCACGCGCGTCGGTCTTCGGCTCGATCCCGCACTCGTACGGATCGAGCTTGACCTTGCCCGCCCGGTGCGGCGCAACGAGTCGGGCCACCAGCAGGGTGCCCACCCCAAACGCAATCGCGACCAGGATGTAGATGAGAATCGGAATCCACGCGTTGACCATCGACGTATCACCCGGGAGGGACAACAGGAACGCCAGCCTCTCGCACCGGCGCGTTCAACACCACAGCCCACGGGTTATAACACGCGCCTCAAAGATCGGTCAAGAAGGCCAAGTGGCGTGCTGACAATCATTTCGAGCTTTCGCTATACTGATTAACGAGCCTGCCTCCAACAAGGATGAATGAGCCGTGAACCTGACGCTGCTGCGCGCGCCTCGTCGGCTGGTGTTTCCCGTTCTGACGCTTGCGTTGTTCACCGCACTTCTCCCCGGCCGTGCGGCCGCTCAGGCGCTCGAACGCGACATCTTCGTATCCGTACTTGATCGCTCAGATAAACCGGTGCCGAATCTCGGACCGCGCGATTTCGCCATCCGCGAGGATGGCCGCCTGCGCGAGGTCCTGAGAGTGCGCCGGGCGACCGAGCCGATTGATCTGGCGGTGCTGGTCGACACCAGCGCGGCCGCCGGAGCACAAATCAGCGATTTGCGTCTCGGGCTCGAGGCGTTCGTCAGAAGAATGCTCCCGCAGGCGCACATCGCGCTGGTTGAGTTCGGCGAGCGCCCCCATGTGCTGACCGATTACACGAGCAACGCCGCACTGCTGGCGCAGGGCGTCGGGCGGATCTTCTCGATTGCGGGGTCCGGCGCCTACGCACTCGACGCGATCGTTGACACGCTGAACGGGATGAAGAAACGAGAGGCCGAGCGATCGGCGATCCTCGTCGTCTGGCTGGGCGGCTATGAATTCAGCAACCTGGCGTACAGCCGCGTACTGGACTTGCTTGCCGAACAGGGCCCGGCGCTTCACGTGCTCACGGTCTCGGCTGGCGTTCCCCCCGACATGATGACGGTCGACGGGCAGAGCCGCGAACACGTGTTTGACGCCGGCACACGCACGAGCGGAGGCAGCCGGCGGAACGTGCAGTCGTCGATGGCCATCCAGGACGCGCTGGGTCGGGTCGCGACAGAACTGCTCTCGCAGTACCGCGTCACCTATGCGAGACCGCAGATGCTGATTCCACCCGAAACGATCGACGTGCGTGCGACCAGATCCGGTCTGACCGCACGCGGCACGCCGGTCCGGGTCAAGACGAGTCCACCCAGGTGATGTTCCGATCACGAACGGTCGCCCTGGCCCTGGTGCTGGCCGCGGCCGCATCGGTGGTTCTCGCCGGGCGGCCGACGCCGCAGGGCAACACGCCGTTACAAAGCGGGGCGTTCCGCAGCGGCGTCGACGTCGTCGCACTCAACGTGACCGTCACCGATGCCGCCGGACGATACGTCATGGATCTGTCCCGGGACAACTTCTTCGTCTACGAGGATGGCACCAGACAGGACGTCACCTTCTTCAGCCGCACCAGCCTGCCGCTCGCCATCTCCCTGCTGGTCGATACAAGCGCCAGCATGGAAGACAAGATGGCGACGGTCCGCGCGGCAGCCACCGGATTCGTCGCGCGCCTTCGGCCCGAAGATCGGACGCAGCTCATCGAGTTCGACAGCCGCGTCAATGTCCTGCTGCCGTTCACCAGCGCTCATCCGGATCTGAATCGCGCCATCGCGTCGCTCGAGACCGGCGGGTCGACCGCGCTCTACAACGCGGTCTACATCTCGCTCAAGGAACTCAAGAAGAACCAGGCGCGCAGTGCCGACGAACTCCGGCGCCAGGCCATCGTGCTGCTGACCGACGGCGAGGATACGTCGAGCCTGGTTCCGTTTGAGGAAGTCCTCGAGCAGACGAAGCGGTCCGAAACCGCGGTCTATGCCATCGGCCTGCGCGCGCAGGATTCGAATATCGGCAAGGAACACAGCGAGGCGGAGTACGTCCTCCGCCAGATCACCAGCCAGACTGGGGGCCGCGTGTTCTTTCCCGAGACGGTTGCGGACCTTCCCGGCATCTACAACCAGATCTGGCAGGAGCTCTCGAGCCAGTACCTGGTGGGCTACTCGTCGAAGAATCCTCGCCGGAACGGCGCGTGGCGCCAGGTGGTCGTCCGCGTCGAGCGCCCAGGCACGACGTCGAGGACCCGGCAAGGCTACTACGGGCCTTCGCTCTGATATGCTACGTTCGCCTGGCCGGCAGCCGGGCAGGTGTCCCATGCCCAACCGTCCAATGGTGTGTTTTATCGGGGCGGGCCCGGGCGATCCGGGCCTGATCACTGTGCGAGGCGCCGACAGCCTCGGGCAGGCTGACGTGGTTGTCTACGACCGGCTCGTTCACCCGTCTCTACTGCAGTATGCCAGGCCTGATGCCGAGCGGATCGACGTCGGGCGTGCGGCGCCACAGGGTACGGCCCGCGACGCGATTGCCTACCTCCTGCTCGAGAAGGTCCGCGAAGGCAAGCGGGTGGCACGCCTGAAGTGGGGTGATCCGTTTGTGTTCGACGATGGAGGCGAGGAAGCCCTGTTTCTCCACGAACATGGGGTGACGTTCGAGGTGGTGCCGGGTATTCCCGCGGCCGTCGGTGGCCCCGCCTACGCGGGCGTCGCGGTCACGTATCGAGGAGGCGGAGATACACTCACGCTGGTGCGCGGCAACGAGGACGCGGCAGAGGACACGCCGGACCTCGATTGGGCGAGCCTCGCCAGACTCGACGGCACCATCGTCTGCTACGCCGGCCCCCGACAGCTTCCGGCCATGCTCGCGGCGCTGCGGGCCAATGGACGGCCTGCCGAGGAGCCGGTGGCCCTGATCTACAACGCCACGCTGCCCACGCAGCGCACGATCGCCGGCACGCTGGCCTCGCTCGCCGACGCGGCCCTGCCCGCCGACACCCGGCCGGCCATCGTCGTCGTCGGACGCGTGGCCGCCCTGCGTGAGCACATGCGGTGGTTCGACGTGCGCCCGTTGTCGGGACGGCGGGTGGTGGTGACCCGGCCGCGCGAGCAGGCCCGCGAACTGGTCGACCTGCTCGAAGATCAGGGTGCCGATGTGATCGTGGCACCGACCGTCCGCATGGCGCCGCCGACAGATTATGCCGCGCTCGATGAGGCCTGTGGGAAGGTCGGCACGTTTGACTGGGTTGTGCTGCCGACACTGGCCGGGACCGACGTCTTCCTTCGACGGCTGCTGGCGGGGCCTGGTGACGTCCGCAGCCTCCATGGCGTGGGCATCTGCGCGATTGGCCAGACGTCGGTCGATCGGTTCGCGGCGCTTGGCGTTCGGGTCGATGCCCAGCCGTCTGAGTACCGGCCCGAGGGCATCGTCGAGGCGCTGTCCGACACGCGCCGGCTCGACGGCCGTCGAATCCTGATTCCGCGCGCCGAAGGCGTCCGCGACGTGCTGGCGGCCGAGCTCCGGAGAGCCGGCGCGGAAGTGACCGAGGTCGCCGCGTATCGGATTGTGAAGGTGCTGCCCGGCGATCCGGGCGAGCCCGATCTGTACAAGAAGCTGCTCGAGCAGCAGGTCGATATCCTCGTGTTCGGCAACCCGTCGACCGCCGGCGAATTCGTCGACAGTTACGGTGCCGAGGCGCTGGTTGATCTGCTGCCGACGACACTGGTCGCGTGCATCGGCCCTGTGACCGCGCAGGCGCTGCAGGCGCATGGGATCCACACGGACATCGTCGCCGACGCTCATACGAGCGCGGGGTTGGTCGCGGCCATTGTGCGTCATGTGCGCGCGATGAAATCGGCGTAGCCGGACGCGAGCCATTGCCCAGTCGCCATCGACCGCCCGGAATCTGGATCAGGCTGGCCGACGCGCTCACGCTTGCGCTTCTTGCGCTTGCAGGCTTCGCCTTTGTCACCGGCGGCGTACGCGGAAGCGTCTTCGGCGTCATGGTCTCGGTCACGGCCGCGTGGCGCCCGGCACTGTGGGCGGTCCTGATTGCTGCCCTTCGCCACGCCATCTTCCGTGATGACAATCTGTGGCGCCGGGTGAAACGCCGGCTCTGCCCTCTCGGCGACGTCTACATCGACCAACACGCCGCCACTCGCCTCACTGCTGCCGAGTTGCTGGGCGTGACTGCGCTGATGGCGGCGCTGACGCTCGTAATGACCTGCCCGCAAGTGCTCCGGATGGGTGCGGTCAGGGATCTCGGCGACCCGCTGTTCTCGATCTGGCGGCTGTCGTGGATTGCTCACCAGATCGTGAGTGATCCGCTGAACCTGTTCGACGGGAACCTGTACTACCCCAACCGATTGACGCTCGCCTATTCGGATTCGATGGTGCTCCCGGGCGTCATCACCGCCCCGTTCTTCTGGCTTGGTGTCCCGGCCGTGCCGCTCTATAACGCGGTGGTGCTGGCCTCGTTTGTCGCCGCCGGTGTTTCGATGTACGTGCTGGTTCGGTCGCTGACCGGGCAACCAACCGCGGCGCTGGTGTCGGGCGTCGTCTTCGCGTTCTATCCCTTCAGATTTCAGCACTACAACCACCTGGAACTGCTCTTGCCGTGCTGGATGCCGCTCGGATTGCTGGCGTTGCACCGGACGCTCGAGCGAGGCCGGCTGCGGGATGGACTGATGACGGGTGGCGCGGTCGCCGCTCAGTTGCTTTCGTGCATGTACTTCGGGGTGTTCTTTGCGGCGTACCTCGTGCCAGTCGGCGCCGCGCTGGCCATCGGTGGCCGTCGCGTGGGCCGGGCGGTGAAGCCTCTGGCTGCCGGAGCGCTGGTGGCCGCGGTGCTCGTCATTCCGATGGTGTCGCCCTATCTGCACGTCCGGCAACAACTGGGGGAACGCAACCTGGACCAGGTCGAGCACTACAGTTCGAGACCCGGGGATTATCTGGTGGCGAACGAGACGAACGCCACGTGGGGAGGTCTTCTCGGTCGTGGAGATCATGGACCCGAGGACTCGTTTCCCGGGGTGCTCGTCGTAATTCTGGCGCTGGTCGCCATTTGGCCTCCCCTCTCTGTTCCGCGGATCGCCTACGCCCTCGGCGTCCTCTTCGCATTCAATCTGTCGCTTGGGTCGAATGGGAAGGTCTTTCCGGCGCTCTATTGGGCGTTGGTCCCGTTCCGCGGCCTGAGAGCGCCGGGACGCATGTCGATGCTCGTCGGACTGTCGCTCGCCGTACTCAGTGGCTACGGCGTCGCGCGCCTGAACGCGTACCTGCGTCGGCCATGGATCCGGATCGTGTTCGCCGGAGCACTTTCGGCGATCGTGCTTCTCGAATCTCGCTCAATGCTCCCGTTGGAACAGGTCGCGCCGCCAAGTGCCGTGTACCAGTGGTTTGACGGCCGGCCGCCGGGGGTTGTGGCCGAACTTCCTGCGGAGCCTGGACTCGACGCCCAATACACGTATCTGTCGACGGTTCACTGGCAGCCGATTGTGAATGGATACAGCGGCGTGTCGTTGCCGTCGTTCGAGGAATTCAGGCCGCCGATGAGGACGTTCCCGGACGATTCCTCGGTTCGATTGCTCCAAAGCCGCCACGTCGATTACGTCGTGCTGCACGAGGAGTACTATGGCCGCCAGGCCTACCGCGCGGTCGTCGAGGCGCTCGACCGGCGATCGGATCTGCGAGAGCGCGCCCGCGCCGTCACCGACGGATACGAAGCCCGGATCTACCAGGTCGTCAGATAGTCGCCCCGTCCCCGTCGCCTCTCCCTACCGCTTCCGCCCCTTGAGCAGCACCGCCACCTCATCCGGCCTCGCGTTGTTGTAGTCCATCCGCACGCGGCCGTCAGGGGTCATCGTCACAACGGCGGGGATGGAGCTCGCGGTGAGATACCACCCGGCCGGCAGGACGACGGCATTGCGCGGGCGGCCCAGGCTCCGATCCCAGACGAACTGGTCGCCTTCCATGTAGTACCGACTCTGGTCTGCGTAGGTCTCGCTGATACGCAGGCGCACCGACTGGCCCTGTCGCACGGCCGGGAACCGGATCACCACGATCTCGGAATCAGGCTGGACCGGATCGCCGACATCGAGCTTGGCCGCAATGATCTCCCGGCCCGCGATCGTCTCGACCTTCAGTTCCTCGCCGGTATCGAGCAGCCGCGCCGCAGGGCTGGACGCCTTGCTGCCCGCGCGCACGACGTTGAAGTACGCCGCGACGCCGGGGCGCGACTCGGTGTAGTCGTGGTAGAGCGCGAACGCGTGCGTGTCGGGTTGCTGCAGGAAGTACACGATCTCGCGATCCTGATGGGCGCGCTCGTCCAGCCGCGAGGCCATCGAGGGCCCCGATGCCGCAATCGCCCGTGCCACGGGGGATGTGGCACGATCCGCCCGTGTTGTGGGATCCAGGGCGGACACCCTCGGCGACGCCGTCGTCTTCGGGAGCGGCCGCGCCCTCACGACAAGCGGGGCTTCTCCCGGAGATGCATTGAGGAAGCTGATATTGATGCGGCCGTCGCCCTCGGTCAACACCTGCGACGGCACGTTGCACGCCACCAGTTCGTATCCCGGCGGCAGCACGACCGCGTTCCGCTTGATCCCCAAGCCCCGGTTGAACACGATGAGGTCGCCCTCGCGGTAGTAGGACTTCGGATCCTTGTAGGTCTTGTCGATGCGCAGGCGGGTTTCGCCCTTCTCAGGCACCGGCCTGGCCAGCGTCACCTGGATGTAGTTGGCTTCCAGGTCCGCGTTGGCCTGGCCGGCCGCTCGCGCCTCGGCCCCGGTCACCACCTTGAACGGAAGCGGCTGCCCGGTCATCTGATCGAAGACCGCCTCGTCGCTGACCTCGCTGCCCTTGCGGATCACGTTGAAGAAGAAGCGGGCGCCGGGCCGGGTGGCAGTGACCTCGTAGACGATTTTGAACTGCGCCGTTTCGGGGGCCTGCAGTTCGTATCGGGTATAGTCGTCGCCCTCGTGACGTTCGACGATGGGCGAGGCGGGCGGCGCTGATTGGGCGTTCGCGGCCAACACGGCCGCCAGCAGAATGGCGCCAACGACGAACATCGACACGACGTGGCGGCGAGAAGCTGGGCTAAGCATACGGATCCTCCGGACTTGGAGGATATGGTGTATCACGTTTTCTCTCAATCGGCTCATGGTGCAGCGGCCGTGTGAGCGCGGCGTCGGCGAGACACGACCTCTCTCCTCTCACTGGCCTCTCACTGAGCCGCAACCGGCTTGTGCTGCCGCCAAGCAGCGATTTCGGCGGGAGACCTGGCGCCCGACCTCGAGGGCCGCACGCGTCTCGTAGTAACCACGACCCGCTGGCTCATAGCCGATTTGCACGTAGTGTGCGCGCGGCGTCGCGCACGTCGGGCGCGGCGGCGATTTCCACGGCGTGCTGGAGCTCATGGCCCAGCACGGCGAGGAGCTCGGACTGGACGCCAGGGATCGCGACTCTGATCCTGACGTGCCTGACAACGGGCGTCGCGGCGATGACGCGCGCATCTCCATTGAGGCCTTTCTTCGGCAACGTGTGCGCCTCGATCCCGACGATGAGGTCAGTGGACTGGAGGTCGGTCACCAAGCGCGCGATCGTCGGCGACACCGCCACGGCCGCTTCGAGCAGGCGCCGGGCCTCACCATCAAGGCAGCGGACGCGCGAGTTGGGCGAGAACACGAACGCTGCCGGAGCAGGTGCGTCCTGTGCGGCGACGGGATTCGTCACGGTTGCGAGCATCAGTAGGGCGGCAGCAAGAACGCCGATCGTGTGGGTGCGCATCGCTCGGACCTCCTTGGTCATGAGCGAAATGTGCGCCTTCCAGCACGAGCCTGAAATGGACGGAAAGTCCCCTGATCAGGGAACGTACGTCCCTATCTAAGTAGATGATTTTGAAGGAGTTACTCCGGGATGTCCCCGGCTGGACTATCCGGCGGGATCGGTAAGAGTCGCACTGTGTTCCGGCGGGTCGTGCACGACGATCACTGCGGCGCCAATGCGAATTTCATCGCCATGAAGCAGGCGCCTCAAGCCCTCGACGCGCTCACCGTTGACGAACGTTCCGTTGTGGCTGCCCAGATCTTCGAGCATCAGGCCGATGTCATCGACGAAGAGGCGGGCGTGACGCCGGGAGACCACTGACGAGTCGATCCAGATCGCGGAGTCCGGCTCGCGCCCGATGAAGTGTGTTCCCGACGAAAGCGGGATAGCCCGATCGTTCCACACCAGGCGAACGAGGCGCGCCGACGCGATACGCCCGCCGACCGACGGCGAGGTGCCGGCTGCCTCAACGCGTTCAACGGAAGCAATGAACCGGTACCCGCGCCGTTCGAGCGTCTCGACAAATCGCGGGCTCTCGGCCAAATCCCCAAGCGCACGACGGATCTTGCCGACCGCCTTGTTCAGGCCGTGGTCGAAGTCGACGAACACCGCGTCGGCCCACAACGCGGCGCGCAGTTCGTCGCGCGTCACGAGGTCGCCCGGGCGCGCCACGAGTATGGCCAGCACCTGGAACGGCTGATCCTGCAGCGCGATCCTGACGCCGCGCTTGCGCAGTTCACCTGTCTTGAGATCCAGCTCAAACAGACCGAAGCGGACGAGGCGCGGAAGTGATTCCGGAGTCATTGGTGTCGGATCCGGCCGCGGGTGCGCGACAGGCTCGACGACGGCGTCGATGCGACTGTACAGAAAACCGGCGGCCGATTCCAGCAGAGAGAACGGCTGCGGTCGCCATTGAGCGTCCCCGCCGGCGAGCGCGGGCCGCCGCCCTTTCGGGCGCAGACACCGAGGGCCGCTCCGCCCGTTTCTGTCCGTCCGCTCGCCTCCGCTCCGAGGTGATGACATAATGCCCTTGATGCGACAAGTGGGACATCGGTCTCCAAACGGAGACGCACTGGCCGACCAGCGAGCGCTCACCAGAACGGCCGCCGTCCTTCGCGCCACCACGGCGCTTGTCCCGCGCGGCGTGTATCGCTTCCGCAACTTCGACGAGGCTGATCGGTGGCTGATGGACACGATCCGGCGTACGCACGCGCACCTGAACCCGACGATCTCGTCCGGCTCTGCCGGGCGCTGAACGACGCCGGGGCCCGGTACGTACTGATCGGCGGATTCGCCGTGATCGCCCACGGCGCCGCCCGCTTTACCAAAGACATCGATCTCCTGGTCGACGACGCGCCGGAGAACGTGGCGCGCGTCAAACGGGGGATGGCCATCCTGGCCGACAATGCCGCCGCCGAGGTCGCCGACACTGACCTGCGCGAGTTCGTCGTGGTGCGCGTGGCCGACGAGTTCCTCGTTGATCTGATGGGCCGTGCCTGCGGCTTGTCTTACGCGGACGTCGTCGCCGACGCGGAGTCGCGCCAACTTGAAGGAGTGTCGGTTCTGGTCGCGAGCCCGGCCACACTCATCAGAACTAAACAGACCGCCCGCGCACAGGACGCTCTCGACCGGGCTTTTCTTGAAGGGGTGATTCGGGATCGGGACACGGGCATCGGGTGATGCGCCCGCCGAGGGCGTGTCGGTCGCCCGCGCGCCCCGAACGGCCTACTTCGGCGCCGCGTCGGACCTTCCGGTCGCATTCCCTCCCGGCGTGTGCTCGTCGGCGAGGTCGGCGTGCTCGGGATACAGCTTCCGGATGCAATCGGGGCAGATTCCATGACTGAACGCCGCCTCGGAGTGGTCCCGCACGTACTGCTCGATCTGATTCCAGTAACCGCCGTCGTCGCGGACCCGTTTGCACGACGCACAGATCGGCAGCAGCCCGCGGAGGGTCTTGATATGAGCCACCGCCTCGTCGACCTTGGCCTGCAGGACGCGCTGCCGCTTGCGGAGTTGCCCGGTGCGCAGCCGATAGAGACCGACGCAGGATGCGACCAGCGTCAGCGCAGCACAGCCGTAGAACAGGAAGGTCTGATAGAAATGCGGCTCGAGCACGAAGTCGAATGACGCCGGGGTCCCGCTCCAGACTCCGTCGTCGTTCGCCGCCTTCACCAGGAAGCGATGAGAGCCGTACGGGATGCTTGTGTAAGACGCAGAACGCTGCGCGCCCGCGTCGATCCATTTCCGGTCAAAGCCTTCGAGCCGATAGACGAACCGCATCCGTGCCGGCGCGACGAAACTCAACCCTGTAAAGCGGAACTCAAATCGCTGGCTCCCCGCCTGGATGTGGTCGCCCGGCTCGATCGGCCGCCCGTCCACAATCACGTCTTCGACGAGAACCGGGGGCGGCTTGGGGTTTCTCCGCAGATTGGCTGGATCAACCGACGCAAGGCCCTTGAGCGTCGCGAACCAGAGCCGCCCGTCATCGGTCCTCCACCCTCCGGGACTGCCGCCGTTGCATTCGCGGCTCTTCATTCCGTCGGCTTCCGTGTACGTCGTGGACGCAATTGATGTGGCCCGGCCGTCCGAAAACGCCTCGAGTGCCTGCTTGCTGACGCGGAAGATCCCGGTATTACAGCTGAGCCACAGGTTCCCCAGCTGATCGTCGACGATCTGGAATGACGTGTCGCTGAAGAACCCGTCGCGCGTGCCGTACGCGGTGATGCGCCCGTTCTTGAACCGGTTCAGACCGCCGCCGTACGTCGCTATCCAGAGCGTGCCGTCGTCGTCAAAGTGCAGCGACCTGGCAAAGTTGTTCGAGAGTCCTTGCGAGACGGTGTACGTGTGAAAGACGCCGTCCTTGAAGTGATTCAGTCCGCCGTAGCTGCCAATCCACAACGACCCGTCTTTGTCCTGCACCATGGCCCTCACCCGGTTTTCTGCCAAACCGTCACGGGTGGTGTAGGTGACGAGACGATCACCGTCGATGTAACTCAGACCGCCCCCGTTGGTTCCGACCCAGATCCGGCCATCTCGATCCTCGAACACGACACGGACGGAGAAACCGGGAAGGCCTCGTGATTGGTCATAGACCTCAAACACGCCCTGCCTGTACCGGTAGAGCTGTCGTTCCGTGCCAATCCACAGATTTCCCTGCCTGTCCTCGAGGAGCGCCCGGACGATCGTGCCGGCCAGATGCCCGCGGGTATCCAGAGGCGTGAATCGGCCGTCCTTGAAGTGGTATACGCGGCCGTTGCCGGATCCCGCCCAAAGACCGCCGTCCCGGCTTCCCGTGACGGCGTACACGTCATCGGACGGCCCGAGTTGTGGCCCGTACGTTGTGAAGCTCGCATCCCGCCAGCGGTCGAGGCCGCCGCCGTTGGTGCCTATCCAGTAGCTGCCCTCGCGATCCTGCATGATGGCGGTCACGTCGTCATTGGCCAGGCCGTCGCGCGAGGTGAGCGTGCTGACGGCACCTTTTTCGAGTCGAGCCAGTCCTCCGCGGGTACCCACCCAGACGACCGCCGCGTCGTCGACATGGAGCGTCCGAACGACATCGTTGGGCAGCCCCCCGCGCCGAACCGTGTAGGTGGCCGCTTTACCCTCACGCCATCTGGTCAAGCCCTGGGTGGTTCCGATCCAGATATTGCCCTGGCGATCGCCGGCCAGGGCCGTGACCGAATCGCCGGCCACGCCGTTGCGACTGGTATAGGTCACGAATTTCCCGTTGTCGAACCGGCTGACGCCGACGGCGGTTCCCACCCACACGACGCCGCGCACGTCGGCGATGACGGAGGTGGTGGAGCGGCTGCCCAGGCCGTCAGCGGTTGTAAACGTCGTGAAACCACTTTTCGCGGACCAGCGGCTGACGCCCCCGCCTTCTGTCGCAATCCAGATCGCTCCGTCGAAGTCTTCAGCCAGATCCATCACCGAGTCGCTCGACAAGCCGTCTGTCGTCCTGAAGAGCCTGAACTGTCCGTCCTTCATGCTGATCAATCCGCCGCCATATGTGCCAAGCCAGAGTGTCCCGTCCCGGGCCTCGAGGAGCGCCTCCACGTGGTTGCTGCGGAACTGTGGCGTGTTCCGGCTGCCGTACACGGTAAAGCGGACCCCGTCAAAGCGGACGAGGCCTTCCTGGGTCCCGATCCACAGGTAGCCGTCGCGTGTCTGCACCACGGCCTGGATGGAGTTCTGGGGCAATCCGTCGGCCGCCTGCCAGTTCTCGTGACTGAACTGACTGATCAGATGGGTTGGAGTCTGCGCGGAAAGATTGGTGACACAGCCCAGCAACAACAATCCAACGCAGCACGACAGGCACAAGCTCCCGACTGCGGCACTGTGGCGTTCGGCACACCTTGCCCGGCGATTCGTCGATTTCATCAGCGCCTTTGGAGCATCACCGCGGCAAGCATCAGTCCTCACGCCAATAGAAGAGATTACTCTCCACGAAGGCGGATTGCCAGATCGATCGAGACATGCCTGTGTGATTCCAGATCGCGGGCGACGCCGGTGTTTCTAGTGCCCGCCCGGGATGAAGCGCTCAAACCAGGAGAAGCGCGCAAGGTCGTTGTAGACCACCGTTACCATCAGCAGCATCAGCGCCACGAAACCGGCCATCATCATCCGTTCTTTGACCTTCAGGCTGAAGTTGCGGCGGGCCACCGATTCGATCGCCATGATGAAGATGTGGCCGCCGTCGAGGATCGGAATCGGCAGCAGGTTCAGCAGGCCGAGGTTCAGGCTGAGCGAGGCCATGAACGAGAAGAGCGCCAGCCAGCCGAGCGCCGCGTAGTCGCCTGACAACTGCGCAATGGCGACGGGCCCCATCAGCTGGGAGGGAGACGTCTCGCGCGTGAACAGGCCGCCGAGCGTGCGCGCAATCAGGCCGCTGAACTGGATATTGCGATCGATGCTCATCCGGAGCGCGCCGAGGATCCCGGGCTGCACGAGCTTGACCGCGTCCAGAATGTTGACGCCAATCACGCCAATGGTTCCCTGGCGCCGCGGTGTCACGGTGATGTCGAGCGGGGCACTGGCCCGCATGACGCGAAGCGTCATCGGCACATCCGGGAACTTGCGAATCGCCGTCGACAACTGGCCCGAAAACACGATCGTCTCGCCGTTGGCGGTCAGGACGATGTCGCCGATCCTGACGCCGGCCTTTTCTGCCGGCCCGCCGCTCTCGAGAGTCACGATGCTTGGATGGACATCCGGCAACACGCCGATGTCGCCCACCTGCATCCTGGTCTGCCCGACCGGCGTCACCGTGATGACCGTGTCGCGTCCTTCGCGCAGCAGCGTAATCGGCACCTCGCGATTCGCGCGACCGCCAATCGACAGGTAGAAGTCCTCCCACGTGGCCACCGGCTGGGTCCCGACCTTGATGATTCGATCGCCCGGTTTGATCCCGCTCTGTTCCGCCGGCGACTTCGGGGTGACAGCGCCGACGACGACCGGCGCGTCCTGGAACGCGGGCACCTGTGCGCCCTGCGCGTTCACCACCCACATCAACGCCACCGCCAGCACGATGTTCATCAACGGGCCGGCAACCAGAATGCGGAACCGGTCCCACCGGCTGCGTCCGAGGAATTCGCCCGGGCCGCCCGAGAGCGGCTCCTCCGGGTTCTCGCCCGCCATCTTGACGTAGCCGCCCAGTGGGAAGGCGCTGATGCAGTACTCAATGTCGTTGCGCCGGAACTTCAGCAGTTTCGGGCCAAATCCGATCGAGAACGTGATTACCTTGACGCCAAGCCAGCGTGCAACCAGGAAGTGTCCAAATTCGTGCACGAATACGAGGACGCCGAGCACAAACACGAAGGCAACAAGCGAGTTCAGTGAATTCATGACCAAGAGGAACCCTCACCCTTGATTGTAACCCCGGACCAGTTCCTGGGCGAACTCTCGAGCCCAGGTGTCGGCGTCGCGGACTTCGGCGAGGGTGGCGGCGGTCCGACCGGCATGATCGTCAATCGCGCGCTCGATCACTTCGGCAATCTCCACAAAACGGAGGCGGCCGGCCAGGAATGCGGCCACGGCCACCTCGTTGGCGGCATTGAGCACAACCGGCAGGCTTCCCCCGGCTCGAAGAGCGCGGTAGGCCAGGCCGAGGCACGGAAAGCGCGCGTGATCGGGCGGCAGGAAGTCGAGAGGGCCGCACCTCACGAGGTCGAGCGATGGCAGCGGACTGCTCCAGCGCGCCGGATACGAGAACGCATACTGGATCGGCAGGCGCATGTCTGTAACGCCCAGTTGCGCGATGATCGAGCCATCGCACAATTCCACCATGGAATGCACGACGGACTGCGGATGCACGAGGACGTCGATCTGGTCGGGGCCCGCCCCGAACAGCCAGTGCGCCTCGATCACCTCGAGCCCCTTGTTCATCAGCGTCGCCGAGTCGATCGTGATCTTGCGCCCCATGCGCCAGGTCGGGTGGCGCAGGGCGTCTTCGGGGCCGACCTTCTTCAGTTCTGCCGCGGAATGCCCGCGGAACGGGCCGCCAGATGCCGTCAGAATCAACCGCCTGATCTCCGCCTGATCGCGACCGTGGAGGCACTGATGAATGGCGTTGTGCTCGCTGTCGACAGGCAGAATGGCGACGCCGCGGCGCCTGGCCGCCTCGGTGACAATCCCGCCGGCCATCACGAGCACTTCCTTGTTGGCCAGCGCGATGGTCTTGCCGGCCTCGATCGCCGCGAGTACGGCTTCGAGGGCGGCGGTGCCGGACGAGGCGCACAGCAGCACGTCGACGTCCGGGTGTGTGGCCACTGCGAGCAGGCCTTCGGCCCCGGCGGCGCAGACGACGGGGCGCAAAGTCCCGAAGCGATGCATGGCCGCCTCGAGCGCGTGGGCGGTGGCCATCGCCAGCACGCGCGGTCGGTGATGTTCGACCTGGGCGGCCAGCAGCGTCGAGTTGCTTCCGGCGGCCAGCCCCACAATCTCGAGGCGGTCCGGGTGCGCCTCGACAACCGATAACGCGCTGCGGCCGATCGATCCGGTCGATCCGAGGATGGCCACGCGGATCTTCGGGGCGTGCGATCGGACGCGGCTCACGTCAGCAGCCTCAGAAACAGGTAGAACCCCGGTCCGACGAGCAGCAGCGCGTCGATGCGGTCGAGCACGCCGCCGTGGCCGGGAATCAGTCCGGAACTGTCCTTCACGTGCGCGCTGCGCTTCAGCAGCGACTCAAACAGATCGCCGGCAAGCCCAAGCGCCACCATGACGGCTCCGGCGCCGGCAAGCCACCAGATCGGGAGCGCAGGAAGCCAGATTCGGCCAAGGACGATCATGACCGCCACGCCGGCGACAAACCCGCCTGCGGCGCCTTCGATCGTCTTCTTGGGGCTGATCGTCGGGGAGAGCTTGTGCCTGCCGAACAGCCGCCCGGCGTAGTATTGCGCGCTGTCTGACACCCACACGACGATCAACACGAGCATGAGGGCCTCGCGGCCGAACATGCCGCGGATAGCCACCAGACAGCCGAGCGGCAGGCCCAGATAGACGACCGAGAACAGCGCCGCCGCGGCCGAGGCCGGCACGTGCGACGCCGGTTGATACGCGCCGAGCACGGCCGCCGAGATTGCGATCAGGATGGCGACCAGGACGAGATCGGCAGGCGTCGGCCCAGGCCAGGCGAACGCCGCCGCCGTGACCATGGCAGCGGCGCAGGCCGGGACGCGCGGGATGAGCACGCCCGTCTTCTCGTACAGGTCCGCGTATTCGACAAAGGCGGCCACAAGCACGGCCTCGACGAGCAGCAGGACCACCCACTGCGGCGCAAACAGGACGCACGAGACGACAAGGGGGATTAGAACGACGGCGCTGAGGATGCGAGTCACCGGGCCACGCGAGCATGAGCCGGTGGCGCGATGCCGCCGTAGCGCCGATCGCGTTTCTGGAAGTCGGCGACGGCCTCCAGCAGGTCGCGGCGGCGGAAATCCGGCCACAACACGTCGGTGACGTAAATCTCCGCGTAGGCAATCTGCCACAAGAGGAAGTTGCTGACACGCATCTCGCCGCTGGTCCGGATCAGCAGATCGGGGTCTGGCTGGCCGGCCGTGTAGAGAAACTCACCGAAGCGACGCTCGTCGAGGTCCTCGATCCGGACCCCGGTCTCAACGATGCGGCGGGCGGCATCCACGATTTCGGCGCGCCCGCCGTAGTTCAGGGCGATGTTGAAGAACATCCCGGTTGATGACGCCGTGGAGTCAACCGCCCTGACCAGTTCCTTCTGCACGTCGGAGGGCAGGCCTTCGAACCTGCCGATCACCCGGAACCGGATGTTGTTGCCGATGAGCGTGTTCAACTCGAGGCGCAGGTAGCGCTTGAGCAACGTCATCAGCGTCTTGACTTCAACTTGAGGGCGCTTCCAGTTCTCAACCGAAAACGCGTAGAGCGTCAGCACCTGGATCCCGAGCCGCGCGCAGGTTTCGACCGTGTCGCGCACGGCCTCAATGCCGGCATGATGGCCCTTGACGCGCGGCAGATGGCGCTGTGCCGCCCACCGGCCATTGCCGTCCATGATGACGGCGATGTGAGCCGGAAGCCGATCAAAGTCGATGGCCCGCGCCAGCGCCTCGTCAGACGAGCCAGCCTTCACCCAGGCCAGGAGTTCTTCACGCGACATGCGGATAACCTGATGGACGCAAGCTCTAATCTTACCGACTTCCTGCACCAGGCGCCACCGCCGGACGGTAATCAACGCGGACGAGCACCAGGCCGCGCGGCGGTGCGGTCGGGCCTGCCTCGCGACGGTCTGGGCGGCCCAGAAGCGCCGCAATTGAATCGACGGCGCGGCGATGATCCCCGACTTCAACCAGCGTTCCGACAACCGCCCGGACCATGTGGCGGAGAAATCCATCGGCTTCGATCCGCACGACGACCGGATGGCCCTGGCTGTCGCTGGTGACGGATTCGAATGGTGACGCGACCCCGGCCGATCGCACCGCCCCGACGGCGACCCTGGCGGACCAGATCGTCCGCACGCTCGTCTTGACATCACTTCCAGCGGATTGGAACGCCGCAAAATCGTGGCGTCCCTCGAGCAGCCGGGCGGCGGCGTCCATCGCGGCAACATCCAGCACGCGCGGAACATGCCAGCACGACGCCCTGAGCAGCGGTGGCAGCACGTCGCCCTGCCAGATCCAATACTCGTACGTCTTGCCCGACGCGCTGAACCGGGCATGGAACTGGTCGGCCACGTCCTCGACACTGACGACCCGGACATCAGGAGGGAGAATCGCGTTGAGCGCTCGCTTCAGGGTTGGCTGATCCAGCGAGGTCGCAACCCGGGCGCTCGCAACCTGGCCCAGGGCATGGACACCGGCATCCGTGCGGCCGGCGCCGGCCACCACGACTGGCGCCCCATCAATCCGGCTGAGCGCCTCTTCGATCAATCCCTGAATGGACTGGCCGTTGGTCTGCCGTTGCCAACCCGCATAGGCGGAGCCGTCATAGGAGAGCGTGAGTTTCAGGACACGGGGCATCGACATCCACTCTTACTACTTCCCCGTCCTCGACCCCGGTTTCGTCACCGGGATCCCCTGCGCGCACAGCGGGCAGGCCTCGGGCTTGTAGGTCGGCGGCGTCAGCGCGGCCAGCGCCGAAAATGGCACGTCAACCGGCGACCCGCTTCCACTGCGATTGATGACGGCGCCGGCTGCCACCACGGTGGCCCCGGCAGCCCGAGCCACGTCCATGGTCTCGCGGGTCGAGCCCCCAGTGGTCACGACGTCTTCGACGACCACCACTCGATCGTCGGGTGCCAGGCCGAACCCCCGTCTCAGCGTCAACACACCCTCGACGCGCTCGGCAAAGAGAGCCCGCACGCCCAGCGCCCGGGCCACCTCGTGGCCGATGATCAGGCCGCCAAGCGCGGGGGACAGCACCGCGGTCGCGCCCAAACCGGGCATCAGGGCCGCCAGCGCCCGACCCAGTTGTTCGGCTTCGGCGGGATGCTGCAGCACCAGCGCGCACTGAAGGTACGCCGGGCTGTGCAGGCCCGACGAGAGCCTGAAGTGCCCTTCGAGCAGCGCACCCAGGCGCCGAAACTGGCCCAGCACATCTTCCTGATTCATTTCCGGAGCCCCCCGGTGAAACGGCCCTCGACCCGTCAAACGGTCGTGTTCCTAGCCTTCGTGAATGGTCCGGGCTAGTATACCCGGAGCGGATTTGCTGAACCGTGGTCCAACCTGATCCGTCTATATCCAGAGGACAGTCGTGTCCGAAGGGCGCGCCCGCGAGGACTCGCGCCGGCAAGCCGGCTGGGCCGATTAGGGAAGTTATCGCACAAGCCCTGGAGTCGATGGCAATGCCTCAACAGCTTTCTCGTGCCGCACGGATCAGTCTCGTCGTGCTTTCGATCATCGGCCTCTCGGCGTCCGCCTTCGCGCAGACGTCCGCCCCGGTGCCGGCTGGGTCGGCCCAACCGCTGTCACTCGAAGAGGCGGTCAAGCTGGCCCTCGAGAACAATTTGAACGTCCGGGTCGAGAGAATCAATCCGCAATTGCAGGACCTGTCGATCGCCCAGGCCCGGACGGCGTGGACGCCCAACCTGACGTCGACGGTGCGGAATGGCCGGACGGTCAGCCCCATCACCAGTTTCTTCGCTGGGGCAAGCAACCAACTGGTCCGCGATTCGTTCTCGGCCAATGTCGGCGCCAATCAACTGCTGCCGTGGGGCGCCAACTACACGGTGTTGTGGGACGCCTCGCGTGGAAAGTCGAACAGCGTCTACGACAGCCCGAACCCCTCGCTTGCGTCGAATCTCAATTTCACGTTCACCCAGCCCCTGGTCCGCAACCGGCAGGTTGACAACGCCCGGCAGCAACTCACTGTCACGCGGATGAACCGGGAAATTTCTGATGTGTCGCTGCGCCAGACGGTGCTGGCGACGATCCGCAACGTGAAGTACGCCTACTGGAATCTGAAGGCCTCCGCGGCGGCGTATGTCGTCGCCCAGCAGTCGCTCGACCTGGCCAAGGAATCGCTCCGGAACAACCGGTCGCGAGTCGAAATCGGGACGATGGCGCCCATTGATATTGTCGAGGCCGAGGCCGAGGTGGCGCGGCGCGACGAGGCGGCCATTGTCGCCGAATCGAACGTGCGTCGGGCCGAGGACGCGCTGCGGACGCTGATCCTGGATCCGAAGTCCGCAACCTTCTGGGCCGTGAAGTTCGACCTCACGGACCAGCCGGTGTTTGCGCCGCCCACTGTTGACGTGGAAGGCGCGGTCAAGGCGGCACTCGAGAAACGGACGGACTTGCGCTCGGCGCGCAAGAACCTCGATCTGACTGAATCGAACATCAAGTTCCAGCGCAACCAGATACTGCCCGACGTCAATGCCCAGGTGGCGTACGGACTCACCGGATCGGGAGGCACGGAGCTGACCTTCGGCGAAGGCGGTTTCCCGCCGCCGGTGATCGGCCAGGTCAAAGAGGGGCTTGGCAAGGTGTTGAGCCGGTTGTTCAGCAACGATTTCCACGGCTGGTCGTTCGCGGTCAACGTGTCTTACCCGATCGGCACGAGCATCGCCGAGGCGAACCTGGCCCGGACGAGGCTGCAGCTGTCGCAGGCGCGAATCCAACTGCAGAACCTCGAACTGCAGGTGACCAGTTCGGTGCGCGATGTGGCCAGGCAGGTCGAAACCAACCAGAAACGCGTGGTGTCCACCCAGGCAACCGAGCGGTTGATGGCGCGGCGGCTGGAAGCTGAGCAGAAGAAGTACGCCGCCGGCATGTCGACCACGTTCCTGGTCTTCCAGGCCCAGCGCGACCTGGCCGATGCGCGGTATTCGGCGCTGGCGGCGCTGCTCAACTACAACACTTCGCTCGTGGATCTTGAGACGGTTCAGGAAGCGCCCACGGCGGGCGGCTCGTCGATTTCAGTCGGCGGCCAGTAGTTGCATCATCGCGGCCGGGAAAGATTGCTGTACACTCCCCCTCGTGTCCGGCTTAACCGTCACGATCGTTACGCTCAACGAGTCGGCGAACATCGCCGCGGCCCTCGAGTCGGTCTCGTGGGCCGACGAAATCGTGGTCGTTGACGCTCAGAGTACGGATGACACGGTCGCCATTGCCAGGCGATTCACCGATCGCGTCGTGACGCGGGAGTGGCCCGGATACGTCGCGCAAAAGAACTACGCCGCCTCCATTGCCTCCGGCGACTGGATCTTCTCGCTCGACGCGGACGAACGTGTCACGCCGGAGCTGGCCCGCGAGATCAAGACACTCCTGAAAGGCGATCTTCCGTGCGCCGGATACCGCGTACCTCGCGTGAGCCATTATCTGGGTCGCTGGATTCGGTCCACCGATTGGTACCCTGATTACCAGCTCCGGCTGTACGACCGGCGGCGCGCCCGCTGGACCGGCCGGTACGTTCACGAGTCGGTCAACGCCGAGGGCCAGGTCGCCCGCCTTGGCTCGGCTCTGCAGCATTACCCGTACCGGGACGTGTCACACCATCTGGCCACGATCGATCGGTACTCGAGTCTCTCGGCACGCCAGATGTTCGAGGATGGGCGACGCGCCAGTGCCGTTCAGCTCGCGTTCCACCCGCCCGCGGCGTTTCTGCGCAACTACCTGGCCCGCGGCGGCGTTCGCGACGGCGCGGCAGGGTTGATTGTGTCGATACTGAATTCGTACTACGTGTTCCTGAAGTTCGTGAAGTTATGGGAGATGGGAAGAAGTAAGAAGTAATGCCCTTTTCCCTCCACATCGACACCGCGGTCTCCTGGCGCGGAGGACAGAGCCAGGTTCTCCAGACGGTGATGGGCCTCCGCGCGCGCGGCCACCGCGCCGCGCTGGTAGCTCATCCGAAAGGAGAACTCGCCCGCCGGGCCCAGGAGGGACACGATCTGATTCGCCTGGCGCCGCTGCATGAAGTCGATTTCGGGGCGGCGCTCAAGTTGTCGCGCGTGCTGCGCGAATTGAATCCTGACGTCGTTCACGCGCACGATCCGCATGCGGTGGCAATGACGGCGATGGCGCTGTCGATGTTCGGCCGCGAGAGACGGCCGGCGTTTGTCGTCGCGCGCCGCGTCGATTTCCATCTCAAGCAGAACTCCTTTTCCCGCTGGAAATACAAGTTGGCCGACTGCGTCGTGTGCTCGTCGAATGCGATTCGGGCGATGGTCGTCGAGGATGGCATCCCGGATGATCGCGTGATCACGGTCTACGAGGGCGTCGATGTCGATCGGATCGCCGCCATTCCCGCGGCAGACGTCCACACGGAACTCTGGCTGCCGCCGCACGCGCCCGTTGTCGGCAACGTCGCGGCGCTCGTCGCGCACAAGGGCCAGCGATATCTCATCGAGGCGGTGCCCCTCATCGTCCAGCGACTGCCCGACGTGCAAGTGCTTCTCTTCGGCGAAGGCGAGCTTCGATCGCAGCTGCAGCGGCAGATCAAGGCGCTGGGGCTCGATCATCACGTCCGGCTCGTCGGCTTTCAGCCCAACGTGCTCGCGCTCATCAAGAGTCTGGATGTGTTCGTCATGAGTTCGATCACCGAGGGCCTCGGGACGTCGATCCTGGATGCGATGGCCTCGTCCAAACCCGTCGTGGCGACCGACGCGGGAGGCATCCCGGAAGTCGTGGAGCACGGGGTCACCGGGCTGCTGGTGCCCGCCCAGAAACCCGCCGCGATGGCCGAGGCCATCCTGCGTCTGCTCAACGACGCGCCGCTCCGGACGCAGATGGGCAACGCGGGCTTGGAACGGGTGCGGGCCCGATTCAGCGTGGATCGGATGGTGGACGAGACGCTTGCGGTCTACGAGCGCGCGGCCGGCATGCGCCCCGCAGCGGGCAATGGGAGTCCCCCGCCGGCCGATTGAATCCGCACAAGTTCAGCATCCCGAGGTGGCACAGCGCAAAGTCGTAGCGCACCGGATCATCAGGATCGAGTGTCCGCAGGGAGGCCGTGATGTCGGCGGCCATCCGCCAGCCCGGTGTCCGATAGGTCGTCAGGCCCAGGCACTGGCCAAC
The DNA here is from genome assembly GCA_026393755.1 of Acidobacteriota bacterium. NCBI lineage: Bacteria > Pseudomonadati > Acidobacteriota > Acidobacteriota bacterium. Next base: position 205,460 of record JAPKZO010000032.1, read on the forward strand.
GCGAACGACGTGCACGTCGAGCGGGATGATCAGGCGCGACGCCGAAACGCGCTTCCAGACGCCGAGGTCGATCCCGTCGCGACGCACCATCCAGCGAAGAAACAGGTTCAGGCGCTTGCACGCGCTCCCGGCCGAGGGCCGCGCGAAGAAGGTGTGGACACCGGGCCGTCCTGCGGTGCGCCCGTACACGCGCCTCAGATCAACCTGTTTCGCACGCTCACAGAAGCGATCAAGCCCCGGACCAATATCCGGCGACGAGGGTGTATCGCCGTCAATAAAGAACTGCTCGAGCGATCCGGCATCCTCCAGCAGCTGCTTCAGCGTCCAGAGCAGCGCTGCAAGGTCCCGCCCGCGCGTCCAGCGATGCCCGAGATGTTCAAGTCGTGCGGCGTCGCGCTCCGGCTCGAACCGCCGGACGAACGCCGACGGCGACGGTCCCATCACCTCAAGCAAGGCATCGATCGAGGCCAGGATGCCGGCCACACGGCCAAACGCGAGGCCGGCTGCACAGAAAGCGACAATTTCGGTGTCGGCCGGATCGGTGAAGGGGCGCACCCGCTCGATCGGATCGCTGATGCGCCCGCTCCAATCACACTCGCGGTACAACCGGTCGAGCGCGGGCTTGAGATGGCGGACGTTTGCCGTGTGGCCCCCTAAAACGCGCTGATCGCCCGTCCCTCGCGACATAGCGGGCACGAGGCAACCGGGTAGTTATCCGGCGCCCGGTACTCGGCCACGGCCACATTCGGGACCCCGAGATTGACGATGGCTTCGAGCCGATCACAGATCTCCACGGTGCCGATCACGATGCCCCCGGCCTGTGCGACCAGCGCGGCGCACCGCTCAAACGTCTGGCCGGTGTTGCGCACATCGTCGGCGATCAACACCCGCTTGCCCGCCATCTGCGCGCCGTAGAACGGACGCAGCGTGTGGCCGCCGGCGTGGTCGGGCGCAAAGGGCGCGAACAGCCGCGCCGGTTCCGTCAGTTTGCGCCGGCTGTCGAGCAGGCCGGCAATCGTGTGCGCCAGCAGCGCCCCGCCGGTGGCAGGTCCGGCCACCACGTCGGCCTGTTCGATCATCGCCGCCGGCATGAGATCAATCAGATCCTGGGCGAACCGCCAGATCGTCGAGGGAAACCTGAACAACTGGTGCGGGTTCAGATACACCCTGCCGTGGTACCCATTGCCATAGTCGAAGTGGCCGTCGAGCATGAGCACACCTGCCCGCTGCAGTTCGTCGAACGCCTTCTGGCGGATCTCGTCACGACCTCTCACACCTCTCTCCTCTCCAGGCCGGCGGCCTGAGATACGGCGGCATTGGCAAAGACGACGCGGCCCCCGATGAAGGTGGCGGCCACTCCGCCCCGAAGCGGCCACCCGTCAAATGGCGTGTTCCTGGCCTTGGAGCGGAACGCGGCGGCGGACACGATCACCTGAAGGTCTGGAGCCAGAATCGTGATGTCCGCGGTGTCTCCAGGCGCAATCCGCCCGCCAGGCAGCTTGAGAATCCTGGCCGGGTTCACTGAAAGCAGCTCAACCAGCCGGCCCATGCCGATGACGCCGGCGTGGACCAGGCCGTCGATGCAGAGCGACACGGCCGTCTCGAGGCCGACGATGCCGAACGACGCGCGGTCGAATTCCACTCTCTTGTCGTCGGCGTGATGCGGCGCATGATCGGTCGCCACGACGTCGATCGATCCGTCTCTGATCCCGGCCAGCAGCGCGTCCCGGTCGGTGTCGCCCCGGAGCGGCGGATTCATCTTCAGGTTGGTGTCGTAGATGAGCGGGGCCCGAAGCCGCTCGTCGGAGAGGGTGAAGTGGTGCGGCGTCACCTCGCAGGTGACGCGGGCACCGCGCGACTTCCCGGCGCGCACCGCGCGCACCGCGCCGGCCGTGCTCAGGTGGGCGATGTGGACGTGCCCGCCGGTGGCGTGGGCCAGGACGATGTCGCGCTCGACCATCACGTCTTCGGCCGCCGCCGGGATGCCCCGCAACCCCAGTTGAGCGGCGTGGAATCCCTCGTGAGCCACGCCCTCTCCGGCGAGCGACCGGTCTTCGCAGTGGTCGATGATGGGCATGTCGAACATGCCGGCGTACTCGAGCGCACGCCGCATCAGCGCCGCGGTGGCCACCGGCCGACCGTCATCGGAAAAGGCGACGCACCCGGCTTCTCGCATGTCGGCGATCTCGGCCAGGTGCTCCCCGTTCGATCCGTTCGACACGGCGCCGATCGGGTACACGCGGGCCAGATTCGCCGCGGCGGCCTGCTTCAGGATGAAGCGCGTCACGCTCGCGTTATCGTTGACCGGGTTCGTGTTCGGCATGCACGCGACGGCGGCAAAGCCGCCAGCCACCGCGGCCGCCGTGCCGCTGGCGACCGTCTCCTTGTGTTCATAGCCCGGCTCGCGCAAGTGCACGTGCATGTCGATCAGGCCCGGCACAACGACCAGCGACGGACCCAGTTCCACGATGTGGGCCCCGGCGGCCGCCTCGGCGGGAATCGACGTGTCCACCCGGGAGATTCGATCGCCGTCCACCAGCACGTCGCGAATCCCATCGATGCCGGATGCCGGGTCGACGACGCGGGCGCCTTTAAGCAGCAGCTTCATTCTCGCCTCCTCCGGCCAGCAGGTAGAGCACCGCCATGCGAACAGCCACGCCGTTGGTCACCTGATCGAGGATGACCGACGCGGGCCCGTCCGCGACCTCCGATGCGATCTCGACCCCACGGTTCATCGGCCCGGGGTGCATGATGATGGCATCGGGCTTGGCAAGCCGCACACGCTCCGGCGTCATCCCGAACACGGTGAAGTACTCCCGCAGCGACGGGAAGAAGCCGCCCTGCATGCGCTCGAGTTGAATGCGCAGCATCATGATCGCGTCCGCCCCGTCGACCGCTTCGTCGACGCGGGTGGTCGCATGGACGCCGAGCCGATCGAGCCCCGGGGGCATCAGCGTTGGCGGGCCGCAGGCCCAGACGTCGGCGCCAAGCTTGGTCAACAGCAGGATGTTCGACCGGAACACGCGGCTGTGGAGCAGATCGCCGACAATCGCGATCTTCAGCCCGGCAATCCGGCCCTTGCGTTCGCGGATGGTGAAGGCGTCGAGCAGGCCCTGCGTCGGGTGCTCGTGCGTTCCGTCCCCCGCGTTCACGATTCCCGCCCGGCAGGTGCGCGCCAGCAGGTGGCATGCGCCCGACGAAGCGTGTCGAACCACCATGATGGCCGGCGCAATCGCCTCGAGGTTGAGCGCGGTGTCGATCAACGTCTCACCCTTCACGACGCTCGACATCGCGATCGCGATGTTCAGGGTGTCTGCGCTCAACCGTTTCTCCGCAATCTCGAACGACGTTCGCGTCCGCGTTGACGGTTCGAAGAACAGATTGATGACCGTCTTGCCCCGCAACGTCGGTACCTTCTTGATGGACCGCGACGCGACTTCCTTCATCGCCTCCGCGGTGTCCAGGATCAGATTGATTTCCGACACGTCAAGGTCGGCAATCCCGAGCAGGTCCTTGCCCCGCAGACGACTGGCTGTCTCGCTCATGCCTGGTCTCCTTCCGCGCGCTCGATGCTCACCTCGTCGACCTCGTCGACCTCGGAGAGGCGGACCCGGATCGTCTCGGCCAGCGCAGTCGGCAGGTTCTTGCCGACGTAGTCGGCCTTGATCGGCAGCTCCCGGTGGCCACGGTCGACCAGCACAACGAGCTGGATCGTGCGCGGGCGGCCAAAGTCGATCAGGGCGTCGAGCGCCGCCCTGATGGTGCGCCCGGTGAACAGCACATCGTCGACGAGGATGATGTGGCGGTCGTCGATGGAGAACGGGATCTCGGTGGGCCGGACGATGGGCTGCGGGCCCACCGCGTGCCGCATCAGGTCGTCTCGGTAGAGCGTGATGTCGAGGGCGCCGTTAGGCACCTCACGGCCCGTGATCGTCAGCAGGAGCGAGGCCAGCCGGCGGGCAATCGGCACGCCGCGAGTCCGCACGCCGACCAGTGCGAGTTGGTCGACGCCGCGGTTGCGCTCGACGATCTCGTGCGCGATCCTCATGAGCGATCGGCTGACGCGATCGGCATCCATCACGATGGGCATGGAATCCTCCTGGGAACGGAGAGTCGGGATTCGCGCCTTCGTCCTGAGCCTGTCGAAGGACTTCGGCGTGGCAGGCGGGGTTCGGGAATCGGGATTCGGGATTCGGGATTCGGGAAGCGAGGTTGAACGTCGGTCGGGAAGCCGACCGGGAGTCAGGCGGAGTGCGGCGATGGTTCACGATGTGCCTCTTTGTGGCCTCTCGGGCCACCGTTAAAGAGCTACCTAAGTATACCGCTACCGCTCGTATGTGGGGATGTACGTAATCGGCCGGTGCGTCGTGAAGTCCCGGCTGAAGATGTCGGTCCTGGCAAATCCATCCATGTCGCGGCCCACCGGCAGTCCGAAGAAGTACAACACCGTCGGTACGAGGTCGACAATCGACGCCCGGGCATATCGGCCAGGCGTGACGGCCGACCCGAACACAAACATGAATCCATCCGGCGCGCGCTCGTGAGTACCGGTCGGCACGGGGTTGCCAAATGTCCTCTCCAGCAACTGTTTCCCGATGTCCATCGGGTCCATGCCGAAGCCGGACATCACGATCAACAGGTCTCCCGGCCGCATCCCGGCAATCGCCCGGCCCACAGCGGCGTCGGCGGCTGCGTAGAATCCGCCGAGTGCGAGGTTGTATCGCTCGACGTCCTCGGCGGACACATCGCCAAACGGATTGGGCTGCGCATAGCGAAGCAGATAGTGCCCCGCCGCATCAAGACATCTGTACCGAACGGCTCGGAACCGGCTGGGGAAGGATCCCTCCAGATCGGTGGCCATCCGCTCGTACGCGCGGTCTGAACGGCACGTGCTCGCGATCAGTTCGCTCGCATCGCTGCGGGCCGGCGCCGGCGCTCCCCGCGTATCGACTCCGGGATTGGTGAGCGCGGCAGCGGCCACACTCGCCGCTTCGCGCGGCCAGGCGCCCTCGGTGTTGTCGAGGTCGACGCTCGATCCCGCCAACTGCGCGAACTCATCGCTCACCTGGTACCCACGCAGTTCGCGCGCCGGCTGCGTGACGGACCAGTTGATGATCCCGACTGGGACGCCCTGCTGGCTGAGGATGTTCCAGAGTGATCGCGCCGTCAGGTCGCGGCTCGTATGAAGCTGCTGTCGAAGGAAACCAAACCGCACGAGCGCGTGCGCAAAACACGAATCCGGCAGCACCTCGATCGCGTCCGTGCCGCCAACGGGCCAGTACGTGGCCGCCGACCTGATGCCGGTCTTCACCGGCAGTTTGCCCGTCGCCGCGGCGGTCCACACCGTGCCTGGCTGAGTGGGACGGATCGTCGCGACGTGCATGAACGCCGCCGACTGAGCCAGCCGTCCGAAATGCGGCAGACGTCCATCGGCGGCTCCCGGCGCGATGACATCGAGCGAGGCGCCTTCAAACAGCAGCAGGGTGACCCGGCTTTCGCCCGCTGCTTCGGCCGTCGCGGCGAGGCCGCCCGCGTCGCGCGGCGGTCTGGTGGCATCGGTGCCGGGGCCCCGAAACGTCATCGGCACGGCCACCGACGCCATCAGAAGCAACGCCAGCAGGACCGGTTCGTACTTCGAGCCCAGGGGGGCCCTCCATCGATGCCAGATTGCCAGCATCAGCATGAAGGCGGCACACAGCGTGAGGGCCACCGCCCCGCCCGTCATCCGCAGCACGGTCGACGGGTCGAGCACGGGACCAAAGCCCTGCAGGTTCGTCCAAGTCAGAGCTGCGCCCGTCCCCGCGCCAATCGCGCAGAGCCACACGAGCACGCGGAAGCTGATCCAGCCGGGCGAGATCGGCTCGGCCGCCACCACCTGGTGCACCACGATCAACCCATAGAAGACAGCCGCGACGTTGAGGCCGTAGGAGGCGACCAGCGTCAGTACAAGCGCCGGAAAGCCTGCCAGCGAGTAGTGCGGGTTGAGTTGCAGCATGAGCACGGCGATGTACAGCGCGACGGCCACGCCGGCAATGACCGCATTGGTGAGCATTCGAAGATATCGCACGTCGCTCAGGCTCCGGCCCGTACTTTACACCTCCAACGGTATACTTTCTCCATGGCTGCTCCGGTCGATGTGCACGCCGAGGTGCTTTCGAACACCCACCTGTCGGCGGACTACAACGTACTCGTGCTAGCGGCCCCGGCGATCGCGGCGTCGGCACGGGCCGGTCAGTTCGTGATGGTCCGGACCGTGGGCGGCACGGACCCGCTGCTTCGGCGGCCATTCTCGGTCTTCGAGGTGCTCCGGCGAGCCGACGCCACACCGTACGCGATATCGGTTTTCTGCAAGCGCGTCGGCGCCGCTACGTCGCGCCTGTTCGAGGCGGCGGTCGGTGATCACCTCGACTGTCTCGGTCCGCTCGGCAAGCCCTTCGCCACAGTCGGCCCGCCGTCGGAGGCATGGATGGTGGCCGGAGGCGTGGGCCTGGCGCCGTTCGCCACGCTCACCGAAGAGCTTCGGTCAGCGGGCACGAGGACGCGGCTCTTCTACGGCGGCCGCAGCCACACAGACCTGTTCTATCTTGACTGGTTCGAGAGCCGTGGCGTCGCACTTGAACTGGCGACCGAAGACGGCAGCCGCGGCACCGACGGCCGCGTGACCGTGCCGCTCGAGCGCGCGCTCTCGGCGCAGCCCGCATCAGCCGGCCTCACGCTGTACGCCTGCGGGCCTGAACCCATGCTCAAGGCGGTCGCCGATCTGGCCCGCCGCTACCAACGCCCGTCCCAGCTGTCGACCGAGCGGATCATGGGATGCGGCATGGGCGGATGCTACAGCTGCGTGATCCGTGTTCGAGACGAAGACGGGCACGCGCACTTTGTGCGCTCGTGTCTGAACGGCCCGGTGTTTCGTGGCGATGATCTGGTGTGGGAATGAAGGCTGATCTGAGCGTCTGCATCGGCTCGCTGGTGCTGAAGAACCCCGTCATCCCAGCCAGCGGCTGTTTCGGTTACGGCCTCGAGTACGCGGACGTGGTCGACCTGGCGAGCCTCGGTGCTATCGCCGTCAAGGGCCTCTTTCTAGCTGAACGAGAGGGTCATCCGCCGCCGCGGATCGTCGAAACGCCGTCGGGCATGCTGAACGCGATCGGGCTCCAGGGCATCGGCGTCCACCGGTTCGTCCGTGAGAAGATGCCGGAGTTGCGGCGTCTCGGCGCGGTGGTCATCGTCAACATCTGTGGATCGACCATTAGTGAGTATGTGGAACTGGCCCGCATCCTCTCGGATGTCGAGGGCGTCGCAGCGCTCGAGCTGAACATTTCGTGTCCCAACATCAAGGAAGGGGGCATTCAGTTCGGTTGCGATCTCGCCAGCACCCATGCCGTCGTCAGCGCCGTGCGCCAGGCGACGCGACTGCCGATCATCCCGAAGCTGACGCCCAATGTGTCCAGTGTGTCGTCATTCGCCAAGGCGGCCGAAGAGGCGGGCGCCGACGCGGTATCGCTCGTCAATACGTTTCTGGCGATGGCCATCGACGTCGAGACGCGGCGGCCAAGACTCTCCAATGTCGTGGGTGGATTGAGCGGACCCGCCATCAGGCCAATCGCCGTGCGGATGGTGTACGACTGCGCGCGCGCCGTGCACATCCCGATTATCGGCATGGGGGGCATCGCCTCCGCGCGGGATGTTCTCGAGTTCATGATCGCCGGTGCGACCGCCGTGCAAGTGGGCACGGCGTGCTTTGTCGATCCGTTCATCTGGACGAAGTTGATCGCTGGTCTCGACGAGTACCTCGAGCGGCACGGCATCGAACGCGTCGCCGACCTGGTGGGGACGTTGAACATCGATCGCGACTAGATACGGTTTCACGCTCTGCGCTTAGGGGTGTCAGAACCGGGTGTACACCGTTCTGGGGACGCTGTTGGCATGACTGCTCAGAATCCGATCATTGTCGCGCTGGATGTGGACAGCCCGTCGAGCGCGCTGGCTCTGGCTGACCGGTTGCGGGGCGTGGTTGGCGCCGTCAAAGTCGGCAGCCAGTTATTCACCGCAGCCGGGCCTGAAATCATCCGCCGCCTCACCGAGCGCGGCCACCGGGTCTTCCTCGATCTGAAGTACCACGACATCCCGAACACCGTCGCGGCAGCGGCAGCCGAGGCAGCCAGACTCGGCGCCTGGATGATCGATGTGCACGCCAGCGGAGGTCTCGCGATGATGAAGGCGGCCGGCGAAGCCGCGCGGGCGAGCGCGGCCGCGGCCGGCGTGACGCCCCCGCTCATCATTGCCATCACGGTCCTGACGAGCTTCGATCAGAACACGATCGCGTCAGTCGGCATCCAGCGGTCGATTCTCGATCAGGTCGACGCGCTCGCCTGGCTCGCCCAGGAGGCGGGACTGGACGGCGTGGTGGCCTCGCCGCACGAGGTGGCTCGCCTGCGCGCGGACCGCGGCGATCAGTTCGTGCTGGTCACGCCCGGCATCCGGGCGCACGATCCCGACGACGCCGGCCGCAAGCGCGATGATCAGGCCCGGACGATGACGGCTGGCGCAGCGATGGCCGCTGGCGCCAGCTTCATCGTCGTTGGCCGGCCGATCATCGCCGCGCCAGATCCACTCGCGGCCGCGAAGGCTCTGGCGGAGGAGGCGGGCGTTACTTTGCCGAGATGACGAAGTGGCCGCGCCGGTTCTGCGACCAGCAGGCCTCGTTCTCCTCGGAACAGGACGGCGACTCCTTCCCCTTACTCACGACCATCACGCGATCGGCCGCAATCCCGAGACTGGCCACGTAGTCGCGGACAGCCGCCGCCCGGCGCTCCCCGAGCGCCATGTTGTATTCGCTGGTGCCCCGTGCGTCGCAATGTCCCTCGATCACGATCTTGGCGCCGGTCCAGCGCTTGAGCCAGTCAGCGTTCTTCTGCACCGCCGCGCGGGCATCGTCACGCAGGACCGCCTGGTCGTAATCAAAGAACACGTCCTGTAGCGGCTTCTCCGCATTGAGGTCGGCGAGGCTCTTCCGGGCGAACAACTCGTCTTCGGTCAACGGTCTTGGCGCCGGCGGGGGCGGGGGTGGCGGCGGAGGTGGTGGCGGGGGCGGCGGCGGCGGCGGTATCACGGGTGGCGGCGGGGGCGGCGGCGTCGGCGCGGTCACCGGAGCCTTCTTCGAACACGATACCGATGCTCCGACGGCCGCGCAGGCCACCGCGAGCACGAGGATTCGAACAAAGCGGGTCATCAGGCTCTCTCCTTGTGATTGTCGGGGGCCGGTCATGCACGCAGACCGGCCGGCGAGGACAAACCGCCTACCAGTACGATTCTCAACTGGAATCTACGGCTTTCCGGCCGTGCTGTCAAACGCGCGTCCGTCTGCGCGCTCGACACACATGATGAATCACCTGGTGTCCGACCACGTCCCGTCGCATCCGCTGAACTCCACAGTACAATGCACGCGTGGATCGACTGCTTGAAGCCACATCGCGCGCCGAACGCGACGATGGAGTCGCCCGACGTGAGAGAGTCACCGAGGCTGCCTGAGCCGTGCTGCCCGATCCGCGGCGCCCCGCCGTTCCAGTTGGTCAGCCAGAGCGGCGCGGGCGGGTTCGTAGGAAGGATCTACCGAGAGCGCCTCGGCAAAGCGCGCAACTGCGGCGTGCTCATCTCCGCTGTCGCGGCTCAGGAGCCCCAGATTGAAGTAGACGGAGGGTGATCTGGGGTCCACGCGTATCGCCGATTCGAACGCGTCCCGCGCTTCGTTGCCGCGTCCCATCGATGCCAGCGACGCGCCCAGCAGGGCCCAGGCGCGTGCGTGCGCCGGATCGGCTTCCAGAACGACTCGGGCCAGCCTCGCCGCTTCATCAGATCGGCCTTCGAAGAAATGCAGCACGGCTGAGTAGTAGGACGTATCGGGCCGGTCGGGAAAATCACGACTCATCGCCGTGACAAGCGGCGCCAGCGTCTCTGCCGCCCCGCGATCGGCCGCGAGCGAGGCAAGTTGTTCCCACACGGCTGGGTCGGCCGGCGTGCGCCGGGCGGCTTCCCGCGCAACGCGCACGGCTTCGTCCCACTCGTCGTGCGATGCCAAAAGGCGCGACAGCGCGACGCCGGCCGCCGAATTGGCCGGATCCTGCGTCAGCAGCCGCCGCAACAGAACCAACGCTTCGGGCGCCCGGTTGGCTGGCAGAGCCGCCCTGGTGAGACCGTCAAGCGCCCCGCGATCTTTCGTGTCAAGCCCGATTGCACGAACAAAACTCTCCCAGGCCTGGCGCGGGGCTTCGGCTCGCAGGAGCAGGCGTCCTCGGTCGACCCAGTCGGAGGCCGATGCGTACCTCAGAAGACGCGAGAAATCATCCGGCAGATTCTCAGCTTGGAAGAATCTGGGAAGCTCCTCAACGGCCGTCGTGCCCCCGCGTCCGTAGATCGCTTTGGGCGCCGAGTACTCGAGGGCCAGTCGATCGTCAGACTGGAGCGGCGCGTGCGCGGCGTACGCAAGAACCTGTCGAGGATCACCCGCGAGCAGAGACAGCACCGAGAACGGCCGCGTCGCGTCGACCGATCGAAGATCGCCGGCAACCTCTCGTGTGTTCCAAAAGTCTGCGAGACGCGCCGCCCGCAGATCGAGCCGCGTCGTCGACCCAATCAGCAGCACGTCCGATTCTCCGACCAGCCACAGGGAAGTCTCTGGAAAGACGGAGGCGAAGGTCGCCACGATCGATCGCAGATCGGATTCCCGCATGTCGTAGGCGTGCGCCCACTGACAGGCGATTCCGCCGGGTGCGAGCCGGAGGCGCACAGCATCGAAGAACTCGCGAGTGAAAAGCGCTGCCATCCCCGCGATCCATGGGTTTGACGGCTCTGAAATGATGACATCGTAGGCGGTGCGGGTCAGGAGCAAATGCGAACGCCCGTCGCCAACGACCAGCTGCGCGCGCGCATCGGCCAGCGCGTTGTGATTGACGTCCCGGAAGAACTCCGACGCGCGCACAACCTCGGGAGAGATCTCGATTACATCCACGTTCCGCACCGGGTGACGCAGCACGGCGGCCAGCGTCACGCCGCTGCCGAGGCCGATCACGCACGCTCGTCGCGGCGCCGGATGCATCAGCATCGGCAGATGCCCGAGCAGTTTCTGCGTCAGCATGTCGCCGCCGTCCGATGCGTCGATCTTGCCGTCGATGGCGAGCGTCGTCGTCCCGGCTGTGCGTTTGACTGAGACGGTGCCGATCGCGCCATCGGCGTAGTACAGCACCGTGCCTGCCCGAAGAGCGGACTCGGCATCGAGACCTGTCAGGTAGGGCGCGTACTTGTAGGCACCGCTCGCCAGCAGTTCGACATCCCAGGCGGGAACAATGAGTGCCGCGGCCAGAGCCAGGCCCGGTATCAACATCCCGACGATGCGGGGATGGTACGTGCGGGGTGGCATCGACAAGACGATGGCGCTTCCGACGACGCCCAACGCCGCGGATACTTGCACGGTGTGCTGCAGGCCCAGCATGGGAACGAGTACGAAACCTGCCAACAGCGCACCGACGATGGCGCCGGCCGTGTTGGCCGCGTAGATCCCGGCGACATCGTGAGACGCCCCATCGACGTCACGGGTCGCGACAGCCAGCGCGAGCGGAAAGGCCGCACCGAGGGCGCTCGTCATGGGTAGCAGGACCGCGGCGCCAAGGAGCGCCTGCAGCCCGATCATTCGCACAAGGGCAAAATCGGGGGCCGCTGCCGCCTCGGCGATGATCAGCGGAAGACGGTTGATGAATGTGGAGATCCCAACCGAGCCGATCGTGGTGAGCGCCAGGGCCGCACCGAGCCAGAAGACTGGCTGACGCGTCCTTCGCGCCAGCCATGTCCCAAAGGCCGCGCCAAGGGCGAGGCCGCCGATGAAGATCACCAGCATGGCACTGAACGCGTACGTGGTGGGGCCGAGCACCAGCGCAAGCACCCGCGTCCAGGTGACTTCCGAGATGAGCGCCGCACAACCGGACAGCGCCAGGGCCACCGCCGCAAGCCAGGGCCGGGGCGGCGGCAACTCGAGAGTCTGGCCGGGCGGGTCGAGCCGATACCGTCGATTCCGCGCAGTCGTTGCGCGGCGATTCGGCACCGAGAAGACAGGGGGCGCGACTGGACCCGGTGGCTCAGAAGATCGTGCGGCGATTCGGAACGCCGCCATCGCGGCCATCACATTGATCGCGATCGCGGTGGCCACGGTCTGGCGTGCGCCGAACTGCGGCATCAGCAGGAAACCTGCTGCCAGCGCGCCGACGGACGCACCCAGCGTGTTGGCGGCGTACAGCGCACCGGCTTCGCCACCGGGGTGGCCGGCCTCGCGAACCAGCCACCGCGTCGCTGCCGGGAAAGTCGCTCCCATGGCGGCCGTCGGCAGCGCCAGCAGCGCAAGACTGATGGCCAGACGTACGGCACCGAACAGCCACCCGGCGCCATCGTGGCCATACACAGCCGCCAGCATCGGTTTGCACGCTTCAAGGCCGAAGGGCACCAGTATGGCGCTTGCGGCGATGGTCACCTCGAGACCCGCGTAGATACGAAGGGCCCGCCGCCGGGACCATGACGGCGCCAGTTGCCCTGCCACCAGCGCACCTGCTGCCATGCCGCCCATATAGGCCGCCAGCACCGTGCTGATGGCGGCTGTTCCGTGGCCCATGAGCAGGCCGAACACCCGCGTCCAGACGACTTCGTAGATCAGGGCGGCAGCTCCAGACATCGCATAGATGGTCAGCAACGGCCAGTGGCGTGGCTGGAGAGCGGTCTGGGTGAACCCGTCTCGACGGTTCTGAGTCATGGACTTCCTGGCGTCCGCGTTGCGGGCAGATTCTACCAGATGGTCCTCTTCGGGATCCGGACCAATCGGTCGCGCGCCCCGAAGAGATTGATCGTTGAGCGGATCGGCTTGACGGATTCACTGAATGGATCCGTAGATTTCAGGTCCAAAAGGCGTTAGGCTACCGACCGTGCCTCGACGGTCGGCGTCCGACCGCCGACGTCGCTAGAAAGCTGACGAGGAGGGTCAATGTTGCAGAAGAGATCCTGGCTGGTCGCCTCCCTGCTGCTGGTGCTTGTATCTGCAGCCCCCGTGGCGCAATCACAAGGCAGGTTCACGCCTCCGACATTCGGACCATACACCGTCGGTGACGACTACTTTCTCGGCAACTACGCGCAGTTGCAGGCGTACTTCGCCAAACTCGACCAGGAATCGGATCGGATGAAGGTGGTTGAGGTCGGCAAGACCGCGGAGGGGCGACCCATGATCATGGCGATCATCACCTCGCCCGAAAACCACAAGAAGTTGGACCGTTACAGGGACATTTCCCGGCGGCTCGCGCGCGCCGAGGACCTGACCGACGATCAGGCGCGTGCGCTGGCCGCCGAGGGCAAGGCGGTCGTCTGGATCGACGGCGGGCTGCACGCAACCGAAACGGTCAACGCGCAGGAACTGTTCCTGATGGCGTACCAGATGGTGAGCCAGAACGATCCCGAAACGCTTCGGTTCCTCAACGACGTGATTCTGCTCTTGACGCCGGCCAATCCCGACGGCATGGATCTCGTGTCGAACTGGTACATGCGGGAACCGGACCCCAGGAAACGATCCACGGCAGCCATTCCGCGCCTCTACCAGAAGTACGTCGGTCACGACAACAACCGCGACTCGTACATCGCCAATCAACCCGAAACGGAAGCGATCAACCGCCTGCTGTACATCGACTGGATCCCGCAGATCATGTACAACCAGCACCAGACCGGGCCGGTGGGCGCCGTCCTGTTTGTCCCGCCATTCCGCGACCCGTTCAACTACAACGAAGATCCGCTGGTGCCGATGGGTATCGACCTGGTCAGCGCGTCGATTCACAACCGGTTTGTGACTGAGGGCAAGGGCGGGGCGGCGATGCGGTCCGAAGCTGCCTACTCGACGTGGTACAACGGCGGCGAGCGGACGACGGCCGGCTTTCACAATCAGATCGGCATCCTGACCGAAATCAAGGGTGACCCGACGCCGATCGAGATTCCGTTGGTGCTCGATCGCCAGTTGCCCCACCAGGATCTGCCGCTTCCGCTGCCGCCGCAGAAGGTGTGGCACTTCCGCCAGTCGATCGACTACATCATCTCGGCCAACCGCGCCATTCTCGATGTCGCCTCCAAGCACCGGGAGGACTTCCTGTTCCGGATCTATCGGATGGGCCGAAACTCGATCGACCGCGGGAGCAGCGACTACTGGACGCTCCAGCCCCAATGGATCGAGCAGGCGAAGGCCGCGGCGGCGAAGGAGGCAGCAGGCAGCGCCGCCACCCGTTCTGGTCGCGGCGGTGAAACCCGCGTGGGCGAAGGCGTGCCAGTGCCGATGAAGTACTGGGATCTGATGCGCACGCCCGAGCGCCGGGATCCTCGCGGTTACATCGTGCCGGCCGATCAGGCCGATTTCATCACGGCGACGAAGTTCGTCAACGCCCTGATCAAGGCCGGCGTGGTCGTCCATCGGGCGACAGGCCCGTTCCAGGTTGCAGGCAAGACGTACCCGGGTGGTTCGTACGTGGTGAAGGCCGCTCAAGCGTTTCGCCCGCACCTGCGCGACATGTTCGAGCCGCAAGATCACCCGAACGACTTCTTTTACCCAGGCGGACCACCCAAGCCGCCTTACGACGTGACCGGTTACACACTGGCCTTCCAGATGGGTGTGAAGTTCGATCGTATTATCGACGCGTTCGACGGCCCCTTCGAGGCGCTTCCGCTGACGCCTCTCAAGCCAGTTCCGGGCAAGGTGACGGCGGCGGCGAAACCGGCGGTCGGCTACCTGCTCGACCATCGAGTAACCGATGCGTTCGTCGCCACGACACGGCTGCTTGGCGCGAAGGAAGAGGTCTACTGGCTGAAAGCCCCGTTTGCAGTGGGCGGCAAGACCTATCCCGCCGGTACTATCTACGTGCCGAACAGGCCCACGACTCGACCGTTCGTGGAACGGCTGGCCGCCGACTTGGGTTTGACGTTCGAAACAACGGCGGTGAAGCCGGCCGGCGATGCGTTCAAGCTGCGGCCGATGCGCGTCGCCCTGTGGGACCAGTACGGCGGTTCGATGCCATCGGGTTGGATTCGCTGGATGTTCGAGCAGGCGTTTCCGCTGGCGTTCGATGTGATCTATCCGCCGGCTCTCGACGCCGGCAATCTGGCGGCAAAGTACGACGTGATCATCTTCCCGACCGGAGCGATCCCTCTGGTTGACGGAGCGGCCGGCCGGGAGTCACGAGACGAGGGATCGGCTCCAGCCGACCTGCCGGCCGAGTTCAAAGACCGGGTCGGCAGCGTAACGGTGGCCACGACAGTGCCGCAACTCCGGAAGTTCGTGGAAGACGGGGGCACGATCGTCGCCATCGGCTCGTCGACCAACATCGCGTACCATCTC
This sequence comes from Acidobacteriota bacterium, assembly GCA_026393755.1. Classification (NCBI taxonomy): domain Bacteria; kingdom Pseudomonadati; phylum Acidobacteriota; species Acidobacteriota bacterium. The sequence continues at coordinate 220,863 of JAPKZO010000032.1, forward strand.
GGACTGCCCGTGACCAGCGCGCTGGTCGACACAACGGCGGCGGGAGTGGAACGTCCGCTGACGGGAGACAAGTTCTACGTTCCGGGATCGGTGCTCCAGGCTAGCGTCGATCCTACGAATCCGTTGGCGTATGGATTCGACGAAACGGCGGACATGATGTTCGACCGAAGTCCGGCCTTCCGTCTCGGGCCTGATGCGCCGCTCCGCGGCGTGCGCCCGGTGGCATGGTTCCCCACCTCTCGGCCGCTCAAGAGTGGATGGGCCTGGGGGCAGCACTATCTTAAGGGCACGATAATCGCAGTGGACGCCACCTTGGGAAAGGGCAAGGTGTGCCTCCTCGCGCCGGAAATCACCTTCCGTGGCCAGCCGCACGGCACGTTCAAGTTCCTCTTCAATGCCATCTACTACGGAGGCGCGCACGTGGTGAACGTGGCGCAGGCCGGTACGGCGATCAGGTAGGCCCCTCGACGGGAAGAGTCGAACCACGTTCGACTCTTCCTGCAGGCCCTTGCCCGCAGGAGAACTCATGCACGAACTTCCCTGTTCTCGTCTCATGCGAACCGTCGCAATCTCAGCGTTGTGCCTGCTGGCTCTGGCCGGACCTGTCTTTGCGCAGGTCGGACGGATCTCGGGTGTTGTGAGCGACGATGTCGGCCAGCCGGTGAAGGGCGCAACAATCAAAGCAGAGAACCCGACCGCGACCCCCGGCACGGTCACGGCCACCGCCGACGACAAGGGCCGATTCTCTATGATCGGGCTGCAGAAGGGCATGTGGTCGTTCACGGTCTCGGCACGAGGCTACGCGCCGGTCCAGGGAAGAACTGAAGTCTCCACGCTCAGGCCAAACCCGCCGATTGAATTCCGGCTGAACCGGACGGCAGGCGGGTCCTCGTCATCCGCGACGGGGGGCGCGGGTTCAAAAGAACTGCAGGCGGCGCTGGAATCGGCCCGAGCATTCGTGGACGCCGGGCAGTACGACCAGGCGATCGCGGCCTACAGGACGATTCTGGAGAAGACGCCTACGCTGACGACGATTAACCTCGAAATTGGCAACGCGTTCCGCCGGAAGAAGGACTACGACCACGCCATCGAGGCGTACCAGGAAGTTCTCAAGACCGATCCGTCCAATGAGCGGGCGAGAATCAGCGTTGGCATGGCCTACATGGAGAAGGGGGATCTGGCGAAGGCCGAGGCGGCACTGACAGACGCGGCGGTGGCAGCTTCAGCCGGACGCGAAGTCTTCTACAGCCTCGGCGAAGTTCTGTTCGCCCAAGGCAAGCCGGAAGATGCGGCCAGGTGGTATCAGAAGGCCGCTGATGCTGATCCCACATGGGTCAAACCGGTGTTCAAGCTGGGAATGGTGGCCATCTCCAGGAACGACAAGGACGCCGCCATCAAGTTCCTCGAAAGAGTCGTCGCCATGGATCCGGCGTCATCTGAGGCCGGGCAGGCCAAGGCGGCGATTGACCAACTCAAGAAGTAGACACGTCGGAGTACAGGAATGCGGGGCCGGGCTGTTGTTGTGCCCGGCCCCGCGGCCTTTCTCGAATCCACAGCGACTAGAACTCGAACTTGAATCCCGCCTTCAGCACGCGCGGCGCGATGATCGACGAGATGCGCCCGAAGTAGCTCACCTTGGTCATGTTCGCGTCAAACTCCGCCTGTGACGCGAATCCCTGGGTCGTCGAGTACAGAGCCTGGGCGGCGTTGGTGTTCAACAGGTTGTGAACCTCGGCGAAGACGGTCGCCTTGACCCCCCCTCGCATCCTGATCGACTTCGCGCCCCGGAACGACAACAGGTTCATCCAATCGGCCCGGTACGTGCCCTGCGCTTCCGCACGAACCGTGGTGGACCCTTGCGTAAGCGCCAACACGAGGTTGCGATTGGTCGGCTGGCCAGAAAGCGCCTGGAAATTCAGGCCGAGACTGATGTCCCACGGCGCCTGAAAGCTACCGATAATCTTGATGGCATGGGGCTGATCGTAGCCGCCCCTGCCGACGACGTTGATTTGGGCGTTGGGATCGTTCGGATCCTCTGCCTGCCGGCCGCCGCTGTCGACCCACACCGGCCCGTCCAGTTTCGACCACACGTACGATGCCTGGAGCTGCCACCGGTTGGCCATTCGCCTGTTGAACGACAACTCCAGCGACTTGTAGTGCAGTGTTCCCGGCACGTTCCGCCGGACAAACGCGTCGGTGCCAAGGTATGCCGCCTGCAGATTGTAAGCCGTGATGGTCGTGTCGTCAGCTGTCCCCTTCAGGTTGTCCGGGCCGTAGTCCGGAAACGACGCCGGCACGTACGCGCCCGCCGGGAACTGGTTGACGTCGGCCCACTGCTTGGTGAACCAGCGCTGTATCCACGACACCGACAGCCCGATGTTGGCGCCTACTTCGCGCTGGAAGCCGAGCGTGATCTCGTCGGTCTGAGGTGCGCTGAAGCCTGGGTCGATGCGGTTGTTCTTGGGAGAGAACACGCTTTTCGGGTTCGGATTGTACTCGTTTGCATCGACCACCCCGTTCCCGTTCAGGTCCCCATACCACGTGTAGATGTTCAGACCGCTTGTGCGCAACACGTTGGGGTTGATGACATCCGAGAAGTGCCACGTGTACATATGGTTGAAGTAGCGTCCGAAACTCACCTTCGCGACGTTGCGCGCATCGCTGGTCACCTTGTAGACGAACCCGAGACGCGGGGCCCACGTCTTCCACGCAAACCCCGACTCGAGCTTCGGATACGTGGTCCGTGGGAACCAGAGCCCGCCACCGGTCTGCTCGGGAAGATACCCGTCGTACAGGGCGTAGCGAAGGCCAAGATTGATCGTCATCCGCTTGAACGAGACCCGGTCCTGTGCGAAGACCGAGATGTTCTTCATGTGCGTCTTCTGGTCGAGGGGCGTGTTGTAGGTCCGAATTTCGTACGGAGTCTGCACCCCACTGACGTTTCGGTACCGATAGAACGTGTCGCCGAAATACCGGAGGCCGTCGGTGCCGAACCCGATCCAGTATTCGAAGCCGGCCTTCATCTGGTGGTTGCCCCCCATCCAGCCATCCCGGTAATGGGTGACGGCCCCATTGAGTTGGAAGCGCCGTGCGTCGCGGAATCGCTCGCCCGAGGCGTGCGCGCCCCAGTAGACGCCAGTAGTCGTGTTGTAGCTGGCCGGCGTCTTTCCGTCCCACTCCTTCGAGTAGTAGGTCGGCCAGTACATCCGCATGAAGCTGGAGGACAGTTCGGAGAACGTGTTCTGGCCAATCACGCTCGTCCAGTTCAGGTTCTCGAGATTCTTATCCGAGATCTGGAACCACGTGGATTCCGGCGGCCGCGTCGCCGACGCGTCGCGGTTTGGCTGATTCTTCCGGTTAAATGTCCAGAACGCCGAGAGGTTGTTGTTCTGCGACAGTTTGTAGGTGGTCCGGAGCACGTAGTTGATCAGCTGCGTCTGGAACACTTTCGGAAAGCCGATGACGTCCTCCTGGGTCTTGTACTTCCGGTAGGAGACGTAGTACCAGACCTTGTCCCTGAGAACCGGGCCGCCGATGTCGGCGTTGATGTCGAGCAGTTGCTTCACGCGCGTGCCGACCGTGATGCCCTGCTTGCGCAGGTTGTCATCGATGTTGTCGCCGACCATGCCTTTGTTGGCGCCGGTAAAGTAAAACGTCCCCTTCAGCCGGTTGCTGCCGGACTTCGGGATGACATTGATATTGGCGCCGCCCGGGCCGCCGATTTCGGCGCCCATGGCCGCTGTATCCACGGAGATCTCTTCGGCAGACCCGTAGTCCATGTAGTACATCGACCCGTAATCCTGCGGCGTGTCGGTACTGACGCCGAAGTAGTTCAGGTTGTACTGCGTCGAACCGTGGGCGACCATGCCGGTCGACGTGCCGCTGTACAGGCCGCCGACGTCCTGGACCCCCATCACCATCCCTGGCAGCATCGTCGTCGATCCGAAGATGGTTCGTTGACTCGGAATCTCACTCAGGATTTCCTTGTCGAGCCGCTGACCCACTTTCGCGTTTTCGACGTCCACGACCGGCGACGCGCCTGTGACGGTCACGGTTTCGCTCAGCGTCGCCAGCTTCATCGGCGCGTCGATCGTCACTGTAGCGCGAACAGCGACGACCACGCCGTCCCTGATGTACGAGGCGAACCCGGCGAGTTCGAAGGTGATCTTGTAGAGGCCAGACGGGACGGCGGGAAACCGATAGGCGCCGTGTTCATTGGTGATGGCGGTCTTCACTCCCATCATGGCTGGCCCCGAGACGGTGACTGTCACCCCCGGAATGATTGCGCCCTGCTGGTCGAGCGTCTTTCCGGTGATTTCACCAAAGTTCTGGCCCGTCTGAGCCGATGCCCCTCCCAGTCCAAGGACCAGGCCGAGCAAGACGGCACCTCCAATTGAGAGAACCCGTTTCATGTGCTCCTCCTCCTCCCCTTCAATCACGAGACGGCATTCGCGCAACCCGTCAGTCACGTCCTGCAGATTGCGCTGTGGGGCTCGACGCCCGCCGCGCGGGTTCTCCCCAACGCGTGAGGGAATTGCCGCGAAACGGTTGTCGGCGATGGATGATTCGCGTCAACTATCGGCACATCGACGGAGGTTGTCAAGCGGGATCAGTCCGGGGGGAACAGTCCGGCCGAGCGCCTCGCGCCGTTGAAGAGTGGCCTCTGCTGCCGCGACGTCCCGTCACTCCGCGGCGAACCCCACAGTACAATGCACGCGTGGATCGACTGCTCGAAGCCACATCGCGCGCCGAACGCGACCATTTCTGGTTCCGCGGATTCCGGCAGTTCGTGACCCCGCTGCTGGAGCAGGCGGCCGGCGGCCGGCCAGGACTGCGGCTGCTCGACTGTGGATGTGGGACAGGCGGCAATCTCCGGCTCCTTGAAGCATACGGGCGCGCGTGGGGATTCGATCTCGCGTGGTCCGGTCTGGCGATCGCGCGGAGCCGTGGCCTCGACCGGCTGGCGCGGGCCAGCGCCGCCCACGTGCCCTTCGCCGCGGAGACCTTTGACATCGTCACGTCGTTCGACGTGCTCTACTGCCTGGAGGCCGCCGTTGAACACGCCGCCGTCCGCGAGATGTGGCGCGTCCTGAAGCCCGGCGGTTCAATCGTGATCAACGTCGCGGCCATGGAGATCCTGAAGGGGAACCACTCGGTGCTGTCTGCCGAGCTGAGACGCTACAGTCGATCGAGCCTGCGCGCACTGCTGGAGCAGGCCGGTTTCACCGTCGAGCGCCTGACCCACACCAACGCGGCGCTGTTTCCCATCACCTTGGCGGTGAGGCTGACGCAGCGCGCCATGGGGCTGGCGGCCGAAGCGGATGCGCTTGGTGAGATCTCCGTCCCGCCGGCTCCCGTCAACGCGATCCTGAGCGCGGCGCTCAGCGTTGAAGCGCGGGTGCAGCGGCTGGTGCGGTTGCCGTTCGGGAGTTCGCTGCTGTGCCTGGCCCGGAAGCCGGTTTGAGCGTGGCCGAGTAGATTCGCAAGGCCAGCGCGCGCTTGTCGGCGTTCTGCCCGCGGTCGGCCGGGCGGAACGATTGATTGCTTTCGATGGTGATCTGTCCACCGGATTGCTTGAGCGCCGAGGCTGGTATTGGGATCGACCAGAAAAAATCGGCAGCAGCCGTACTACTGAAGAGTGACAGACTGCCCGCCTTCACAGTTACGCTGGACGGCGCGGAAAAATACTTCAGCGGCGACTCGCCCGTCAGTTGCAGCACGAGATCGCGATCGACGGTGGTCGTCCGGAGCGCCGCGCGCTCGCTTGCCCATCGCCACGTCTGTCCAGTCGTGAGGTTGTACTCGGGTTCGTACCAGCCGTCACCATACCCTCGCATCACGGCGGTTGGATCCTGGAGGTCGAACTGATCGATCGTAACGACCCCGGTGCGCGCATTCCCGTCGATCGCCCGGGCTTGTATCTCGAGCTTCGCGTACGGTCGGTCGCCAGCGAGCGAGCCGGCCGGCAGCGAAAAGAAACTGAGGAAGAAGGTGTTGGCCGGAGCGACCGTCCACGTGTCGACCTGCCGGCCGTCGATCGTCACGTCCACGCGCGCCGATGGTCCCGTTCCCGCACCGAGGTGGCGGCCGCCGATCATCATGGTGGTCGTCGTCTCGCGTCTCTTCACCCACGCGACCAGCGACCCGAATTCGAGGCCACGGCGATCGGCACTGGCGACGCCGGCGGTTTCCGGCGTCAGAGCCCAGCCTTCTCCGGCAAACCATCCCGGCTGGCGAATCACGACCCATTGCAGTGGGTTGGGCCTGATGCCGCCAAGGTAGATCGGGGTCGACAACGGCCAGGCGTAGTCGCCGTGGATCGCCCGGGCCTCCGGATCGATCAGGACGAGGTCTGTGCGGCGCGGATCCGCAAGGAACCAGACCGGGCGTGATTCGCCGTTCAGCCACGCCGTCACGAGCGACAGCCACTCGTGTTTCGGCGGGGACGGTACGGTTTGCCATCCTGGCGCGGCTGGCGCAGCCGCCTCGACAGCCCTGGCGAAGGCGTGGTGCATGCCCAGCGTCACGCCGGGGGTCTTCGATGACTCGAGGGTCATGTCAGCCAGCGCACGCGTGGTCGGGCTTCCGATCCGTGCGTAGCTCGCGACCACGGGAACCGTCAACACGAGCGACACCACCGACAACACCACGATCGCGCCTCGACCGGAGGCGCGCCCCAGCAGCAGGAAGCCCTTGACTGCCAGGTATGCCAGCGGCGGCACCAGCGGCAAGGCGTACCGTGTCGTGACGGTCTCCTGGAATGCCAGATGGAACAGGCCGTACGGCGCGAACGCCACCAGCAGGACGATCAACCCGCGGCGACGGCGGACGACCATCACGACGGCGCCGACTACCGCAGCCGCAACGATCAGCCACCCGATCTCGGCCCAGTGCAGCACGAACGTCTCATAGAGAGCGAGCGCGAGCTTTCTCGGCGTCGGATGAGTGGCGAGCAGGTCGACACCGGACCAGTCTTCGCCCGCCTGGTTCGCAAACGCGGCCACGTACTTCGACGGGCCGCCGCTTGCCACGACCAGCGGCACGAGCCACAGCAGGATGCCGCCGGCAAACCACACGGTGCCGCCGATGAGTGCCGCGGTGGCTTCGCGCCGGCGCCGGCTGACGATCACGGCCACCAGCAACGGCAGGGTCAGCCAGGCGGCCTGCGATCGCACGCCGATCGAGAGCCCGCAAGCCAGCGCCCCAACCAGAATCAGCCGTCCCGATCGGGCGGCGGCCACCGCGTCGATCTGGCCGGTGGCCGTATCCCGCATGCGCAACTGCTGGACGAGCGCCGTCGCGAGCAGAGCCTGAACCGCCAGCGACGCGGCAAAGCCCAGCGCATCGCTCATCGGACGCGATGCGCTCATCCAGACAAGCGGCGCCGTCATGGTGACCAGCGTCGCGGCTGCAGGTGCGGCCAGCCACGATTCCCAGGGCGCGCCACGACCGTTCGCCGAACCTGCCGCGCCGCCGTCGATCGCATCGAAACAGGCGAAGAGACGCAGCAGCGCGAATGCGGCGAGTGCGCCACACAGCGCGCCCCAGAGAGCCAGCGCGTGCGGTTCGCTCATCACCGTCGCGGCTGTCTTGGCCAGAGCGATGTAGATCGGATAACCAGGTGGATGAGGCCGGTGACGCCCGGGATCGAAGTCGCGGAGGCCGAGGGCGAAATTTGCCGAATCCACGTCCTCGAGCGTTGACGCGAGAAACGGGAGATGGCCGGCCAGGAACAGTGTCGCCAGCGCGGCCGCCACCCACCACGCGCGGCTCCCGCGCCGGACAGAATGCAGCAGATCGGTCACGGGGCTGGTCACACTGATTTCAGCAGAATGCCTTCGTTGAGGCTGCCCATCCGGTAACCCTGGAGATCGAGCGCCACGTACTGATACCCGGCTGCCTTGATGTCGCGGACGAGCGCGTCGCGCACCGCCGGGTCCAGGGCCCGCATCATCTCATCCGGGTCCAGCTCGACACGCGCCAGGTTGTCGTGGTGCCGCACCCGGTACACCGTGAAGCCGAGCGCCCGCAGCGCCTCTTCCGCCCGTTCAATCGTGCGGAGCTTCTGCGGAGTCACCTCGGTGTGGTACGGAATCCGCGACGAGAGACACGCAGAGGCGGGTTGATTCCATGTCGGAAGTCCTGCGCGCCTCGACAGCTCCCGGATCTCGTCCTTGGTCAGGTCGGCTTCATCGAGGGGGCTGACCACACCCATCTCTCGCGCGGCCTGCCGTCCCGGGCGGTAGTCGCCGCGATCGTCGGCATTGGATCCATCGATCACACCGGCGAACCCCTGCTCGCGAGCCAGCCTCGTCAACCGGGTGAACAGTTCACGCTTGCAGTGGTAGCACCGATCGGGTGCGTTGGCGCGGTAGTCGGGGTTGTCGATCTCGGTCGTGACGATGAACTCGTGCCGGAAGTTGAATTGCGAAGCAAGATCAACGGCCATCTTGCGGTGCCGCGACGAGTAGCTCGGGCTGTCGGCCGTGACGCAATGCGCGCGGTCGCCAAGCGTGGACGAGGCCACATAGGCCAGGTACGCGCTGTCGGTGCCTCCGCTGAACGCCACCACGACCGAACCCAGCGAACTGAGCCTCGCCCGCAGGCGCGCCTCCTTCAGGAGACACCCGGCGACCGCCGATTCCGACTCCCGTTGATCGAGCCCTGTGGTGGTCACTCGTCCTCGTCGTCGTCTTCGTCCTCGTCTTCGTCTTCGTCCAGACCGTCCTCGTCTTCGTCTTCATCGTCGACGACGCCTTCGAGGATGATGGGGTTAAGGCTGACAACCTCCAGAGCCGCTCCGCAATTGTCACACTCCAGCGTGTCACCCTTGTCGACATCCAGTTCATCGATGTCGATCTCGAACTCGCACTCGGGGCAAATGGCCATACCGCCTCCTCACGGAACCGCCGGCGTCACGAACCGTGTCCGGGTAGTTGTTCAGTGTGCATCGATCAGATGCGCTCAACGTCTCCTGCGAAACGAGCTTGGATTATAGCGACAAGCCTCAGCGCCCGCAACGCAACTCAGACACGACCGCAGAGGCCAAATCAGACCGTGCAAACCGCGGCAACCCGGACCAGAAAAGAGGGCTAACGTCCATCCGTGCCGCCGCCGATACCTTGCACAGGATGACAAACGCCGGGGCCGCATACAAGACTGTTCTCATTGCCGATGATACGCCGTTTGTGCGCGATCGGTTCAAGTCGGCCATCGAGCACGCCGGACATCGGGCCTGCATGGTCCGCAGCGCGGCCGAACTGCTGGCGCGTGTCCGCGCCGATCAGTCAGAAATCGATCTGGTGGTCGTCGATCTGCGGTTGCCCCACGCCGGCGGCGTCGATCTGGTCCGCTCGATTCGCAAGCTGGACGGCGGCAAGCTCCCGATCCTGGTGTTCAGTGGGACGATCGCGGCCGCATCTGAAGTCCGGGATCTGGCCGGTCTCGGCATCGCCGGGTATGTCAATGAACACAGCGCGGCCCAGCACATCCTGCCGTCGCTCGCGCCGCACCTGTTTCCGGACAACTTCAATCGCCGCCACAGCGCGCGCGTCGTACTGGGCATCCCGGTGGCCTACCGGGTCGCCAACACGATCGCCGCAGCCGTCACGCTGAATCTCGGCAGACACGGCGTGGCCATCCGGACGATGAATCCGCTCGACTCGTCCGCCCGCGCCAGGGTCCGCTTCCGCCTCCCGCACGCCAGCCAGGATGTGGACGCTGACGCGCGCGTCGTCTGGAGTGACGCCCGGGTGGGTATGGGCCTCGAGTTCGAACGCATCGACGCGGTTGATCAATCCGCCGTCGAGACGTTCATCGACTCGCACTAGACATCTTCGATCTGCCGGTCGCCTGTCCGAGGTTTCGGAGAGGAAGTCGGATTGGAAGTACAATCCCCATCACATCGTCCGGGCCGCCTCGGGCCGCCGGTCGAGTCATTCGTAAACGTAGATCGTATCTGTCATCCACGGAGTCATCAGTGATCGAGGTCCAGCACCTCACGAAACGCTACGGCCGCATCACGGCCGTCGACGATGTGACGTTCCGCGTCGAGCGGGGCGAAATTCTCGGCTTTCTCGGGCCAAACGGCGCTGGAAAGACGACGACGATGCGGGTGATTACGGGGTATATGCCCCCGACTCAGGGCAAGGTCGTGGTCGCCGGGTTCGATGTCTTCGATCAGCCCGTCGAGGCCAAGCGTAGAACCGGTTACCTCCCGGAGACGCCGCCGCTCTATCCCGAGATGACGGTCAGGGAGTACCTGATGTTTGTCGCGAAGATCAGGGGCGTCCAATCCGGCGACAGGCAGACGCGGGTCGCGCAGGTCATGAAGAAGACCGCGGTCGCCGACATGGCCGAACGCCACTGCAGCAAGTTGTCGAAAGGCTATCGCCAGCGTGTCGGCCTCGCCCAGGCCATCCTGCACAACCCCGACGTGCTGGTGCTCGACGAGCCAACCGCGGGGCTCGATCCGAAGCAGATCATCGAGACGCGGCAGTTGATCAAGGAACTGGCCGGCACCCACACAATCGTTCTCAGCACACACATCCTCCCGGAAGTGGCGCAGACCTGCCAGCGCGTGGTGATCATCACGAAGGGCAAGGTGGTGGCGGTCGATACCCCGGAGAACCTCACCCATCGTTTGAGTGGCGCCGAGACGATGTACGTCCAGCTGGACGCGGCCGATGCCGACGCCACGTCGGTCCTGCAGGGCGTGCCGGGCGTCACGCGGGTTGGCATCTCGGATCGGCACGGCGCCGCGGTTGGCTATGAGGTTGACAGTGCGCGGGACCGGGACATCCGGCGCGAGTTGTCGGCGGCGGTCGTCGCGAAGGGCTGGGGCCTGCTCGAGTTGCGCCCGCTGAGGATGAGCCTCGAGGAGATCTTCCTGCAGGTCACCACCGACGAGGGCAAACCGGAGCAGCCGGTGACGACCGGGCAGACCGAGGAGGCCACCCAGTGAGCAACATGTTCGCCATCGCCCAGAAGGAGATCAGGGCGTACTTTGCGTCCCCTATCGCCTACGTCGTGATTGGCCTGTTCTCAATCCTGTTTGGCGTCTTCTACTGGACGATCCTCGACTGGTTCGTCAAGCAGGGGATGCAGATGGCGCCGGGGATGGGCCCGCAGAGCCTGAACGTCAACGAGCGGATGATCCGGCCGCTGCTCCAGAACGCGATGGTGATGCTGCTGTTCGTGCTGCCCATGATCACGATGCGCACGTACGCCGAGGAGAAGCGATCCGGCACGATGGAGCTGCTGCTGACCTCGCCCATCACCGACGTCCAGATCCTCGTCGGAAAATTTCTAGGGGCGCTGACCCTGTATGCCGCGATGCTCGGCGTCACGCTCGTCTACGTGCTGGCGCTGTTCGCGTTCGGCACTCCCGAGTGGAAACCGCTGGTCACGGCGTATCTGGGCCTGCTGTTGTTTGGCGGCTGCTTCGTCTCGGTCGGCATGCTGGTATCGAGCTTTACGAAAAACCAGATTGTCGCCGGAATGATGACGTTCGTCGTGTTCCTGCTGCTGTGGGTGATCGACTGGCTCGCCGGTTCGGCCACCGGACTGTTTGGCCCGTCGGTGGGTCCGGTCGTGGAGGAAGTGCTGAACTATCTGTCGATCACGCAGCACTTCGACGACTTCGGCAAGGGCATCATCGACACGAAGCACCTCATCTTCTATGTGAGCTTCATTACGTTTGGCCTTTTCCTGACCGCGCGGTCGGTCGACAGTGAACGGTGGCGGGGATGATGAGGAAACTCGCGGACTATTCGAACTGGCTGGCCATCGCCCTTGTCTCGGTGGCGCTGGCGCTGTTTCTGCAGCCGTGGAGGCCGGAGTGGTCCGGCTACGCGCGGTATCTGGCCGTCGCGGGACTGGTTCTGCTGCTGCTGTCGATGCTGGCGGGGTGGCGCGACATCGCCGCGACGTTCCAGCGCCGGCAGACCAGGCTCAGCACGATCACCATCACGAGCGTCGCGGTGGTGCTGGGAATCCTGGTGCTCATCAACATCATCGGCACCCGGCAGAGCAAGCGCTGGGATCTGACGGCCAACGCCGTCTATACACTGTCGGACCAGACGCAGAACGTGCTGAAGAAGCTCGATGGCCCGCTGGCGATCAAGGTCTTCTACAGCCAGAAGGAGATGGACCTCCAGCGCTACAAGGATCAGCTCGCCGAATATGAGCATGCCTCGAGTCACGTGTCCGTCGAGTACGTCGACGCCGACAGACAGCGCGCCAAGGCGATCCAGTACAAAGTCGAAGCCTACGGTACGGTTGTTCTCGAGTACAACGGGCGCGTCGAGCGCGTCACGGGCAGCGGCGAGCAGGACCTGACCACCGGCATCATCAAGGTGGTAACGGGGACACAGAAGAAGATCTACCTGACGCAGGGGCACGGCGAGAAAAGCCCGGACAGCACCGAACGCGCCGGATTCAGCACGGTGAAGACGTCACTCGAGCGCGAGAACTACGGCGTCGACAAGGTCGCGCTCATCGAACACGGCCAGGTCCCCGCTGATGCGGCGGTGCTCATCGTCGCGGGCCCGAAGACGGATCTGCTCGCGCCGGAAGTGGAAGCGATCAGGAAGTACCTGGCGGGTGGAGGCAAGTTGATGGTGATGCTGGATCCGCCGGAATCCAGCAAGTCGGCGCCGCTTGCCAACCTCGAAGGCCTGCTCCGCCAGTGGGGCTTCGACATCGGCACGAACGTGGTCGTTGACGCGAGCGGCCTCGGCCAGATCTTCGGGGCGGATGCCGCCACGCCGGTCGCGGCCAGCTATCCGGCGCATCCGATCACGGACCGCTTCGGCTACATGACGGCCTACCCGCTGGCACGCTCGATCGGGCCGCTCAAGAACGGGGCGAACGGCCACACTCCGGACACGTTCATCCGGACGAGCCCGCGCAGTTGGGGCGAATCCGACATCGACGGGCTGATGAAATCCGGCGAGGTGAAGTTTGACGAGGGCAAGGATCTCAAGGGCCCTGTGTCGATTGGCGCCGCGGTATCGGCGCCAGTTGATGCGCCGGTGCAGACGCCGGCGGGCGCCGACAAGAACGCGAAGCCGTCCGAGACGCGCGTCGTCGCGATTGGCGATTCGGATTTCGCCTCCAACGCCTACGTCAGCGTGCAGGGCAATCGCGACATGTTCATGAACACGATCGGCTGGCTGGCACAGCAGGAGAACCTCATCTCCATCCGGCCGAGAGAAGCGAGCGATCGCCGGCTGACGATGACGACCGCGGAAACCAGGTTGATCTTCTTCCTGGCCATCTTCGGCATCCCGGGCGCCATCCTGGCGATGGGCGTCTATACCTGGTGGCGGAGGCGTTGATGAGAGGTGTTCGTTCGACGATCCTGCTGCTCGCCGTCTTCCTCGGTCTGCTGGCCTATGTCTACTTCTACGAAGCGAAGAAGCCGGGCGGCCAGGACGCGGGCGAACCCAGACAGAAGGTCTTTACGGTCGAGGCCGACAAGATCGAAGAACTGCAGATCACACTCGCGAGTGGCGACCGTTCGGTCCTCAAGAAGATCAACGGGACGTGGACCATGCTGGCGCCCGCGCAGACGAATGCCGACCAGACCGAAGTCACGTCGATCGCCACCAGCCTGGCGTCACTCGAGCGTCAGCGCGTCGTTGACGACAACCCGGCCGACATTGCTCAGTACGGCCTGGCCAAGCCGCGCGTGGAAGTGGCGTTCCGGAAGACCGGCGACAAGGATGTCACCCGCCTGTTTCTCGGAGAGAAGACCCCGACAGGCGGCGACCTCTACGCCAAACTGCCGGCCGAGAATCGCGTCTTCCTGGTCTCGTCGTTCCTCGACGGGACGTTCAATCGCACGGCGTTTGATCTGCGGGACAAGAAGGTGCTGGTGTTCGACCGCGAGAAGGCCAGCGCACTGGAAGTGGTCACCAAGGACGGCCCGGTGAAACTGGCACTGGTGAATACGCGGTGGCAGCTGACCACACCGGTTGCCGCGCGCGCAGACGCCTCCGCGGTCGACGGCGCGATCGGCCGCCTGCAGACGGCCCAGATGAAGTCGTTCGTGGCGGCCGACGTCCCCGAGAAGGAACTGGGCAGGTACGGGCTCGACAGACCCGACGTCACCGTCTCGGTGGTCTCCGGCAGCGCGCGAGCGACGCTCGCCATCGGGAAGGCCGCCGATGGCGGAAATCTCTATGCCCGCGACCTGTCGAGGCCCATGGTCTTCACTGTCGAATCGGCGCTCGCAACTGATCTGAAGAAGAAAGCCGACGACTTCCGGCCGAAAGATCTGTTCGAGTTCAAGCCGTTCACGATCGTCCGACTGGAGATTACGCGCGGGGCGGCGACCGTGGCGTTCGAGAAGTCGAAGGGCAAGGATGGCGCCGAGAAGTGGCGGCAGGTCGGCCAGACAAAGGATCTCGACCAGGCCAAGGTGGATGCCCTGCTGTCGTCGCTTTCGTCAATCACCGTCGACAAGTACGTGGACGCCAAGACAAAGACGGGCATCGCGTCTCCGGTCGCGGTGGTCGTCGCGAAGTTCGAAGACGGTAAGAAGGAAGAGAAAGTCACATTCGGCAAAGTCGGGAATGATGTCTTCGCGGCGCGATCGGGCGATTCGGGGGCTGCTCAAGTCGCGGCGTCCAGGCTCGATGAGATGCTGAAGTCGCTGGAGGTGCTGAAATGACGCGGCGCTGGTTACCGGTCGCCTTGATCGTGCTGACCGCGGCGTGCGCCCAGCAACCCCGGCCGGCAGTTACACCGCAACTGCCGTCAGGGCCCCTCCCTGGCGCGGCGGCACTTCAGTCGGATCTCTCCTCGATCTTCCAGGCGCCCGCCTTTGGCAACGCAGTGTGGGGAGTCCTGGTCCGCTCCCTCAAGACCGGCGACACGCTGTTCGCGCTGAATCCGCGCACCCTGCTGATGCCGGCCTCGAACATGAAGGTCGTGACGATGGCGGCCGCCGGCGAGACGCTGGGCTGGGACCGCACGTTCAAGACGACTTTGCTGGCGACAGGGCCGATCGAGCAGGGCGTGCTCAAGGGTGATCTGGTGGTGGTCGGCAGCGGTGATCCATCGCTTGGCGGACGGCCGACGGCGGGCAACACGATTTTCGACGCGTGGGCGGCTGATCTGCGCGCGAAAGGCATCTCGGCCATTCAGGGCCGCATCATCGGCGACGATCGAGCGTTCGAACCGCAGGGGCTCGGCGCGGGCTGGGCATGGGATTTCCTGGATGCCGCCTACGCCACTCCCACCGGGGGGCTGAACTTCAACGAGAACACGGTTCAGGTGACCGTCAAGCCAGGTGCGGCGGCCGGAGACTTTGCGGCGGTCGAATCGGCGCCGGGAGGACATGACCTCGTCATCGAGAACGCCGCCTGGACGTCGGCGGCGACAGCGGAAGTGGCCATCAGCCTGGATCGCGCGCCCGGCAGCGCGGTGTTGCGCGTGAGCGGTAGTCTGCCCGCCGGCCACGCTCCGGTTGTCCGCTCGGTGTCGGTCGAGAGCCCGACTCTCCTGTCGGTCGGTGCGCTGCGTCGGGCGCTCTCGACAAGTGGCATTCCTGTCAGCGGGGACGCCGTGGCGATCCGCTCGCTCGCGGCTGCGCCGGATGTGGTGCGCGCGGTCCCGCTTCTCACCTACACCTCGCCGACCCTGACACAGATCGGCAAGCTCACGCTCAAAGTCAGCCAGAACTTGTACGCCGACACGCTGCTTCGACTGATGGGCTGCCCCGCCCCGCTGGAATCCCGCCCGATGTGCACCACTCGGGCAGGCATCCGGACCGTCGGCGAAGTGCTGAAGGGCTGGGGCATCGCGCCAGGCAGTTACGTGATGGTCGATGGATCGGGGCTGTCGCGCTACGACTATCTGACCCCGGAACTCCTGGTCACCGTCCTGACGCGGATGAACAGCGACGAGCGGCATCGCGGGCCATTTCTCGATGCGCTGCCCATCGCCGGTGTGGACGGCACGATCTCCGGCCGGATGCGCGACACGAAGGCGCAGGGCAATGCGCGCGCCAAGACGGGCTCCATCTCAAATGCGCGTGCACTGTCTGGCTTTGTCACGTCAGCCGACGGCGAGCCGCTGGTCTTCTCGATGATCGTCAACAACTTCAACGTCTCACAGGCTGAAGCCGATCGATTGATCGACCGCGCCGTCGTGCGGCTCGCCGAATTCCGCCGCCGGTAGACAGTGGCTTCGCGCCATCACACAGTGGCTTCGCGCCATCACAATGAGGGCTGAAGCGCGCGCTCAATAATCATCTGAAGCGCCGCAAGTATCTCGGCCGGTGATCCGGTCATGCCGCCGCCTTGGGCCAGTTCCGGTTTGCCGCCACCTTTTCCCCCGACCTGGCCGAGTAACGTCTTCAGGATGGCCGACGCATCAACCTGGACGTCCGCAGAGCGTGCCAGCACGACGAAGACCGGCTCGATTGCCGAGATCAGGCCTGCCACGACCCCGCCGTCCGTGGCGGCCGCCGTGGCAATCGTCTTGAGGTCGGCCTGGTCGACGCCAGGAGCGATCTCGAGCACGACCGTCACCGATCCCACCTTCCGGCCGCGGTCGACCATCGCGGCGGCTTCAAACACGGCGAGTCGATCCTGCAGGTCGCGAATCTGGCGCCGCAGATCCTTATTCTCTCCCTGGGCGCGCTCTATCGCCGCGGGCAGCTCGCGTGGAGCGACCGAGATGAGCCTGATGCTTCCGGCGACTGCGTCCCGCACGACGCGGTACTCGACGAGCGCGCGGCCGCCGCAGACGAATTCCAGGCGCATGCCCCCCCGGAACTTCTCCCACGACTTGACGGCGACAATGCCCACTTCGCCCGCGCGCGCGACGTGCGTTCCGCCGCACGCCGACGTGTCGAAGCCGGCGACCTCAATCAGCCGCAATTGGCCGGTGCGTGTTGGTTCCTTGCGAAGTGAAATCGAGGCCGCCTCCTCCTCGGAGACGAACCGAATGGTGACGTCGCGGTTCTCCCAGACGATGCGATTGGCTTCGGCTTCGGCCGTCGCGATCGCGTCGGCCGCCAGCACCTTGTCGAGGTCGAGCGTGGACACCTCGGCCCCAAGATGAAACCCGACCGTCCGCGCCTTTAAGAGCCGGTCGAAGGCGGCCGACAGGATGTGCTGCCCCGTGTGTTGCTGCATGTGATCGAAGCGTCTCGGCCAGTCGACCGTGCCGCGCACAGAGGATCCGGCCGGAAGCACACGGTCGATCACGTGGCCGATGCGGCCGTCTGGAAGATCGACGACGTCGATCACTGTGGCTGCGCCAAGGGTTCCGGTGTCAGACGGTTGCCCGCCGGAGGTCGGATAGAACGCCGTGCGATCGAGCGTGGCGACGAGGCGGCCGTTTTGCATCTCGCAGGTTTCGATCGCTGCATCGAATTCGACAAGAGCCGGATCGGTGTAATAGAGCCGTTCAGTCACAGCGTGTCCTCGAATCGGAATTAGGGTCGGACCTCTATTCCGGTCGTCTTCCCCGAATGGAGATCTGATCCCAATTCCTGGTCAGCAGCGGGTCCGGCACGCCGCACTCGGCGAATCCTCTTGCACGCAGTACGCAGCTGTCACAGTGGCCACACGGCCGCCCGCCGGGTCCAGGGTCGTAGCAGCTATGTGTGAGCCCGTAGTTCACGCCGAGCGCCAGGCCCCGCCTGATGATGTCGCCTTTCGACATCGAGAGTAGCGGGGTGTGTACCGTGAACCGCGCTCCCCCGACACCCGCCCTGGTCGCCAGGTTGGCCATCCGCTCGAACGCCTCGATGAACTCCGGACGGCAATCCGGATACCCGGAGTAATCGAGCGCATTGACGCCGATGAAGATGTCGGAGGCGCCGATCGATTCGGCCCATGCGAGCGCGAGCGAGAGAAACACCGTGTTCCGGGCCGGCACGTACGTTGACGGAATGCCGATGTCGCCGAGGTCACGATCCTTGGGCACGGGGCCCTCGCCGATCAGCGCGGACCCGCCGAATGCCGCCAGGTCGAGCGCCAGGTCGATATGGCGAACCACACCAACCGCCAGCGCAACTCTTCTGGCCGCTTCGATCTCGACGCCATGCTTCTGGCCGTAGAGCACCGTCAGCGCGTACAACTCAAATCCATCGGCGCTGGCGATGGCCGCCGCCGTGGAGGAATCGAGCCCGCCGCTCAGCAGAATGACCGCTTTCCTTCTATCCAACCCCAGCCCCCCAAGGGCGCCGTAGCCCTTCAGTCATGTCTCGGCGAAGGCGGCCCGGCACGCCGAAGCCCGCAGCCGTGTACGGGCGAAGGCGGCTACACTCCCCTCGTGCCCGGCTCCCAGATGTACTTGTGAACCTGGAGGTGCAGCCGCCCCACCAGACGATCTTCGAGCATCCACTCCGCGAGACGCTTCGGGGCGAGGGCGCCATGCACGGGCGACAACAGCACGGCCGCGCACCGGTGGTCGAGTTGATACTGCCCAATCACGGTGCGGGCGAACTCGTAGTCCTGCCGATCCTGGATCACGAACTTCACTTCGTCGCTCGGCGAGAGCCGATCGAGGTTCGGCCAGTGATTTCGTCCGGACTCGCCGCTGGCCGGGCACTTGACGTCGAGGATCTTGATGACGCCGACCGGCACGCGCTCGGCGCTCAAAGAGCCGCCGGTCTCGAGCAGCACCGTTTTGCCGCTCTTCACCAGCGCGGCCATCAGCGGGTAGACCTCTTCCTGCAGCAGCGGTTCACCGCCGGTCAACTCGACGAGCGGACACCCGTACGACTCGACGGCAGCCAGGACGGCGTCGATCGACATCTGGAGCCCTTCCGTGAACGCATAGGCCGTGTCGCACCAGGCGCAGCGCAGGTCGCACGCCGTCAGGCGCACGAACACGCACGGCCTGCCTGCCCAGGAGGACTCGCCTTGAATGGAATAGAAGATTTCGTTGATCGTCAGCATGCGTGGGGTCGGCTCGCTCCCGAGATCAATATTGTACTCCTCATGCGCCGAACCCCCGCAAGTCTCCGCTCCGCGGTCCTGGCGGCCCAGGCTAGAATGATCCGCGGATACCGACGTGGGCGACATACGAATCGGCACATCTGGCTGGAACTACCCGACGGGTCCTGGAACCTGGAACGGGATCTTCTATCCGGCGAAGCAGCGCGGGCGCGCCTTCGATGATCTGGCCTACTATGCCGAGCACTTCGAAACAGTTGAAGTGAACTCGAGCTTCTACCGGTTGCCCGATCCGGCGATCACGCGCCAGTGGGGGGCGCGGACGCCCGCGGGGTTCGATTTCTCCCTCAAGCTCTATCAGAAGTTCACGCACCCGGCGATGTACCAAAGGGCCACGTCGCCCGATCTGCCCGGCGACGGCCAGGCGACGGCGATTCCGGCTGTGACCCGGGTGGACGTGGAGGCGTTTCTCAAGGCGATCGATCCGCTGGCCAACGCCGGCAAACTGGGCTCGTTGCTCGCCCAGTTTCCTCCGAGCTTCCGCGACACGGATGATGCGCGCGAGTATCTCGTCTGGCTGATGGAGTCGTTCCAGCACTACCCCTTGGCCATCGAGCTTCGCCATCGCAGCTGGAGTGATCACGAGCCTCGCATCATCAGCCTGCTCAACGAGCATGGCGCGGCGTGGGTCCAGATCGACGAGCCGAAGTTCCGATTCTCCATCCGGCAGAAACATCTGCCGAATCTTCGCCGGCTCTATTACATGCGTCTGCACGGACGAAACGCCGAACAGTGGTGGACGCACGATCACCCGGACGACCGCTACAACTACCTGTATTCGGCTGGCGAGCTCGACGGCTTCGCCGACACCGTGGCAGCCGTCAGCCGCCTGGTGCAGAAGATCTACGTGTACCTGAATAATCACTTTGCCGGGAAGGCCGTCGCCAATGCGGCGATGCTCCGCCACAGGCTGGGACAGCCGGTCACCGGTGAGTACTCTCGGGACATGCTGACGCGCTATCCCTTCCTGGACGCGGTGGTGCCGCACAAGGGCACAGGCGGGTTGTTCGATGAGGCGGGGCCGGGCGAGGTGATGGCGGAGGGAGAAACCGCAGAGGACGCAGAGTCGCGAGAAGGCTGATGTGGCCGATGGTGGCTGGCCGGAGCGCCTATGTTTGTGAGGCGTCCCCTATTGACCTTCCGCAGGCTCTGCGCACTCTGCGAAAAAAAGTGTCTGGATCTATTTTACATACATTCGCTTGATTGTATCGCCGACTTCGATCTTATCGACGACCTCCATCCCGGAGGTCACCTGACCGAAAATCGCATACTTTCCGTCAGGAATCTTCTTCTTTCCGATTGCAATGTAGAACTGGCTGTCGGCCTTGGCCGCGTCGCCAGAATGGGCCATACCGACTGTGCCCCGCCTGTGCTTCAATTTCTTGCTGATCTCCGCGACGCCAATCGGCTGACGGTTACCTGTCCGGCCCCAGGTGCTTCTGTTCTTGAGGTCCTTCGAGTCGGGATCACCAACCTGGATGACCAGGCCCGGATCGGCCCGGTGAAAATGCTGACGGTTATAGAAGTTGGCCTTCACCAGTTTGAGGAAGTTTTCTACGGTCTTCGGAGCTTCGGAGGGATAGGTCTCGATGGTAATCGTCCCTTTGCTGGTTTCGATGACCACTACCGGCCCACCAGCCGGTGCCTGGGCGGCGCCGACGCCTGTCATCACAATCCACATGCCCACGGCCACCATCAGCACACACGCGCCAGACAATCTGCGCATCGTCTTACTCCTGGTTAGTTCACTCAATCCATGCCGCCGTATCGCCCAAGGCGGAACTGGCTGGATGATACACCATCAGGGGAACCACGATGTAGGATCTCCACGATGAAAGACGAACTCCAGCTTCTGCCAGGCGTCGGTCCAAGTATTGCGGGCGATCTTCGTGCGCTCGGCGTGCGATCCGTGCGCGATCTGGGCCGCCGCGACCCTGAGCGCCTGTACCGGTCGCTCTGTGAGCACACCGGCGAGCGCCAGGACCCGTGCGTGCTCTACACGTTTCGCTGCGCCGTCTATGCGGCCCGGACAAAGGGGCCTGATCCAGCGCTGCTCAAGTGGTGGGCCTGGAAGGACAAGAGGCTCAGCGGCGCACGCCGCGCGACTTCCCAATCGTCGTCACGCCCACCCGCGGGCAGTGGTCGCTGATCGCGCACTCGAGGCAGCGCGGATGGGTCGGCCGGCACACGTTCTGTCCCCACGTCACCAGATAGAGGTTGATGTAGGGCCACCATCGAGCCGGCAGGCGATCGTACAAGGCCTGCTCAGTCTGTTCGGGCGTCATCGTCCGCACCCACCCGAGCCGGTTCGAGATGCGATGGACGTGCGTGTCGACGCAGATGTTGCGTAGACTCTTGAATCCCAGGATGAGGACCAGATTCGCGGTCTTGCGTCCGACACCTCGCAGGACGAGCAGTTCATCCATCGTTCCAGGCACGGCGCCATTGAAGCGCTCCAGCAGAATGCGGCAGGTCTCGCTCACGTGCCGGGCCTTGGTCCGATAGAAGCTGACCGGGTAGATGAGTTTCGCGATCTCGGGCACGCTCAGCGCCGCCATTCGACGAGGCGTCGGGGCCTTCCTGAACAGGCGCGCCGAGGCCGCCGCCGTGGTTGCATCCTGCGTGCGCGCCGAGAGCAACGTCGCAATCAGTACCTGAAAGGCATCATCCTGCTGTTCTTCTGCGATCTTCTCGACGATCGGCAGTTCGAGGCCGGTGATCGCCCTGGCGAGTCCGCGCATGATCCACTCGATGTCGCGGAAATGTGGTTTCGGCATCGGCGTTCCGAAAGATTCAGGCGAGCGGAACGGGCGTGAGCGGTGCGTGGCCGGACAGCACGGCCAGCACGTTGCGGGCGGCCAGATCGGCCATTGCCGTCCTGGTCTCCACCGTCGCGCTGCCGATATGCGGGGCGAGCACCACATTCTCGAGCGCGAGCAACGCCGGATGGACAACCGGCTCGCATTCGTAGACGTCGAGCGCCGCGCCTCCGATCACGCCGCTGCGCAGGGCCCAGACAAGCGCGTCCTCGTCGACCACCGGCCCGCGTGACGTGTTGATCAGGCGGGCGCCCCGCTTCATTCTGGCCAGCGTCTGCCGATTGATCAGATGTCTGGTCTCCGGCGTCAGCGGCACGTGGAGGGAGATGACATCCGCGGTCGCCAGCACCTCGTCGAACGTGAGTCTGGTGCAGCCCGCGCCCTCAGACTCCGACCCCGGCGCGTCGGCGTCGAGCGTGGCATAGACCACGCGCATGCCGAAGACCGGTGCTCGAGCGGCCACCGCACGCCCGATGCGTCCGAACCCGACGAGACCGAGTTGCTTGTGCCGCAGGTCCGATCCAAGCAGGAAGTCGAGGGCCCAGCCCTTCCACTCGCCACTCCGGACGAGCCGTTCACCCTCGGAAATGCGGCGCATGACGGCCAGCAGGAGGCCCCAGGTCAGATCCGCTGTCGCTTCGGTCAGCACGTCCGGCGTGTTGGTGACGACAATGCCGCGGTCGCGGGCGGCGGCCCGATCGATATTGTCGAATCCCACGGCGATGTTGGCTACGATCCGCAGGCCTGGGGCCGCGTCGAGCACCTCACCGTCAATGCGATCGGTCAGCAGGCACATCAGCGCCTGTTTGCCCGCCAGCCGCGCCTTGAGCTCCTCCTTCGGAATCGTGTTCGCGCCGACGTAGAGATCAACGTCGCAGACTGACGCGAGACCAGACAGAACCGGGTCGGGAATCACGCGGGTGATGAGCACGGCCGGCCGGGACATGTCAGCCACGCGACACGAACGCCTGCCGGCACTTGTCGGAGCAGAAGTACACCGTGCCCGACTTGCCGCGAACAGCCAGAGCGGAACTCGGCACCACGAACGTGCCGCAGACCGGATCGCGCGCCATCACCTGCCCCTTATCCGTCTTCCGGGCGGGCGACTTGGGCCCGATTCCCTCTCTGAGTCCACGGACAAAGCTCCGCAGCGCTCGTCCGACGAGAAGCGCGAGCAGCCCAAGTACGAGGAATCTGATCAAGAGGCGTCCCAGCATCGCGATCGGCGTGAACCGTGCTCCTTATTTCTTCAAGATGCCGGACGGCGACGCGCCCGCGGCGACCGGAGCGCTGCCGGCGGGCGGCATCGCTCCATCCGGGTGGGCCGCCTTCAGATTGTCCAGGGCCCGCTGGGCCGACGAGGCTTCCTCGCTGCCGGGTGCGAGCTTGATGACTTCGTTCCAGGCCTCCGTCGCGCCGGCCAGGTCTTGCTTGCCGAACGCCTTGACGACACCCAGATTCAGCCACGTCTTGGTGTGCTTCGGGTCAATGGCCAGGGACGCCGACATCTGCGTGATCGCGCGATCGGCTTGATCGGTGTAGTAGTAGCAGATCGCCAGGTCCGTGCTGACGTTGACGTCCTTCGGGACGAGCGCCAGCGCCTCCTCGTACCACCTCGTCGCTTCCTGGTAGCGTCCGGCGTCGAAGTACATGTCGCCAAGGTGAACGCGCGACGGCACATTCCTGGGATCGCGCTCGGCAATGTTCCTGAGCGGCGCAGCCTGGCTCTCGTCCAGTGCCGGGCGTGTCGCCGGCGTAGCAGCGGTCTGAGCCGTCTGCGCCGCCGGCGCGGCCGCTGCGCCCCCCGCGACGATGCGCATCGGAATCTGCTGGGTTCCGATCACCCAGCCCACGATGAGTCCAAACAGCGCGCCGGCCACGGCAAATACGATCGATTCAGTCTTCATGATGTCCCACTGATCATCACAACGTGCGAACGAACCATTCCACCACCGCGGTCGCGAGATCGGGGTCGCGGCTCAACATGAGCGTTCCGTGACCCGCGCCAGCGAGCACGCGCAGTTCGCGAGGGCCGTTCCCCATGGTGACCATGCCGCGTGCCGAGCGCAGGGCGTAAGGATCCTCGCTGCTCGCCACGAGCAGCGCCGGTCGTGAACCGAACTTCCTGAGCGCCGGCTCCATGCGCAGATTGCGGTACTCGAGCGACGGCGACAGCAACGCCAGCGACCTGACCGACGCGTCGTTGCCCGCAGCGATCGCCGCAACGTTTGCCCCGACGGACGCTCCGGCGATCCCGATGCGGCCGGGAGCAATCTCGGGGCGGGCCGACAGGTAGGCTTTCGCGGCCTCGGCGTCCAGCACGAGGTCCGCGAGGTCGTCGCCGCCCCTGGCATCGATTCCCGGCTGACCTGCGCGGCGGAAGTCCACCGACAGCGCGGCGATTCCAGCCTCCACCAACTTCTGCGCCGCCGCGTCCCAGTCGTGCCGCGAGCGCGCCATCATGTGCAGCAGCACGACGGCCGGAGCCGGATGCCTGTCTGGCAGGAACAGCGTCCCGGTGATCTGGGCGCCGTCCCGCGCGTTGAACGTCACGGTCTGCGGCTCTACGGCCAACACCGGCGCAGCGAGCGCGAGGAGCATCGCGATGACGCCGGGACATCGTCGACGGTGCCGAGTGTCGCGGTTCATGTGCGCAGCAACGCCACCATCTCGCGCACCGCCCGATCGAGCCCGACCAGCGCGGCGCGCGCCACAATACTGTGACCAATGTTCAATTCGATGATGTGCGGGACCCTGACAATGGGCTGCACATTCAGGTAGTTCAATCCGTGCCCGGCCAGGACCTCGAGCCCGATCGTCGCCGCACGGTCGGCACTCTCCCGGATTCGGGCCAGTTGTTGTGGTCTCGCGCCATCAGCCGCGTCCGCGTACGGTCCCGTGTTGATTTCGATCGCGTCCGCGCCAGCGTCCTTGGACGCATCGACCTGTGCCGCAGTCGCATCCACGAAGATGCTCACGCGGATGCCGGCTGGCCTGCAACGTTCGACTGCATGCCGAACGGCGGAAATGTTGGCGGCGACGTCCAGGCCGCCAGTCGTGGTCACTTCCTCGGGACGCTCGGGAACCAGCGTCACCTGGTCCGGCTTCACGCGGCAGGCGATGTCGACCATCTCCGGCGTCGCGGCCATTTCAACGTTGAGCTTGCTCTGTACGATCTGCCGGAGCAACTCCACGTCCCGGTCCTTGATGTGGCGGCGATCGCTGCGAAGGTGTACGGTGATGCCTTCGGCGCCGGCCAGTTCCGCGATGACCGCGGCGGCGACCGGTTCGGGTTCACGCGCTTTGCGCGCCTCGCGAATCGTCGCGATGTGATCGATGTTGACGCCTAGACGCATCGTCTGGCTCCTGCTTCTAACTTCTTGCTTCTTCCCTACCGTGGTGTCGCATCCGGCAGTCCGCCATCCACTGGAATGGTCGCTCCCGTGGTGGGCGACTGGCGCGTCGCGAAATAGAGCACCGCGTTGGCCACGTGCCGCGCGGTCACCTTGGCCTTCAGCAGATTCCGCGTGCGGTAGTACTCTTCGAGCCCGTCCTGGTCGAGGCCGCGGGCCTTCATCCGGTCGGGGCCGACTTCCGCCCACAGGCCTGACCGGCGCGTGCCGTGGCCAAACACGGCGTCAGGCGCTACCATGTTCACTCGCACATCGTCGTCGGCCAGCTCCAGGCTCGCAATCCGGCCAAGCTGATGCGAAGCCGCCTTCGTGGCGCTGTACGCGCCGAACTTCGCGCCGGGCGCGAACACGTTCTTGGTCGACACCAGCACGATGTCACCGCCTGTGCCCTGCACAGCGAAATGACGGCCCGCTTCGGCCAGCACCAGCAGCGTGCCTTCGATGTTGACCCGCTCCAGCCGGCGGAACGCCTCGACATCCATGCTGACAAGCGGCGAGACGTGAGCGATGCCGGCGTTGATGATGACCAGATCCACGCCGCCCCAACGGCTGGCCACACGCCGGAACGCCGCAGCGACCGACCCCTCGTCAGTCACATCCATCGGCACCGCGCTCACCTGCCCCGCCCCCGCGAAGCTCCGGCCGAGCTCGGCGGCCAGCGCATCGAGGCGCTCGCCAGGCAAATCGGTCACCACCACATGACAGTTCTCGTCGAGCAGGCCCTGCGCGATGCCTGCGCCGATCGCTCCCGCCGCGCCCGTCACCAACGCGACGCGTCCCGCCAGTGCGCCGCGAACGCCTATCAGCTTCGCGTGCTGCAAACCGCGGTATTCCATCTCGAAAAGCTGCAGCTCTGTCAGGCCCTCATAGGTGCCCATCTCGGCGATGGCGAGCTTGACCTGCAGGGTCTGCGCCGTGATATCGCGACTGATGACAGCGGCCTGATCGTCATGGCCCGCACAGACGGCGCCCACACCCGGCAGGAGCACGACGCGCGGCAAAGGAGCGAACGTGTCGAGCCAGTTCGGCCTCGCAGGGCGATGCCGGCCCAGGTACGACTCATAGGCGCTGGAGTACGCCTGCACCGCCGCCGAGAATGCTTCTTTGAACCTGGCGGGGTCGTCCCAGGCGGGCGCGTCGAACCAGAGCGGAAGGCTCCTGGTGCGAATCAGGTGATCGGCCGTGAGCGGCGGTGTGAGGAGCGCGTCCTTCGCCCCCGGCTGATCCAACGCGCCCAGCACGCGATCGTTGACGAGCGGTGCGAGAACCACGCGATCCCACCGTGGCTCGGCTGAACTGGATCGGCGCGCGAGTTGGCCGCGGATGATCGGCCCGACGGTGGCCAGCCGTTCCCAGGCCTCGGCGACAGCGGTCCGCGACATCGTGATGGTCCCGCCTCTGCGCGATCGCGCGGCGAGAAATGCTTCGGCCCGCGCGACCAGGTCGATATGCGTGTCATAGGAGGCGCGGGCGGTATGTCCCCACGTCATCAGCCCATGCTTGAGCAGCACGAGGCCCCGCGCGGCTGGCGCGGCCTCAACCGCCGCCGCGGCGGCCTTCGCCAGCAGGAACCCGGGCTCGACGTACTCGACGACGGCCACGTCTTCGCCAAACGCCTCTCGCACCAGGGCGGCACCACCGCGCTGGTTCGTCAGCGCGAGGACGGCGTCAGCGTGGGTATGATCAATGTAGATCCCCGGTAGGAAAGCGTGAACCAGGGTTTCGATCGACGGGGTCGGGCCGCACGAATCGAACAGCGCCCGCCGCAACTGGTTGGCCATCTCGTCGTCTGCCAGATGGTCGAGTACGCCGAAGCGGCGCAGCCACGTCAAATCGAGAGCGGGGTGGCCCCCGGGGCCAATCGTGGCCATGTCGAAGCCTGACGCCTTGACGAAGATGGCCGGGACCATGTCGCCGAAGGCGGATGGGTGCTCCGCTTTCAGCGACGTGTTGCCGCCGCCGTGGAGGACAAGCGCCGGGTCGGCACCGAGCAGGCGGCTGGTGTACGTTCGCAGGGCCAGCAT
The DNA here is from genome assembly GCA_026393755.1 of Acidobacteriota bacterium. Lineage (NCBI taxonomy): Bacteria > Pseudomonadati > Acidobacteriota > Acidobacteriota bacterium. Next base: position 248,099 of record JAPKZO010000032.1, read on the forward strand.
CTCGCTGATGCCAGGCCCGAGACGCTCAACCGTCCGTGCCGCTTCCCGGTCGTCCCAGCGGTTTGTCATCGTGTTCCGCCTACTTCCTGTTCTTCGGCGTCCGCTGGCGCTCGCCCTTGAGCGTGAGGTAGAGATCGTAGGCCTGGCGAGGCGGCATCAGCGTGTGCACGACCTTGCCGACGGCCTGGATCATGGCGGCCGGCGCGTCAGACTGGAAGATATTGCGTCCCATGTCGACACCCGCCGCGCCCTGACTGACGGCGTTGAATGCCATCGTCAGCGCATCCAGTTCGGCCAGTTTCTTGCCGCCGGCCATGACGATCGGCACCGGACAGCCAGCGGTCACGGTGTCGAATCCCTTCTCACAGTAGTAGGTCTTGACCACCTGGGAGCCAAGCTCCGCGCAGATGCGTGTCGCGAGGCCGAGGTACCGGGCGTCTCGCGCCATGTCCTTCCCCACCGCGGTGACGCCCATCGTCGGCACGCCATACCGGAGTCCCATGTCGACCAGACGCGTCATGTTGTGGACGGTCTGCGTCTCGAACTCCCCTCCGATGTGCACCTGCACCGCCATCGCGGAGACATTCATTCTGAGCGCATCTTCGATGTCGACGGCGATCTGCTCGTTCGACAGTTCCTTCAACGTGCTTGGGCCGCCGGTCGATCGCATGACGACGCCGTGCCCGAACGACGCCGGAATCGTCGACCGCAGGATGCCGCGCGTGCACATCAGCGCGTCCGCGTACGGCAGTAGCGGCACGATGGTCAGATCGACGCGCTCCAGGCCTGTGGTGGGCCCGAGAAAGTAGCCGTGATCGATCGCCAGCATCACCGTGCGTCCGCTCTCGGGCCGGAAGATTCGGGCCAGGCGATTCCGCATGCCCCAGTCGAGCTGGTGCGCGCCCTTCAGGTAGAAGCCCTCGTGGCTGGCTGGCGTCTCCACGAAGAAGTTCTTGGTCTCTTTGACGTCGTCGATATCTGCCATTGAATGACTCCTATGCCCCGATTTCCCGCCTCACGGCGGAAGCAATCTCCTCCGCCCACGCGTCGATTTCGTCCTGGCGTTCGCCCTCAATCATGACGCGCAGCAGCGGCTCGGTTCCCGAATAGCGCACCAGCAGCCGCCCGCGCCCGTCGATCCGACTGGCGACCGCCGCCGCCGCGTCGGCGATGGCGGGAATCGCGTTCCAGTCTCGCTTCTCGCGCACTCGGACGTTGAGCAACACCTGCGGGAACGTCTTCAGGTCAGACGCGAGGCGCGCCAGCGGCTCCCCCGTCTCGGCCATCACCCGCAGCACGTTGATCGCGGTCACCAGGCCGTCCCCGGTGTAGAGGGAATCCGCAAAGATGATGTGGCCGGACTGCTCGCCGCCCAGCGCGAGATTGTCCTTCAGCATCTCCTCCATCACGTACTTGTCGCCGACCGGGCAGCGCACGAGCCCGATCCCGAGATCCCGCAGCGCCAGTTCGAGGCCGATATTACTCATCACCGTCGCGACCACGGCGTTGCCCCGCAGCCGGCCAGTCGCCTTCATCTGTTTCGCGCAGAGGTAGAGAATCGCATCGCCGTCGGTGATGGTGCCGTTGGCATCGATCAGGATGGCGCGGTCGCCGTCGCCGTCGAACGCCACGCCCAGCTGGCAGCCGCGTTCGACGACATGCGTGGCCAACATCTGCGGATGCGTCGATCCGCAGAGCAGGTTGATGTTGCGTCCGTCTGGCGCACACCCGATGGCGGTGACGTCGAACCCGAGCGACCGCAGTGCGGTCGGCGCCAGCCGCGACATGGCGCCGTGGCCGCAGTCCAGACAGATCCGGCGTGCGTGGGTGGGAAACAGGCCAGCCATCGCCTCGCGTGCGTGGGCGAGATAGACCTCCTCAAGATCGACCTGCTGGATCGGAGGCGCCTCGCCTTGCGGCTCCTGCCAGGACGCGTCGGCAACGATAGCCTCGACTTCTGCTTCGAGCGCTTCCGTGAACTTCGCGCCCGCGCCCGAGAACACCTTGATGCCGTTGTCGTGGTAGGGGTTGTGTGACGCCGAGATGACTACGCCTGCGGTGAATCCCCGACTGCGCGTCAGATACGCAACCGCCGGCGTCGAGATCACGCCTGCGCTGGTGACAACCGCGCCATTGGCCGTCGCACCAACGGCCAGATCGCGCTCGATCCACTCGCCCGACTCGCGCGTGTCCCGCCCAATCAACAACTGCGGCGCTTCGGACGCCGCGGGCAACACCCTGACGAGCGCCCAGCCGAGGCGGCGAATCGTCCGAACGTCGAGCGGCGGCACACCCGCCCGCCCCCGCACCCCATCTGTCCCGAACAGTCGTGTACTCATTTGACGGCGACCTGAACCTGTGCCGGATCGATCCGGACGATCGTGAAGTTTCGAGAGGGCGCAATCGTCACGGACAAGTCGTATCGACCCGGGCCGAGTCCGCCCAGGTCGACGGACGCTTCGAAGGCGTCCGCCGTCAGACGACGGAGCACGTCCTCCTGACCGCGCACCGTGACCACCACACTTATCGGGGTGGATCGGGCCGCGCGTCCGTCGCGCAGATGGAACATCCGCACGGGCACGTTGGCGATGGTGCGCTCGGTCCGCGTCGCCGCGATCTCGACGAGCACCCGCGCATTGCGGCCGTTCTTCAAGTGCGCGGTGCTGTTCGGCATCCCGATCGTGACCGACTCGCGCACTGAGGAGGTCGCGCCTTCGATCAACACCGGCTCGGTCACCGCCTGCTGGAGTCCGCGCAGGGCGCCTTCCGGACCGACGACCACGACTTCCGCCGGGTCGGTGGCAATCCGCTCCACGGCGTATCCAACGGCTGGCTGGCCTTCGATCGACGGCACGACCGGCACAGTCTTGGTCATCGTCCGTTCGAACACCAACGTCGATGTCGCCGGCGCAACCGTCTTGACCTCTATGCCGAACGGCACGCGGACGTCTTCCGGGGCGAGATGAAACAGGTGCCGCCCGACCCCGGCGTTGGACAGGTCCATGATCGCCATGACGTCGCCGGCCTGGAGATTGCCCAGCGCGCTGGACGAACCGCGCACGCGGACGTCGACCGTCCCCGGCATGTCGCCTACCATCTCGATTCCATCAGGCATGTTCTGCAGCTCGAGCGGTACGCGCAGGCTGCGCTCGACGATCTTCTCGCCTCCGACCAGCACCCACAACAGGGCGGCGATTATCACCGACAGCGCCTTGAGACGAAAATGGCGAAAGGGGTTGTAGGCCATCAGTCGAACGACCCCGTTGATTGGCGTTCGGCGACACGCCGCCGATGCGGAACGAGCGCCCGCAGCCTCTCCCGCAGGCGATCGGTGTCGAGGTCCCGTACCATTCTGCCGTCGAGAGCGAGCGAAATCCGGCCGGTCTGCTCCGACACGACGATGGCGGCCGCATCAGACTCCTCGGTCAGACCGATTGCGGCGCGATGACGTGTCCCCAGATCCCGGCTGACCGCGGGATTGATCGTCAGCGGCAGAAAGCAGGCCGCCGCCGCGATCCGGTCGCCTTGGATGATCACGGCCCCATCGTGCAGTGGCGATCGCACCTGGAAGATGCTCTGCAGGAGATCGTACGTCGTTGTGGCGTCGAGCGGGATGCCCCCCTCGATGTAGTTCCGCAGTCCGATATCACGTTCGATGGCGATGATGGCGCCTGTGCGCTGGCTCGCGAGCATCGTGGTCGCCACGACGAGTTCCTCGATCAGTTCGTCGTTCGACTCGGTCCGCGTGAAGAACCGGATGAACCGCGCACGTCCGAGGTGAGAGAGCGTGCGGCGGATCTCGGACTGAAACAGCACAATGGCCGCAAACACGACGTATCCGAAGATGTTGCGGATGAGCCAGTTGATCAGATCGAGGTGCCACCACCGCGACAGGTAGTAGACGCCGACCAGCAGGCCCACGCCGATGCCCATCTGCACCGCACGCGTGCCGCGAAGGAGCTTGAGCAGCTCGTAGATCGCGATGGCGGCGATGAGAATGTCCAGCACGTCGGTCCACGCGACGGGCGCACGCTGGAGCAGTCTGGTCAGGCTATCCACGTCGGTCTCTCTACTCCGGCATTGACGTCAGGCAGCGGCGAATCAGGCGGTGGCCCGCTGTCGAATCGCATCGGCGACGCGCGCCACCTGCACCATCGGGCCGACGTCGTGCACGCGCACAATGTGGGCGCCAGACAGTATCGCGGCGGCGACGGCAGCGGCGGTGCCCCAATCCCGTTCAGGCGGCGCCGCCTGTCCCATCGCGGCCGTCAGAAACGACTTGCGCGACGGGCCGATGAGCAGGGGCCGGCCCAGCGCGTGAATCCGCCGCAACCCGGCAAGCAGCGCGAAACTGTCCTCGGCGCGCTTGGCGAATCCGAGGCCAGGGTCGAGGATGATGTGATCGGCACCGATGCCGCCCGCCGCGGCTCGGTCCAGGGCCTGACGAAGCTCGTCCATCACGTCGGCCACGACGTCGCCGTACACCGCCTCGACGTACATCTGCCGCGACCGGCCTCGAGTGTGCATCAACACCACGGCCGCGCCGGTCTCTGCGACCACGTCCGCCAGCTTGTGATCATACCCTAACGCGCTGATGTCGTTCACGATACAGGCGCCCGCCGAGAGCCCCGCGGCGGCCACTCCCGCCTTGTAGGTATCAACAGAAATCGGAATGCGCAATCGCCCGGCAAGCCGCTCGATCACAGGCATGACGCGAGCCAGTTCGTCAGCCTCGGAAACCGGCTCAGCGCCGGGCCGTGTCGATTCGCCGCCAATGTCGATGATGTCGGCGCCGGCCTCCTCCATCCGCAACGCAAGCGCCATCGCCTCGTCCGGGTCCGTCACGCTGCCGGCGAATGAATCGGGCGTGGTGTTGAGAATCCCCATGACGAGCGTGCGCGATCCGAGCGCAAGGCGTCGGCCATGGGCGAGCGGGATCGTGAACGTGCCGCGGGCAGGATCGGTTTCCATTGGCTCCCCAATTCTGCCAGAAGGCGGCGTGGAGGTGTGTACCCGTCTCTGTCTTCAGCGCTCCTGCGGCAGCGGTTGCTGAAGCGGCGCGACAATGCCCGACGAGGCGTGATCGGCATCGGTCGCGGCTGGCGTATCGGCAACGACGACGGTGGGTGCCGGGCTCTCGGGCGGAACCTGGTCGAGCGCCTCTCCGGCGACGATGCGCCTGACCTGCTCGCCGTCGAGCACCTCGCGCGTGAGGAGCTCGTCGGCGATTCTGGCCAGCGCCTCGCGGCGCGTCACCAGCATGTCTCTGGCGCGATCGCGATTCTCCGAGACGATCCGCCGCACTTCCTGGTCGATCTTGACCGCCGTGTCTTCGCTGTAATCCTGGTGCTGCGCGATCTCGCGGCCGAGGAAGATCTGCTCTTCCTTCTTGCCGAAGGTCAGCGGCCCCATCTCGGGGCTCATGCCCCACTCGCACACCATCTTGCGGGCCAGATCGGTCGCCCGCTCGAGATCGTTGCCGGCACCGGTGGTGACGCTGCCAAGACAGATTTCCTCGGCAATGCGCCCGCCCATCAGGATGGCAATCTGGTCGAACAGGAACTCGCGCGTGTAGTTGTGCTTCTCGTCAATCGGCAGCTGCTGCGTGAGGCCGAGCGCCATCCCGCGCGGGATGATCGTCACCTTGTGGATCGGATCGGCGTTGGGCAGTACGACCGTCAGCAGCGCATGCCCGGCTTCGTGGAACGCCGTGACGCGCTTCTCCTGCTCGCTGATGACCATCGAGCGCCGCTCCGAACCCATCAGAACCTTGTCCTTGGCGAACTCGAAGTCGGCCATCTTGACGGCCTTCTGGTTGTAGCGCGCCGCGCCAAGCGCAGCCTCGTTCACCAGGCTGGCCAGGTCGGCACCCGAGAAGCCCGCGGTTCCCCGAGCCAGCACGGCCGGATCCACATCGTCGGCCAGCGGAATCTTGCGCGTGTGCACAATCAGAATGCCCTCGCGTCCGCGCACGTCGGGCCGATTGACAATCACGCGCCGATCGAAACGGCCGGGCCGCAGCAGCGCCGGGTCGAGCACGTCGGGCCGGTTGGTGGCCGCCATCAGGATGACGCCTTCGTTCGACTCGAAGCCGTCCATCTCGACCAGCAGCTGATTCAGTGTCTGCTCCCGCTCGTCATGGCCGCCGCCGAGGCCGGCGCCGCGGTGCCGCCCGACGGCGTCAATCTCGTCGATGAAAATGATGCACGGCGCGTTCTTCTTCCCCTGCTCGAACAGGTCGCGCACGCGCGACGCACCGACGCCGACAAACATCTCGACGAAATCCGAGCCGCTGATGGAGAAGAACGGCACGTTGGCCTCGCCGGCCACCGCGCGCGCCAGTAACGTCTTCCCCGTTCCCGGCGATCCCATCAGCAGGACGCCCTTCGGGATGTGGCCGCCGAGCTTCTGGAATCGCTGCGGCTCCTTGAGGAACTCGATAATCTCCTGCAGTTCTTCCTTCGCCTCGTCGACACCCGCGACGTCCTTGAACGTGGCCTTCTTCTGCGAACCTGACGACAGTTTCGCCTTGCTCTTGCCAAACGAGAGCGCCTTGTTGCCCCCCGTCTGCATCTGCCGCATGAAGAAGATCCAGAAGCCAATCATCAGCAGCGCCGGGGCCCACGAATAAAGCAGCGCCGCCCATGGGCTGGCGGTGGCCTCTTCGGCCTTGATCAGGACATTGCGCTCGACGAGCTTATTGCCCAGCCCTTCGTACTGCGCCGGGGCGTAAGTGCGGAACGATTCGTTCGCCTTCGTCGTGCCCGTGATTTCGCTGCCCCTGATGGTGACCTGCGAGACCTGCCCCGTGTCGACCCAGGACATGAACTCACTGAAAGTAATGGACTTATCCCTGGGCCGGAAACCCTCGGACAGGTTCCAGACAAGCGTGGCCACCACGACCAGCACCAGCCAAAAAACAAGACTCCGAATCGTAGAATTCACCTAGGACTCTCCCAGTCGGCTAAGCTTCAAGATTACCACGGTTTGCGTGCAATCCGTGACCCTCGCCTCGTCGCCGGCGACATACCCCGCGACCCACACGATGCGGTCTCGGGAGTCGACGACAACCGGCACCCGATCTCGCTCTGTGCGAGGCACTTTCAGGTCAACCATGACGTCCTGCAGTTTCTTTTTCCCGCCAAGCCCGAGAGGCCGCACCCGATCGCCGGGAATCCTCGATCGGACCCACAAGCCTCCAGCGGCGGCCTCGGAATCGATCACGGCCACGTGGCTCACGGTAATCCCTTTCGTGTGAGCCATTTGCGGAATATCGGCTCGAGCCTCGGACGTCTCGATCACACATCCGCACTCGGGAATCACCAGGCGACCCGGAACCGGAAGGCCGTAGTTGAAGCTGACCGGAGCGTCCGAATCCCGCGACTCCCTTCTAGATAAGACAACGGCTGACGGATTTCGTTCCATCCGAACGCCGGGAAGATCGGCGGCGGCGCGGGAAACACCCCCCGCGGCCAGGCCGAGCACCTGCTCGACATGGTCGAATCCGACGAACCGGGAGTCGTTCACGCGCAGGAGCGCGATCCGGACAACGCGCCGGGCGACGGCCACGGGCAGGGCTCTCAGACGCTCCACATCGAGCGCGATGCCGCGTTGGTCGACGGGCGATTCGACTGACGCGTACGCCTGTTCGGCCATCTGGTCGATGAGCGTCGATTCGTCTCTCAGCACGAGCGCCTGGCGCGCCAGTACGGCGGTGATGTCGGCATTCAGATGCCGGGCAAGCAGTGGCAGCAGGCGATGACGAATCCAATTGCGCGGAATGGTCAGGTCAGCATTGGTGGAATCGTCGCGATACCCTTCACCCGCCTCGGCGAGCCACTGCACGAGATCCTTCCGGCGGATATCGAGCAGTGGCCTGACGAAGATCCCGCGTGCCGGCCGAATCCCCGCCAGCCCGGACGAACCGGCACCCCGCAGCACGCGCAGCAGAAAGGTCTCCGCCTGATCGTCCCGCGTGTGGCCGGTGGCCACGTGGTCGGCGCCCAGGCGATCGGCGAGCTGACTGAACCACGCATATCTGGCGCGGCGGGCCGCCACTTCGATCGACACGTGTTGTGCCCGTGCGAGCGCGGCGACGTCCGCGGATCCGACGTCGACTGGCACGCCGATGCGGTCCGCGAGTTCGCGGCAGAACCGTTCGTCGTCATCGCTCTCGCTGCCCCGCAACTGGTGATTGAAGTGCGCGATCCCGGCGAGGGCGAACCCGCACTCGGGCGCGAGTTGCCTGAGCAGCAGCAGCAGCGCCACCGAGTCGGCGCCGCCAGACACGGCCGCCAGCACCTGGCACCCGGGCGGCAGCAGCCGGTCGCGCTCGATGGCGCGGCGGACCCGATCGTGAAGCGGCTTCATGGCAGGATTAGGCCGGAAACGGTTTCATAACCTGCGTAACGCGCCTCGTTCGAGGCACCAGAACGCGTGATGAGACCGGTTCCAGTCAGAAAACGATCGAGGGGCCGAACGTTGCCGACGCACGACCCCTCGATATACTGGTGCCGGTGCAGGGACTTGAACCCCGGACTCCGCGGATATGAGCCGCGTGCTCTAACCATCTGAGCTACACCGGCGTAACCCAACGATTTTATCACACCGAAATTGGGGTTAGAGTCCCAGCACGTGGTGGAACTTCGGAAAACCGCTGAGCCTGGACAGGGGAAGCGGCCATCGCGCACCGTATACTTCACCAATGGCCCACGGCCCTACGGCGATCGACGTCACCCCGGCAGCGCGTCGCCCGCCGCTCAAGTGGGCCGGTGGCAAGCGGTGGCTGGTGCCGCACATCAGGCCGTTGTGGGCTCCTCACCAGACGAGCCGACTGGTCGAACCGTTTTGCGGAGGCCTCGCGGTGGCGCTGGGCCTGGCGCCTCAGCGGGCGCTGCTCAACGACATCAATCCCCATCTCATCAACATCTATCGTCATCTGAAGCGGGGACTGACGATTCGTCTCGAGATGGAGAATGACTCGGCGGCGTTCTATGCCCATCGGCTGCGCTTCAACGATCTGCTGGCGGCCGGCAAAACCCGCACGATCGAAGCGGCGTCGCTGTTCTACTACCTGAATCGAACGGGATACAACGGGCTCTGCCGCTTCAACAGCCGCGGCCAGTTCAACGTGCCGTTTGGACGCTACAAGCGGATCACGTACGCCAGGGATTTCGACCGCTACGCGGACATCTTCGACAACTGGGAGTTCCGGAGCGCGGATTTCGAGAGGCTGCGATTGCGCGCCGACGACTTCGTCTACGCGGACCCGCCCTATGACGTGCCGTTCACGCAGTACGCGCGCGGCGGCTTCTCGTGGAGCGACCAGGTTCGTCTTGCCGAATGGCTCGTTCAACATCCGGGCCCGGTCGTTCTGTCGAACCAGGCGACTCCGCGCATCGTCGCCCTCTACGAGCGCCTCGGCTACGCGCTGAAGTTCCTGGCCGCGCCTCGCAGAATCAGCTGCACCGGCGATCGCGCGCCGGCCCGCGAAGTGCTGGCCACGCGAAACCTGTAGACAGGCGCAACGCCTCGTCGCCAGAATGACTCCCGGCGTGTTACACAGGCGGCCCCAGCAGTGTCGCCAGCCGGCTCAGGACGTCGGCCACAATCTCGCCAGGCAGCCTGCACGCGAAAACCGCCCGCCTCTCTCGCCAGTCGAGGCCCTTCAGGTGGTCCGTGAAGGCCAAGACAGGCTGCGCGAAGAGCGCATACGTCAGACCGGCGACGAGCCCTGGCAAGGTCCATTTTGCCGGCTTGTGCGAGCGGGACTGCGGCGTGGAGACCGCACGCGCCGCCAGTCCAATCCTAATCGTGGGCGGCTTCAATGATCGCGGCGGCGAGCAGCGGAATCAGGATCTCGTGCTGGCCGACCAGGCTGTAGCCGTGGCCGCCGGTGCCAGCTACTGGCCGCGTCACCACGTTGGTCTGCGGGCGGTACAGCCGCGCGAAATCGAGATTGACCGTCGTCAGCCCGGTGAGCGGGATGCCGCGATTGCGGGCGAGCGCGACGGCTTTCAGGAAGACCTCGGGCAGCACGACCGCGGAACCGCAGTTCAGATACACGCCGCGGTTGAGCCGCGCGACGTTCGACACGAAGTAACGGAAGTCGCGCAGGCTGCCGGCGCCAAGCGCCTCGCCTGATGCATCCGGGTGCATATGGATGATGTCGGTGCCGAGCGCCACGTGGACGGTCAGCGGCACGCCCAGTTGCGCCGCGGTCGCCGCCACGCTCAGATGGCCGAACGGCAGTGCGGCATCGACCAGGAACTTCCCCACCGACTGTCCAATGCCCAGACCCTGGTTCACGCCCTCGTTGATCGCGCGATTCAGCAAACGCCCCGTCTCCTCGGCCATGCCGAATCGGCCTGCGCCGAGCGTCTGGTCGACGTCCTCTGATGTGGACCCGGCCAACGCAATCTCGAAATCGTGGATGATGCCAGCGCCATTGGTCGCAAACGCCGACACGAACCCTCGCCGCGCCAGATCAATCAGAATCGGCGAAACGCCGGTCTTGACGACGTGCGCGCCGAATCCCCAGATGATCCCGCCGCCGCTGGCGCGGGCCTCGACAATGGCCTGCACTACTGCGCGGAAGTCGGCGCCGCCAAGGATGTTCGGCAGGCGATCGACAAGGGCGGCGACCCCGTCGCCACGCTGATGTGGCGTCGCAAAATCCACAACCGACGCCTTGCTCGTGCGCGAGGCGAGCGGATATGTGTGAACATCCGACAGGTCGAATTCTTCGTAAGGAAAAGTCACGGCGCGCTCCTGCAGGAGGTGGACGCTCGTCAGTCGTCAGTAGACGGTAGCTACCCGCGCGGCGAAACGCAAGAGCCCAGGCGAATCCCAAATCCTGTATTCTCCGCGCAGCCCCCAAAGGCACGGCTGGGCGGCTTCCGAAGCGGCCCCTCGAACCAAGAGAAGAGAACGCGGGGACGCGGAGGAACCGCCCACCCGTGACCTGCGACTGCGCGCAGTCGTCGCTAACTGATCGCTCTCGCGATGGCGCACGCGGCCTTGGCCCGCCGAAGCGATTGCTAGCTGATCGCCCGAGCAATCGCGAAGGCGGCACCGGCGGCCAATCCGCCAATCACCGTCGTTTGCACTGCGCTGCGCACGGCGTGCGCGCCGGTGAAGCGACCTTTGATGTAGCCGAACACCGCCAGCGCCAGCGCCGTGACCGCTATGGATGCCGGCAACGCACTGGCCACGGTGCTCTGCAGCATGTACGGCAGCAGCGGAATCAAACCACCGACAGCGTACGATCCGGCAATCGTGACGGCGCTGTGCAGGGCTCGTCGCGGATCCGGCTCCTCCAGCCCGAGTTCGAACTTCATCATGAAGTCGACCCACGCCTTGGGCCGCGCTTTAAGCGCCGCAACGACCGGCGCACTCGCTTCCTGGTCGATACCATACGCGCACAGCACTTCCTCGATCTCAGCCACTTCGCGCTCGGGCGTCTCGACGACTTCCTGCTCCTCGCGCCTCCGCTCCGACCGATAGTGCTCGGCGTCGCTGCGCGCCGCCAGGTAGCCGCCCAGGCCCATGGCAATCGATCCCGCCACCACCTCGGCCAGGCCGGCCGTGACGACGATGCGCGATGCGACCACCGCACCCGACAGTCCGGCGGCCAGCGCAAAAGGCACCGTCAGACCATCGGACATGCCGATGACCACGTCGCGAACAGTCTCGCCGGCGGTGAAGTGATGCTCGACGTGGGGCGTCACTGGCATGTGCTCTCCTCGGTAGTGGGGTCGGACCTCGTTTCACTCTCGCACCACCCGGATGGGCTGATGGCAGAAAGTGAAATAAGGTTCGACCCTCGCTTACGTTATCAACATTGCGTCGCCGTAGCTGTAGAACCGGTAGCGCTCCGCGACCGCTTCGGCGTACGCGCCGAGAACCGCCTCCCGCCCTCCGAACGCCGCCACCAGCATCAGCAACGACGAAGCAGGAAGATGGAAGTTGGTGACGAGCGCCCCAACGGCCCGGAACCGGTAGCCCGGGTAGATGAACAGATCGGTCTCGCCCGCTCCCGCTTCGACGCGGCCGGCCCCATGCGCCACGGCCGTCTCGACCGCGCGCGTCGTCGTCGTGCCAACCACCACGAGCCGGCGGCCGGCGTCGAGCGCGGCTGTGATCCGTGCCGCGGCGTCGGGTCCGATCTCGTAATGCTCCGCGTCGACCGTATGCGCCTCCACTTCGTCTACTCGAACGGGCTTGAACGTGCCGTACCCGACGTGCAGGGTGATGTCGGCGCGTTCGATACCGGCAGCGTCCAGTTGTGCCAGCAGCGGGCCGGTGAAGTGCAACCCCGCAGTCGGCGCGGCAATCGACCCGGGCTCGCGGGCGAAGACGGTCTGGTAGCGCTCGCGGTCCAGATCGAGATCCGCGCGCTTGATGTAGGGCGGGAGGGGAATGCGGCCGATCGCCTCGATCACATCCATCACGGGACACGGTTCGTCGGTCCACAAACGGATTTCCCGACGTCCGAAGAACCGCTGTGCGAGCACTTCGGCCTGCAGCACGCGGCCGCCGCGCTCGAACCGCAGCAGGCGCCCTGGCTTGAGACGCTGCCCGGGATGCACGAGCGCTTCCCAGCGTTCATCGTCCAGCCGCGCCACCAGCAACACCTCAACGGCACCGCCTCCCGGCTCACGTGTGCCGATGAGCCTCGCAGGAAAGACGCGCGTGTCGTTGAGGACGAGCAGGTCGCCTGCCCGCAGCCAGTGCGGCAGGTCGGCGACAGCGGAGTGCGTGCGCGCACCGGTGTGCCGATCGAGCACGAGCAGACGTGACGCCCCACGCTCGCCGGGCGGAAACTGCGCGACCAGTTCAGGCGGCAGGTCGAACGAGAAGTCGGCGACTTTCACGGGGAGAGACCAACGACACGGAGTTTCACGAGTCTCGCTACCGGGACCTCAGGCCGGGCTGGAGCCCGGCGATCCCAGGCGCGCGCCCGAACCCCGAATCCCGGCCGAAGCAAGTTCAGAACGCCCAGCGCAACAGCACCGATCCGACGGTGAAGCCGGCGCCAACCGACGCGAGCAGCACCAGGTCGCCCTTCTTCAACCGGCCCTGCTTGATGGCGTCCTGCAGGGCGAGCGGAATGGTCGCGGCGGTTGTGTTGCCGTAATCCTGAATGTTGAGCATCACCTTCGAATCGGGAAGACCGAGCCGGCTGGCGGCCGACGTGATGATGCGTCGATTGGCCTGATGCGACACGAAGAGCGCCACATCGTCTGGACCGAAGCCGTGCTTCTCAAGGATCCGGCGGCTGATCTCCTCGGTCTTCCGGACGGCGAACTTGAACACGGTCTGGCCGTCCTGCTTCACGAAGTGCAGGCGCTGATCCACCGTCTCGTGGGAAGCCGGCCGCAAGCTGCCGCCCGCCGGCATCTGGAGCGCCGGCGCGCCGCTGCCATCGATCTCGTGCTCGAAGCCGAGAATCTCAAGACCGGGTTCGGCGGCCGCCTCAACGACGACCGCGCCTGCGCCGTCGCCGAACAGCACGCATGTCGTGCGGTCGGTGTAGTCGATGATGCTCGACATCACATCGGCCCCGACGACGAGCGCGTGGTTGCTCTTGCCGGTCGACACAATCTGGCTGGCCACCGCCAGCGAGAAGGTGAAGCCGGAACAGGCCGCCGCCAGATCGAACCCCCAGCACCCGGGTGCGCCGATCTTGTTCTGGATGAGCGCCGCCGTGCTCGGAAAGAACATGTCCGGTGTCGTCGTGCCTACGATGATCAGGTCGATATCGGCCGGCGTAAGCCCCGCCTGCGCGATGGCCTTCAACGCGGCTTCCTTGCCCAGATCGGACGTCGCCACGCCCTTATCGACAATATGCCGGGTATGGATACCCGTGCGCTGGAGAATCCACTCGTCGGTGGTGTCGACCATCTGGCTCAGCTTCTTGTTGTCGAGAATGCCGGGAGGCAGATAGGTTGCCAGCGAACTGATGCGCGTCGGTCGAAGCATGTGTCCGTTCACCACAGTCCCGAATCCCTTCCTGGGGCCTTGAGGCCGAAATATTCATAAGCGCGGGCTGTCGCCACCCGCCCCCGCGGCGTGCGATCAAGAAAGCCGATCTGAATTAGAAACGGCTCGTAGATGTCTTCGATCGCGTCTTTCTCTTCGCTGATCGCCGCCGCAATCGTGTTGACACCCACCGGCCCGCCACCGAACTTGTCGATAATCGTGCGGAGCAGGCGGCGATCAATCTCGTCAAAGCCATGCTCGTCCACCTCGAGCATCTCCAGTCCTGCCCTGGTCGTCTCGCCTGTGATGTCCCCGTTGGCACGCACCTGCGCGTAATCGCGCACGCGCCGCAGCAGCCGATTCGCGATGCGCGGCGTGCCGCGCGATCGCCGCGCAATCTCGCGCGCCGCCTCATCGCTGGTGGCGACGCCCAGGATGCGGGCCGAGCGGCGCACGATCTCCTCGAGGTCGTCGTCGCCGTAGAAGTCGAGCCGATGGACGATGCCAAACCGGCTCCGCAACGGCGAGGTCAGCAGCCCCGCGCGCGTCGTCGCCCCAATCAGCGTGAATTTCTGCAGCGGCACTTTGACCGAGCGGGCGCCTGGGCCCTGGCCGATCATGATGTCGAGCTCGTAATCCTCGAGAGCCGGGTAGAGAATCTCCTCGATCGTCGCCGCCATGCGGTGGATTTCGTCGATGAAGAGGACCTCGCGCTCCTTGAGGTTGCTCAGGATCGCAGCCAGGTCGCCAGGCTTCTCGAGGACCGGTCCCGACGTCGAGCGCACCGGCACGCCGAGTTCGTTGCCAATCACGTAGGCGAGCGTCGTCTTGCCGAGTCCTGGCGGACCGTACAGCAGCACGTGATCCAGGGCTTCGTTCCGCTGCCTGGCCGCCGTGATCGAAACCTGGAGGTTCTCGCGCACGCGGTCCTGGCCGATGTACTCGTCGAGCGTCCGCGGCCGGAGCCCGGCTTCGAAGACCGTGTCCTCGTCTTCGCGTACGGGTGTGACGATTCGATCGTCAGGCATCGTGTCAGCTCAGACGCGCCAGTTCGCGCAGCGCCTGTTTGAGCACCAGTTCGAAGGTCGGCGACTCAACTCGCGCGAGCGCCGCGTCCACAGCTTTCTCTGTAAGAGGCCGATGATATCCCAGGTTCAGCAGCGCCGAGAGCAGGTCGCGGCGAAGATCCTCGCCCGGTTCGTCTGCTTCCCGGCCCGCGCCGGGCTCGAGACCGAGGCCCGTCGGCAGGCGATCCTTGAGCTCGAGGCAGATGCGTTCCGCCGTCTTCTTGCCCACGCCGGGAATCGCCGTCAACCGCACGACATCTCCGGCCTGCACCGCGCGCACCAGGTCGGCTGGATCGATCCCGGACAGTACCGCCAGCGCCAGCTTCGGCCCGATGCCGCTGGTGGCAATGAGCCGCTCGAAGATTTGCTGCTCGAACACCGTCACGAACCCGTAAAGCGCCAGCGCGTCTTCACGCACGTGCGTGTGGACGCGAAGAGCGACTTCGGCGCCGGGCTCGCCAAGTCTATAGAACGTGGACAACGGCACAGACACGTCGTAACCCACGCCGGCGACGTCGACAATGATCCGGTTCGGCTGTTTCTCGGCCAGCCGGCCGCGCAGAAACGCAATCATGGGCGGTACTCGCGCCAGCTTTTCGCTCCGCGGGCGCCCCGCTTCGCGCCGGTTACGATCGCGGCCACGGGCCCCCCGCTGGCATGCACGTGGCAGATGGCCACCGCCAGGGCGTCAGCCGCGTCGTGAGGAGCCGGGACATCGGTCAGGCCGAGCATGAGGCGTACCATCTCACCGACCTGCTGCTTTTCGGCTCGGCCGTACCCAACCACGGCCCGTTTGATCTCGGCCGGCGCGTACTCGAACACCGGGTATCCGCCCTCGACGGCGGCAAGCAGCGCCACGCCCCTCGCGTGGCCCAGCTTCAGCGCGCTTCGCACGTTCTTTGCGTAGAACACGTTTTCGATCGCGACGCAGTCCGGCCGGTGCTTCGTGAGCAGCAGGCCGAGCGCCTTGTAGATGGTCAGCAACTTGTCGGGAAACTCGGCCTTGGGGGATGTGGCGATCGCGCCACACGCGACAAGTGTGTGCCGGCTCCCATCAGTCTTGATGCAGCCGTAACCGGTCCGCTCAGAGCCGGGGTCGATGCCGAACACCTTCACGCGTAGGAGGCCTCGAGGTCCTTTTCGCTGATGTCGGCGTTCGACCAGACGTGCTGCACGTCGTCGTGATCCTCGAGCAGGTCGAGCAGCTTGATCATGCTCTGGGCCGATCGGCCCTCGAGCGAGACGTAGATGGTGGGGATCATCGACACCTGCGCCGAGATCGCTTCGATGCCGAGCTTGTCAATCGCCTCCTTGACAGTGGGATAGACGTCGGGCGCGCTCAGCACTTCCCAGTTGTCGCCGTCGTCGCGCAAGTCCTCGGCGCCGGCGTCGAGCGCCGCGGCCATCAGCGTATCTTCCGCGGCCTTCGTCTTCTCGATGACGATGTAGCCCTTCTTCTCGAACATCCGGCGAACGCTGTTGGTCTCGCCGAGATTGCCGCCGTACTTGCCGAGCAGATGCCGGATCTCGCCAACGGTCCGGTTCTTGTTGTCGGTCATCGCCTCGATGAGCAGCGCCGCCCCGCCCGGACCATAACCCTCGTACGTGATTTCTTCGTACTGGACGCCGGGTTCCTCGCCGGTACCACGTCGGATGGCCCGCTTGATGTTGTCGGCCGGCATGTTCGCGTTCTTCGCGTCGGCGATGATGGTGCGAAGCCGCGGGTTCGTATCGGGGTCGCCGCCGCCACCGCGGGCGGCCACCGTCAGTTCCTTGATGATCCGGGTGAATGTGCGGCCCCGCTTGGCATCAGCGGCGCCCTTCTTGTGCTTGATCGTCGCCCACTTGGAATGGCCAGACATGCGGAAACTCCAGCAACATCTCGAGGAAAACGGCCGGAAAAATGCGTGTTAATCGTAGCATAGCCAACCCGCGCGAAGCCAGACGACGACCGGGACGCCGGACGCGGCAGCCTCACCTACTTCTTCAGCTTCTGTTCGACGCTGTGCACCTTGTCGTCGAGCGTCTGTACCTTGTCGATGCGGGTGCCCGCCTTGATCACCGTCGAGATGCGCGGCGCCCCCATCTGGTGAACAACCTCGTGGCAGCGTTTGATGGCCGCAAACACGTCGTCCCATTCTCCTTCGACGTTGGTCCCGTACGCGTGGAGGCGGGTGGTCAGATTCGCCTCTTTGAAGACCTGCTCGCACCTGGCGACGTAGCTCGAAAGCGACACGCCCACACCAATCGGCACCACAGCGACATCCACCATGACTTTCACGGCATCCTCCTTACGTTTCCCTCCTGGCGTGCCCGGCGGGCCACGATCAGCCAGACGTCCGCACGGGGGTCCCACGGCCCGCCGTTGTAGTCGCCGAGCACGGCCGAGACGGCGAAGCCGGCCAGTTCGAGACGACGTGTCATCTCCTGCACCGACACGGTTCTGAAACTGATTGAGAACTTGTGCACGTGCCGGCTCGTGCCCCGCCGTTCGACAAACTCCTGATCGAAGACGGTCACGCCGCGCGAGCGATCCTGGCGGACCGATTCGATCAGCGTGATGCGCGCCCTGCTTCCACGCATGGTGCCGCGCAGCTTGACGCGCCGATCGTATTCCTGCCACGACACCAGATCGGACACCATGTCGATGGCAAAGGTGCCGCCCTTCTTCAACACCCGAAACGCGGCGGCCAGCGCGGCATCGAGCGCGTCGTCATCGAGCAGCGACTGGAGAATCCCATACGGGGCGGCAACCAGAGAGACGCTCGCGGCCGGAAAGGGCAGAAACCGGATGTCGCCCCGAACCAGGTGCAGATGTGCGCCGAGTTTCGCCAGCCTCGTCCGCTTTCGTGCCCGCGCCAGCATGGACGCCGATCGATCGACGCCAATAATCTGAGCACCGGTGCGCGCGATGGGCAGCGAGACGCGTCCCGTGCCGCAACCCAGTTCGAGCACGGGCCCGCCGGTCTTCCGCGCCATCTGCTGCCAGAACTTCACGTCGCGACGGCCCATGGTCTGGGCATTCTCCCAGTCGTAGAACCGCGCGTAGTCGTCCCAGCCTCGCCAGCCTTCCATCGACATATGGTTCTAGAACCTCATGCCCACGACAAGCGGCAGGAACTTGCCAGTCGCCGGCACCGGGCCTGCAGGCGTGGAAAACGTCGGGCCCCACACGTAGTGATACCGCATCTCGGCGAAGAAGCGGCTCATGGCGACTCCCGCGCCGACATTGACGCCGAAATCCGTGGTCGATCGCGTCGCGGCCGCTCGGTCTGCCGCCACCGGGCCGGGAAAGCACACGAACCACCACGGGTTGCAGACCGAGATCGGATCGTCGGTCGCCACGGTCAGGCTGACGCTGCGGTGGTAGATTCCGACGCCTCCGGTCACGTAGATGCGAACTCGTTGTGCCGGTGCCCGAAAGACGACGTCGGCGGTTCCAAACTGCATGCGCGGTTCCACGTGGACCGGACCGGACGCGGGGAACTGCGGCGTGTCCTTTGCCCCGAGCGTTGTGCGGACATAGTCGAACCTGAGACCGATCTGTTCGCCGATATTCCAGGTGACGCCGAGATCGACGCCGAATCCTGTGGTGAACTGCCTGGCGCTGCCCGAGAGGGGGCCGACAGCCGTCGCGCCGGCCGTCAACGCGATCGTTCGAGCCTGGGCCAGCAGCGACGCCGGCGCCATGAGGCACACCATCGCCATCATCACGGCTGCGCGTCGTCTGATCATGGTCACCTCACGGAGACAGATGTTCCGGCCGCGCGAGACTCTCGCCGCGACCGCGAACAGCGGCCGGCGAAGTCCGGCGAGTGGTCATGCCGGCTCGCTTGTCGTCGAGCATTGCTCCGCCAGTCTACAACAGCCCCAGACGGGGCACGCCGACAGGACTGCAGGCCGGGCTGTCCGCCTCCGCGCGTAGCGCTACGGCGAGACCTCGACCGTAGCTCAACGAGCGAAGTCGGGGAGCCCGTCCTTCGGCGCTGCTCAGGACGCCCCGAGCAAGGTCGAGGGGCGGCGATCCCAGGGAAAGGCTGACCCGGTCCCCAAGGTGTGCATAATACGTTCGATGGCCCACATGGATGACCTCGCCCGCTGGCGCGACCAGTTTCCGATCGTTTCGCGATCGGTCTACATGATCAGCAACTCGCTCGGCGCGATGCCGCGCGACGTCGCCCGATCCCTTGCCGAGTACGCCGACGCATGGGCCACGCGCGGCGTGCGGGCGTGGGAAGAGCGCTGGTGGGAACTCGCCGGAGAGGTCGGCGACCGCGTCGCGCGCATCATCGGCGCGCCGGCCGGATCGGTCAGCATGCACGAGAACGTCACGACCGCGTCGGCCGTGGCGCTGTCATGCCTGCGCCGTGAGGGTCGCCGTCGCCGGATCGTCTGCACCGAGATGGACTTTCCGTCGATGGTCTATCTCTACCGCGCGCAGGCGGCGCTCGGCTTTGAACTGAAGATCGTGCCGGCGCTCGACGACCTCTCGGTGCCCGGAGATCACATCGCGTCGGCCATCGACGATCGGACCAGCGTGGTCGCCCTCTCCCACGTCCTCTTTCGCAGTTCCTACATCGTCGATCCCGCCCCCGTCATCGAGCGCGCACACCAGGTGGGCGCTGTCGTCATTCTCGACGGCTACCAGTCTGCGGGGATCATCCCGGTCGATGTCGCGACGATGGGCGTGGACTTCTTCGTCGGCGGCTGCCTGAAGTGGCTGTGCGGGGGGCCCGGCAACGCCTTTCTCTACACCGCCCCGTGGATCAAGTCGGAGCGGCCTCCGGGCCTGACCGGATGGGTCGCGCACAAACGCCCGTTCGACTTCGACATCGACGACGGCGCGCTGCGGGAAGACGGGATGGGGATGATGAATGGCACGCCCGCCATCCCGGCGTTCTACGCGGCCCTGCCGGGTCTCGACATCATTCAGCAGGTCGGCATCGGCCGGATTCGCGAGGCGTCGACGTCGATGACGAGGCGGTTGCTCGAATTGGTCGACGAATATGGGTTCTCGTCGGTGGCGTCGCGCGACCCGAGGCGGCTGGCGGGCACGGTCGCGGTCGCCGTGCCTGACGCGAAGCACGTGTCCCGTGCGCTCAAGGCTCGCGATTACGTAGTCGACTATCGGCCCGGCGTCGGCATCCGCATCTCGCCGCATTTTTATAACACGATGGACGAAGTCGACGCAGTGATGCGCGAACTGGCGCGCATCGTGCGCGATAAGGACTACGACGCCGGCGCCCCCTCCACGTCCGTGGTGACGTAACGGGCCGCACGGATTCCGCCTACCGGTCGAGGATGCTCGCCTCGTCACTGTGGGGGCGGGCGAGAGATCCCCCCGGCGATCGCCGGATCAGCCAGGCGGTCCACATCACCCATCCCATCGACGCACACGCCACGCCGACCATTGTCCGAGACGACCAGGGCAGGTCCATGGACGGTGCCCTGTCGGCCAGCCACCGGCTGCCGCCGGCGAAGAATTGGAGGAGACTGCTCGCGCCGGATCCGTCGTTCCACAACAACTTCGGATGCTGCCAGACGACGATGTTGAGGAGCACTTGCAGCGCAACCAACGCACGTACGGTTATCGGGAGCCGTCCGAGGCGCGTAATCGCAAAGAATGCTGCCGTTGCCAGCAACGGCACGACCGGCACCAGAAACCGGGCGGCTGGAGACCAGCCACCTCGCCACCCATGGGGATTCAGCAGGGGCACGGCCATCGGACCGACGTACGCGGCCAACACGAAGATCAACTCGGCACACCACTCACGTGAGCGCTTCCAGAGGAACACCAGACCCGGCAGCGTGAGAAGGTAGATGGGCGCGTAGGCCAGAAGTCCGTGCTCCTGATCGAAGAGCCAGCCCAGGAGCCGCGCGGCTGTCTCAGCCGCCATCGCCGACGCGCCGCCGGTCCATTCCGCCCGGGCGTGCGGCGTCATGATCCACGTACCCCAGAACTCATAATTCACGAGCGTCCGAATGCCAATGAAGACCAGGGCCGCCGTCATGAACGACACGAGGGGCCCGGTTCTCGGCTGTGCGCGCCAGCACCGCCTCACGCCGAGAACAAGCAACGCGGCCACCAGCCCGACGTTGCGAACGTGGACGAGCAGAAGATATCCAGTCAGGCTCCCGGCGAGGAGAGCGCTTCTTGTCGTCGGCATCCTGTCACGAAGTGTCATCCAGATGACCAACGTCATCCACGCTGACACGATCTCGGTGAAGAACAGGAAGGAATGCGAAAGCAGCGGCGGGGAGAGCGTGAACAGAAGGGTCCAGCTGGCGGCACGTGCTGGCACCCCCGTCATATCGAAGAACACATCGTAGAGCCGCAGGCCGATCAACACGGTCACCGCGATCATGCCGAGGCTCAGAAGATGTCTCAGAATCACCGGCCCATTGAGGCGGGTGCGTTCGAGCAGGCCGTGCGGGGCGTGCCCAGCCAACCACTCCGCCAGCGGATAAGCCAGAGCGTAGTAGGGTGCAAACATCAGGGGCATGCCAATGTCGTGAACGGGACGGAGGCGACCGTTCGTGCCGACGATGGCATGGCGTTCGGGTTCCAGTTTGCCCCCGAACACCAGCACGCGCGGATCCCCGTAGTTATTCGTGAGATCGATGTCACGATCAAAGACGATGGAATGCATGATCATCGCGTAGTGCGGCTCGTCACCCGAACCCGCATACGTGCCGTGGGTGATGAGCCCCCACAGAACCAGCACGATGACCGCTACCGTGATGCGACGACCCAGGCGCGCGCGGGCTGGCCCATCGGCTGACATGCGCATCCTCCCTGTGGAACTATGGCGGTTCTGTCGTCAACGCGGGGTACAACACGAGTGGTTGCGACGACGACGCCCCAGATGGTCGGCATGAATACTATGGTCTGGCGTAGAATCCGCAGGTGCAGTTTGCCCCAGAAAGCGATCTAAGGATCTAGAATCTGAGGACCATGCATCGATATCATCACGGCCCATCGACACTTCCCCGCCCGACAGTGTACGCGACCCTGCTGATCGCCGCTCTGATGGCGGGCGTCGCCACCGCGCAGGCGCCGCCGGCTGATCAGGCTTATGCGCGCAGCATCGATCAATGGCGCGTTGCGCGAGAGGCGGCCCTCAAGACCGACGACGGGTGGCTGACGCTTGTCGGGTTGTTCTGGCTGCAGGAGGGCACCAACTGCGCGGGAGCCGACCCGGCGTGCCGAATCTCCCTGGCGGCGGGATCGGCGCCGGCCAGAATCGGGGATTTCGTCTACGCCTCAGGAACGGTCACGTTCAAGCCGGCGCCGCAGGTGGATGTCCGGATCAACGGCAAGCCTGCCGGCGTTCAGGTGCTCAGCGCGCAACCGGGGCGCTACGACACGGTCTCGATCGGCACCGTCACGATGTTCGTGATCACGCGCGGTCAGAGATGCGGCGTGCGTGTCCGGGATACCGACAGCCAGGCCCGCCGCGATTTTCGTCGCGTCCGGTGGTTCCCGATCGCACCGTCTTACCGGGTGACGGCCCGCTTCGTGGCTCATGCGGCGCCGACGTCAATCATGATTGTCAATGTGCTCGGCGACGTCGAACCCTGGCCGAGTCCGGGCTATGCGGAGTTCACGCTGGGCGGCCGCTCGTATCGACTGCACGCCGTGCTCGACGGCCCGAACGCCCAAGAATTGTTCTTCATCTTCCGCGACCTGACGACGGGCAAGGACACCTATCCCGGCGGGCGGTTCCTGTACGCCGATCTGCCATCGAACGGTCAGATGGTGTTGGACTTCAACAAAGCGCACAGCCCGCCCTGCGCCTTCACGCCGTACGCGACGTGCCCGCTTCCGCCCAAGGAGAACGCGCTGGCGGTCCGCATCGAAGCGGGCGAGTTGAATCCTCACCCGTCGCGCTGACATCATCTGCGTTTCCATTTGTATCTACGAATAGATATATATGGATACGAAGTAGTTGACAGGCGTCCCGATCGTCCGGTAAGCTCCTTCTTCTGATGGCAACACGGCTCGGTTTCCCTCGTCCGGCGATGATGGTCATGCGGATGCTGGTCATGCGAATGACCAGCGTCGGTGGGAGGATCGTGTCCGGCCTGTAGCGCAGCAGATTTGAAGCCAGAGGGACCACGAACACCCGCCGCACTGGGCAGCCAGTCGGCGGGTGTTCTCTATGTACAGCGGCATTGTCGCCGGGCAGCACGCCCGGCTTCTAACCCCGGAGGATTGCTCATGTCGACGTCACCCTCTTCGTTTGGCCCCGCCACACTGGCTCTGCACGGCGGCCAGTCTCCAGACAGCGCAGTCGGCGCCCGCGTCGTTCCGATCTATCAGACCTCGTCGTACGTCTTCGAATCGGCCGACCACGCGGCGGCGCTGTTCTCGATGCAGGCGAGCGGACACATCTACACGCGCATCGGCAACCCGACCACCGAGGTGCTCGAACGCCGGCTGGCGGATCTCGACGGCGGAGTCGGTGCCCTGGCGCTCGCGTCTGGGCAGGCGGCCGTCATCACGGTCGTGCTGGCGCTGGCCCGACCGGGCCAGAACATCGTGTCCTCGCGCTTCCTGTACGGCGGGACGTACAACATGTTCCACTACACGCTCGAACGCCTGGGCATCGAGACGCGCTTTGTCGATACGTCCGACCCGGCCAACGTCGCGCGCGCCATCGATGACCACACGCGGCTGGTCTACACCGAATCAATCGGCAACCCCACAAACAACGTGGACGACCTTGAGGCGATTGCCCGCGTGGCCCACGACGCCGGCGTGCCGTTTGTCGTCGACAACACCGTGTCACCGCACATCTTCAGGCCCATCGACCACGGCGCCGATATCGTCGTGTATTCGCTCACGAAGTTCATCGGGGGACACGGCAACTCCATCGGCGGCGCCATTGTGGATTCCGGCCGCTTCAACTGGGCCAACGGACGCTTCCCCGAATTCACCGAACCGGACCCGTCGTACCACGGGATCGTCTTCTGGGAACTGTTCGGCACCCACGAGCGCGCGGTCGCCCCTGGCGCGGCGTTCATCACGAAGGCGCGCGTGCAGTGGATTCGCGATCTCGGCGCGTGCCTCTCGCCATTCAATGCGTTTCTATTCCTGCAAGGCATCGAGACGCTCTCGTATCGGATGGCGGCGCACTGCGCCAACACGAGGCACGTCGCCGAGTGGCTGACGCGGCACCCGGATGTCGCGTGGGTGAACTACCCCGGTCTGGCCGGCCACCCCGACCACGCGCGCGCACAACGGTACTTCCCGTCGGGAGCTGGCGCGATCATCGGCGTCGGGATTCGCGGCGGATTTGAAGCCGCGAAACGCTTCATCGACAACCTGCACCTGTTCAGCCACGTGGCGAATATCGGCGACGCCAAGAGCCTGGTGATTCACCCGGCGTCAACGACGCACCAGCAGTTGTCGGCGGAGGAGCGCCTGGCCGTCGGAGTGCCGGATGATTTCGTCCGCCTGTCGATCGGCATCGAGGACGCCGCCGACCTGATCGCGGATCTGGACCAGGCCATTGCCGCGGCGGCGTCCGGGATAAGGGCTGCGTGATGGTAATCACGGGCGCCGGGGATGCGTCGCTGCTGGAACACGGCGCGTGGCGGCAGCGCGCTCGGAGTTGTCTGTGCGGGCGCCGCCGGCGAAGCGGGGACCATCTCAATGCGCGAGTCGTCTGGCGCGGACGAGCAGGGTCAATCCTCCATCGCCCGCGCCGCGCCGGTGGCCTTGCAACAGCGACGCCAATGCCCACAGCCCTCCGAGGGCCATGTACCCCGCCGGTCGCAGGATGCGGATCGCGCCGCTGAGATCGTCGAGCTTCCACGAGAGGCGGACCAGTCGGAGTTCAACGGGAGACGACAGGATGTACCGAGCTGTTTCGATCTCGAATCCTGTCCGCGTCAGCTTCTCTCGAACGTTGTCGATCGTATAGAACGTGCTGACGGCATAGCGCTTCCGGTGCCGCTCCCGTTCCGCCGCAGTAATCTCCCGATTCGACAAACTGTCCGCCGAGAACACGAAACGGCCCCCAGGCTTGAGCGACCGCGAGACATTCCTCATCACGCGCTCGTCGCAGCCCAGGTGTTCCATCACGCAGAGGCTGACAGCCTTGTCAAACGAGGATTCGGGATAGTCGATCGCCTCGGCATCCAGAAGAACAAATTCCGTCCGGTCACCAGAGTAGCAGCGCCGGGCGGTCGCCATCCTCGCCGCGTGGGCGTCAACTCCGACGACCGTCGCCCCCGACTTGGCGATTCGCCAGTCATAGGAGCCGTCTCCGCACCCGATGTCGAGAATCCGCTCCCCTGGCCTGGCGTCCAGCCACTCGATCACGGTGGCGCACTCCTCGACGCGCCGGAAATTCAGCCGGCTGAGCAGCGGGAGCAGACGACCGGTGAACGTCATCGACAACTCGTGCTCCTCGTCCCGTCATTGGCGTTATGGGCGCGGCAGCCGGCCGCGCGTGTCATTGGTGTCAGACACGAATGCGAAGACGATATCATTACCCGATGCCTGCCATCACGTTTGATCTCCCCGCATTTACACGCGACCAGGCCGTCGCCGCCTCCGAGCGGCTGTACGGAATCCCGGCCGCCGCCGAGCATCTTCCCAGCGAGCGCGACCAGAACTTCCTGCTGACGGCCAGGGACGGCCAGCGCTTCGT
Organism: Acidobacteriota bacterium; assembly: GCA_026393755.1. NCBI lineage: Bacteria > Pseudomonadati > Acidobacteriota > Acidobacteriota bacterium. The sequence continues at coordinate 273,810 of JAPKZO010000032.1, forward strand.
GCTCAAGGTCTCGAATGCCACGGAGGATTCCCGGACGCTGGACCTCCAGAACCAGGCGCTGGGCCATGTGGCGCAACATGCGCCCGACTTGACGCTGCCTCGCATTTGTCCCTCCCTGGCCGGGCGCCTGATCGAGACGCTCACCGACGATCGCGGAAGACCACACCAGGTCCGGTTGCTGACCTGGGTGGCCGGCACGATGCTTGCTAACGTCGCGCCGCATCTGCCGGATCTGCTGTGCAGCCTGGGCCGCTATCTGGGCCAGTTGGACGCGGCGCTGGAGTCGTTCGACCACCCGGCCGCGGATCGCGATCTCAAGTGGGATCCGCGGGGGGCGTCCTGGATCGGCGATCACATCGATCAGATCGTTGACCCCGCGCGACGCGAACTGGTGAGGCGAGTCACTGCGTGGGCCGACAACGAGATCGCGAGGCTGGCGGCGTCGCTTCGCGTGGGCGTGATCTACAACGACGCAAACGACCACAACGTGCTGGTGGCTGGCGCGGCTCCGTACGACTGCCGCGTGGTGTCGGTCGTCGATTTCGGCGACATGCTGCGCACGTGGACGGCGAATGAAGTGGCCGTCGCCTGCGCGTATGCCCTGCTCGACAAGCCGGATCCGCTCAAGACGTGCGCGTCGATTGTCGCCGGTTACCATGTCGCCAGGCGTTTGACAGAACCGGAGATCGACGCCATCTTCCCCTTGATCTGCAGCCGGCTCGCCGTGAGCGTCGTCAACTCGGCCATCCAGCAGCGCGCGAAACCCGGCAACCAGTACCTCGTCATCAGCGAGCGACCGGCGTGGGACGCGCTGGCGCGCCTGGCCACGGTCAACCCCTCTCTGGCACGCGCCACACTTCGGGCTGCGTGCGGACTTGAACCCTGCCCGACCGCGTCACGCGTGGTGTCGTGGCTGCGAGATTCCGCCTCGGCGGTTCGTCCGGTACTCGATCCGGATCCCCGGACCGCCACAACGGTGCGGTTCGATCTCGGCGTGGCCAGTGCGGAGGCCGGCGCGCCGACACTGTGGGCGGACGTCGATGCCTTCTCGCGGGAGTTGTTCGGCCGGATGGCCCGGTCCGGGTCCCCGATCGGGATTGGGCGATACGACGAAGTGCGCGCGATCTACTCGGACGACATGTTCAGCACGCCCGGCAACGACGGACCGGAGTGGCGCACGGTGCATCTCGGCGCCGACCTGTTCGTTCGGGCTGGCGCACGCGTCCTGGCCCCGCTCGATGGCCACGTCACGAGTGTGGCCGACAATGCCGGCAAGGGCGACTATGGGCCGACGGTGATCCTGGAACATCGCGCGGGAGCGGGTGGTGACGCCTTCTACACCTTGTATGGCCATCTGGCGCGCGAGTCGGTCAGATCGCTTCGTGAGGGCCAGGCGGTAGCGCGCGGCACGCAGATCGCGACCATTGGGACCTCGTCTGAGAACGGCGGGTGGTCGCCGCACCTGCACTTCCAGATCATCATGGACCTGCTGGGCTGCCACGGCGACTTCCCGGGAGTGGCACGGCCGTCCGAGCGACAGGTGTGGCTGAGCCTCAGTCCCGATCCCTACCTGATTCTGCAGATCCCCGGTGGCGTCACCGCCGTCCCGCGTCCGTCAGGCGCGGGCCTCCTCGCGGCGCGCCGCGAGCACGTCGGGCCGTCATTGAGCGTCTCTTACCGCCGGCCGCTCACCATCGTCCGGGGGTGGATGCAGCACCTGTACGACGCGGGTGGCCAGGCCTACCTGGACGCCGTCAACAATGTGCCGCATGTCGGCCATTGCCATCCGCATGTCGTCGAGGCCGGCCAGCGCCAGATGGCCGTGTTGAACACCAACACCCGGTACCTGCATGACGCCTTGACGCAGTACGCCGATCGGCTGTCGGCGATGCTGCCCGACCCGCTGCGCGTGTGCTTCTTCGTCAACTCCGGAAGCGAGGCCAACGAACTGGCGCTGCGGCTCGCCCGGGCGGTTACGGGCTCGCGCGAGACCGTGGTTGTCGATGCTGCATACCACGGCAACACGACGAGCCTGGTCGAGATCAGTCCCTACAAGTTCGACGGACCAGGGGGCAGCGGCGCCGCCCCGCACATCCACAAAGTGCCGACGCCGGATGTCTACCGGGGGCTGTACCGCGGTCCGGCGAGTCACGCCGGGGCATTGTACGCCTCGCACGTCGGCGACGCCGTCGACACGATCGTGAAACGGGGCGGTCGGCCTGGCGCCTTCATCGCCGAGTCGATCCTCAGTTGCGCCGGCCAGATCGTGCTGCCACCGGGATACCTCGCGGAGGCGTACCGCCACGTGCGCAACGAGGGCGGCGTGTGCATTGCTGACGAGGTCCAGGTCGGATTCGGACGAGTCGGCACCCATGTCTGGGCGTTCGAAACGCAGGGCGTCGTCCCCGACATCGTCACGCTAGGAAAACCCATCGGAAACGGGCATCCCCTTGGCGCCGTGATCACGACTCGCGAGATCGCCCGGGCATTCGCCAACGGCATGGAGTACTTCAACACGTTTGGCGGCAACCCGGTGTCCTGCGCGATTGGCATGGCCGTCATCGATGTCATCGAGCGCGAACACCTGCAGTCGCAGGCGCTGCAAGTCGGGACGCATCTGCTGTCTCGCCTGAAAGACCTCATGTCACGGCATCGAGCGATCGGCGATGTGCGCGGGCTTGGCCTCTTTGTCGGCGTCGAACTCGTACTCAACCGCGAGACGCTGTCTCCAGCGGGCGCCCTGGCCGGGATCGTCGCCAACCGGATGCGCGATCGAGGGGTCCTGGTCAGTACCGACGGCCCATTGCACAACGTTCTGAAGATCAAACCTCCGCTCGTGTTCACGATTCACGACGCCGACGTCCTGGTGGTGACGCTGGACCACGTCCTCGAAGAGACGGCGCGCAACGAGCCCGCAAAGTGAACTCCCCGCAATCTCGTTGAACCGGGCGACCGCGAAGTTCGTCTACGCTCAACAGGGACGCGTGTGTCTGCCGGAGGTGCCACTGTGAGGATGAGATCGTCTATCGGACTGTTTCTGGCATGCGCCAGCGTCTCGTTCCTGACGGGAACCGGTCACGCTCAACAGAAGCCCACGACCGTGACGCCGCTGAATGACCTCGACACCTTCATGGCGAAGGTGCTCGAGCGCCGGAACGACAACTGGCGCACCCTCCACGACTACATCCTCAGCGAGCGTGAACAATTCCTGATTGTCGGACCTGGCGGCATTCGCCTCGATGGTCTCGACCGGGAATTTCACTGGTTTGTGCAAGATGGATACCTCGTGCGAAGCCCGGTGAAGGCCAATGGCGTGGCGCTCGGCGAAACCGAGCGGCGGCAGTACGAGCAGAAGTGGATGGCCGACGAGAAGCAAAGGGAACAGCGACAGAAGGAGCGCGACGCGAAGAAGATTGTGACCGGCGTGGGAGACGTGGTTCGGCAGTCCGGCGAGCCGCGGTTCATCTCGGAGGCCTACTTCATGAAGTTCCCCTTCGAGCCGGGCAACTACTATCTTGTCGGACGCGGGACGCTGGAAGAGCGTGACGTCGTCATCGTCGAGTACTACCCGTCGCGGATGTTCAAGGACGACGAAGAAGAAAACGGCACGACCACGTCTGTGAACGCGACAGGCAATGCGCAGATGGCCTCGAAGGATCAGCGGACGAAGTCCAAGACAAGCAAGCCTTCGCCAAAGGAGCGCAACAAGGACGACGAGCTGGAGCAGGACATTCAGCGCAGCTTGAACAAGGTCTCGCGCGTCACCATGTGGATAGATTCGGAGGATCGCCAGATCGTGAAGTACGCGTTTGACAACGCCGACTTCGGGTTCCTGCCCGGCCGGGCGATCGTACGGGTGGACGAGGCACGGGCCTCGATGACGATGGGGAGGTACTTTGAGAACGTGTGGCTGCCGAAGCAGATCAGCTTTGGGGCTGGCGCGACATTGGCGACCGGGTCGTACCGTTTCACGTATGACCGATCGTTCTACGACTACCGCAAGGGCGAGGTGAGCGCGCGCATCAGGGCGTATGTCCCGAAGGACGACAAGTGATCCGGCGGTTCGGGGTGATGGCGCTTGGAATCGGCCTCGGGCTCATGCCCCCGGCCGCGTCGCGCGCATTGGCCCAGACGTCCGACATCGTGTCCGAGATTCGCATCCACGGAAACTACCGGACGCCGGACGCTGATGTGCTCGCACTGGCCGACGTCAAGGTCGGAGGGACCATTGATTCGACTGGCATCGAGGCGATCGCCGAACGCTTACGGAAATCCGGCCGGTTCGAGTCGGTTGAAGTTCGCAAGCGGCTGCGGTCGCTCACGGCCACCGATCAGGTGTCGCTCATCATCGTCGTCGAGGAGTATCCGTCGACGGACAAGGGCGGAGGCGTTCCCGGTCCACTCCGGCGGATTGGTGACAGCGTGATGCTGATGCCGGCGCTCGACTGGGCGGACGGCTACGGCCTGACGTACGGAGGCCGGATCAGTTTCGTGCAGGTGCTGGGCAAGCAGGGGCGGGTCACCGTGCCGCTCACCTGGGGCGGAACGCGCCAGGCGGCCGTCGAGCTGGATACGACGGTGGATGGCGGGCCGTTCAAGCGGCTCCGCGCTGGTGGGTCGCTGGTAAGCAGGAACAATCCCGGATTCGACGTTCGCGACTTCAGGAAGAGCGTATGGGCCGACGTGGTGACTCCGGCGTGGAAGGCGGTGAGCCTCGGGCTGCATGGCGCGTGGTCGGATGTGACATTCGGAGAAGAACGCGATCGGCTTGCGACGTACGGCGCGGGCGTGATTGTTGACACGCGCGACAACCCGGCGTTTCCGCGCAATGCCATCTACGCCAGCGCCTGGTGGAACCGTCTGAGCCCAAGGGCGGGCGCCGCGGTATATCGCTACCGCCTCGAGGCCCGCGGGTACCTCGGGTTGATCGGGTCGACGGTCCTCTCGGTACGGGCCGTGTCGGATACGGCAGATCGCGTTCTCCCGGACTACGAGAAGGCGTTGCTGGGCGGAATCGAGACGCTCCGAGGGTTCCGGGCGGGGTCGTTTGTCGGCGACAATCTGTCCGTCGCATCCGCGGAATTGCGAATCCCGCTTCACTCCCCGATGAGCGTCGGGCAAAGCGGATTGACCGTGTTTGCCGACGCCGGCGCGGTGTACGACCACGGGGTCCGGCTGTCCGACGCCAGGCGGCGCTACGGCGTGGGCGTCGGCTGGTTCGTTCGCGCGCCGCTCGTGCAGTTCGGCATCGACGTGGCGCACGGGTCCGGCGGCGGCACGCGCGCACACGTCACGGCCGGCCTGCGCTTCTGAACACCACACCACTGGTCTCCCCCCACGGTATCCGAGCCACCGGGTAGAATGGGCGCGGAGGCTCGGTGATGCGTCAACAACGGAACACCCTGGTGCCGGCTCTATTGATCCTGCTGGCCGTTGGCCTGGGGCACGGGCTGGCGTCAGCCCAGACCCCGCCTGTTCCGCCCGCGGCACAATCCGCACCTTCCCCGCCCGCGGCACAATCCGCGCCTCCGGCACCGGCAGTCGCTGATGATCCGCTCGGCCGCGAGACGCCAGATCTTGAGCGGCGTCTGCCAAAGTCGCTGACATCAGCCCAGATCGGCGAACTGCCGGCGTGGGTGCCCATTGCGCTCACTGTGCTGCTGGTGGCGCTGTACTACCTGATGCGCCTGGTGCTGGCGATCGCGGCGGTACTGGTCGATCTCGTAAGGCGCATCCGGCACCGCCCTGGCTCCACACGGCGGTCGGGGGCCTGGGCCACGCTGGTCAGGCCGTCGGCGTTTCTCCTGACGATCGGCCTGCATCGCCTCATCGCTCTGCGACTCGGCATCCCGCTGCTCTTTCGCTACTACTACGACCGGCTCGTCGTCGTGCTGCTGCTCCTCGGCCTGGTGTGGTGGCTGTGGCGCATGGTGGACTTTGTCGCCAATCGCATCCGCGATCGCCTCCTGACGACGTACCCGCGAACCGCCCAGTCGGCGTATGTACTGGGCCGACGCATTCTGAAGGGCGTCGCCTTTGCGTTTGCCCTGCTCATCGGGTTGGCGGCGTTCGGCGTTAACCTCAGCGCGACGCTTGCCGGCCTGGGCATTGGCGGACTTGCGATTGCCTTCGCGGCGCAGAAGACGCTCGAGAATGTGTTCGGCGGCATCTTCGTTTTGAGCGATCGCAGCCTGCTCGTCGGAGATTTCTGCCGGCTCGGGCAGCATGTCGGCGAGGTCGAAGACGTCGGACTGCGCACGACCAGCCTGCGCACGCCCGGCCGCACGCTGGTGCACGTGCCCAACGGCACACTCGCCACAATGGACCTCGAGAACTTCAGCCGGCGCGACAAGTTCCTGCTCAATCCGACCATCGCGCTGCACTACGAAACCAGCCGCGCCCAACTCGAACAGGTTCTGGCCAGCATCCGCCGGTTGCTCACCGATGATGCGCGCTTCGAAGCCGGAACGTCGCGAGTCCGATTGATCCGCTTCGGATCATCGTCGCTCGACATCGAGGTGTTTGCTTACATCGCAACCCGGGATTTCGCGGACTTCCTCGCGATTCAGGAAGAGATCCTGCTCGGCGTGATGGATGTCGTGCAGAAGGCCGGCACCGCGCTCGCCGTGCCGTCACAGACGATGTACGTGCGCCAGGAGACGGCCGAGACACCGGCCAGGCCGGTCGCGTTCGAGTAGGATGAGTTCATGCTGCTCGCCGAAGTATTGACCGACGCGGTGGTGCTGGCGCCGCTCACCAAGGGAGGCAACCTTCCGTACCGCCGATTGTGCGTGTCGCTGGGCGCTCGCGTCACGATGAGCGAGATGACCGTAGCGCGGCGTCTCAAACAGCGGCGCCGGGGCGAGTACGCGCTGATTCGGCGTGCACCTGAGGAGACGTTCTTTGGCGTGCAGTTGGCTGGCACCAATCCTGAGGAAATGGGCTGGGCCGCCGCGCTGGTCGAATCGCGCGGGGCGGATCTGGTCGATCTCAATGTCGGGTGCCCCATCGACTACTTCACCAGCAAGGGTCTCGGTGCCGCGTTGTCGCGACAGCCGGCCCGGATCGGCCGCATCGTCGAAGCAATGAAGCGCTCGGTCGAGCACGTCCCTATCACCGTCAAGATCCGGCTCGGGTGGAATGAGAAGTCCCGCAATCACGTCGAACAGGCGCGGGCGGCCGTCGAGGGAGGCGCGGATGCGATCGTCGTGCACGGGCGGACCAGGGATGCCCGGTATCGATCCGCGGCCGACTGGGATGCCGTCGGCGAAGTGGTTGCGGCCGTGCAAGTGCCGGTCGTGGGCAACGGCGACATCCTGTTTCCCTACGAGATTGCCGGGGCCCGTTCGCGTTCCGGGTGCGCGGGTGTGATGGTGGGTCGGGGCGCGCTCATCAAGCCGTGGATCTTCCGGGAGGCCGCCGAAGGCTATCGCGATATCACGGCTGACAAGCGCCTGGCCATCTACGGCCGATATGTCGATTTCGCCCTCGAACACTGGGGGGGCGACGAACACGGCCGCGCGCGCGTCGCTGACTTTACGCGGTGGCACTTCGGGTTCTGGTGCCGGTACGTGCCGCAGCGGGCTGACGGGTCGTTTCCGACGATGCAGGGCCGGGACCCGCGGGATTTCGGCCGGACACCACTCGAGGCCCTGCTCGCTCGCGGCGACGCCGCGGCACACGCGTGGCTGGCCGACCGGCTGGTCGCGCACGAAACGGTAGACCCGGATGCGGCACCGCCACCGACCGAAGAGGTTGAGAGCGACGAATCCCAGGTTGCCGGATAGCCGCTCCCAACGGGCGCAATGAATTGCGCCCCTACGACACGTCGAGGATGTATCTTTCGTCGGGAAGGCATTGGAAGCCATTATGAAGACACTGGTGTTGTTGAGGCACGGCGAAAGCACGTGGAACAAGGAAAACCGGTTCACCGGCTGGACCGACGTCGAATTGAGCGAGAAGGGCGTGCAGGAGGCTATCGAGGCCGGCCGGATCTTGAACGACGGCGGCTACGCATTTGATGTGGCCTATACATCGGTGCTCAAGCGCGCCATCAAGACGTTGTGGCTCGCGCTCGAGCAGATGGATCTGATGTGGATTCCCGTGCACAACTCATGGCGGCTGAACGAGCGTCACTACGGAGCCCTGCAGGGCCTGAACAAGGCCGAGACGGCGGCCAGGCACGGGATGGAGCAGACACAGATCTGGCGGCGGAGCTACGCGGTGCCGCCGCCGCCGCTGGCGCCTGACGATCCGCGTCATCCGGGCCGCGATCCGCGGTACGCCTCGCTCCGGCCGGAAGAACTCCCGCTCACTGAGTGTCTCAAGGACACCGTGGCGCGCTTTCTGCCGATCTGGCACGAGACCATCGCGCCAGCCGTGCAGAGCGGCCAGCGCGTGCTGATAGCGGCGCACGGCAACAGCCTTCGCGCGCTGGTGAAGTACCTGGACAGCATCCCTGATGACGCGATTGTCGGTCTCAATATCCCGACCGGAATCCCGCTCGTCTACGAACTCACCGACGATCTGCACCCTATTCGCCACTACTACCTGGGCGATCCCGAGGCCATTGCCAGGGCGAGCCAGGCAGTCGCGAATCAGTTGAAGGGTGGCGCGCAGTAGGATCGCCGTCACAGAACGCTGGGGGCAGCCATGGCCAGCATTGACCCCGAGATCGCCCGCCGGATCGAAGAGGTGTTCGCGGCACAGCGCGCGCGGGCGCTCGAACTGCGCGGCTCCACGGCGCAGCAGCGAATCGAGAAGCTCAGAAGGCTCATCTCCGCAGTCGAGACTCACCGAGAGAATATATGTGCGGCCGCGGCCGCCGATTTCAGCAAGCCCCGGCCCGAGGTGGATCTCACCGAACTGCTGCCCGTCATCGCCGAGGCCAGGCATGCCATTCGGCACCTCAAGGGATGGATGCGGCCGCACCGCGTTTGGCCGACGCTGGCGATGATGGGAACGTCTGCGGAAATCCGGTACGAACCCATAGGCGTCACGCTCATCATCGTGCCGTGGAACTACCCGTTCAATCTGGCGTTCTGTCCCCTCGTGTCGGCGATCGCCGCTGGCAACACCGCCATCATCAAGCCGTCCGAAATGACGCCCCATTGTTCCGCGCTCACTCGCCGGCTGATCGAGGAGACATTCGATCGCTCGGAGGTCGCGGTGTTCGAGGGAGATGCGGCGGTGGCGACGGCGCTGCTGGACTGCCCGTTCGATCACGTCTTCTTCACCGGCAGTCCTCAGGTGGGCCGTCTCGTGATGGCGGCTGCGGCAAAGCACCTGTCGTCGATCACGCTCGAGCTCGGCGGCAAGAGCCCGACCATTGTTGACGCCACCGCCGATTTGAAGCACGCCGCACGCGCGATTGTGGGGGGCAAGTTTGCCAACAGCGGCCAGACCTGCATCGCGCCCGACTACATTCTGGTCCAGGCCACCGTGAAGGATGCCCTGGTCGCCGAGATCATCGGCAGCATCGAGCATGCGTACGGAGCGGGCCCCGACCGGCAACGCGCGACTCCTGACTACTGCCGGATCGTGAACGAGAGGCACTACCAGCGGGTGCGCGGGTTGTTTGACGACGCGGTCGCACGAGGGGCACGCGTCGTCTACGGCGGGGTGCTCTCGGGAGACGACCGGTTCGTCAGTCCCACGCTGGTCTCGGATGTCCCGCCGGACAGCCGGATCATGGAAGAGGAGATCTTCGGCCCCCTCCTGCCCATGGTCAGCTTCACCGACATCGGTGAGGCCATCGCGCTGGTCAACAGCAAGCCCAAACCCCTGTCGTTGTACGTGTTCAGCCGCAGCCAGCCGAACATCGATCGCGTGCTGACCGAGACGTCGGCCGGCGACACGTGCATCAATCACACCGTGATCCACTTCCTGCACTTGAACCTGCCCTTTGGCGGCGTCAACAACAGCGGCATCGGCAAGAGCCACGGCGTCTTCGGGTTCACAGCGTTCTCGCACGCGCGATCGGTGCTGCGCGACAGGTGTAGCATCGTGCACTGGATGTTTCCGCCGTACACCGCGCGTGTGCGCAAGCTGATTGCGTTAACGCTGAAGTGGTTTACCTAGAAATGACCGCCGGGTCCCGACGAGGCGGGAAATGGTCGTCGGCCAACTGTCGTCCCGCACAGAGCCCCCGTTGCCGGTGATGGCCGCGACGGCCGGCGACGGACTGTCCTTGACGGCCGGCGCTATTCGCGCGACACTTGGATCTGGCAGGACGCCTAGGGGTGGCCTAACGATACGGCCTGAGATCACACCCTCGAACCTGAACCGGGTAGTACCGGCGTAGGGAAGGCGATCGGGAGCCTGGGCTCCCCATCGATTCGAGAACTCCCCAAAGCATCCATTTCACTCGTTCAGCATGAGATTCGTGCCTGACGAGAGAAGGGGTGACCATGAAGACATGTCGATCATCGTTCAGAGCGCGCGCCGGGGTCGCGCTGCTATTCGCGATTGCCGCGAGCCTCGCCGGAGTGGCGGCAGCGCAGGAGTCCACCATCACGATTCACGGAACAGTCCGTACGGCTGCCGGCTCTCCGCTTGCCGCGGCGGTCGTGTCAGCGGAGAACGGAGCCAAGACGACGACCGACGAGGCGGGCCGGTTCGCCCTGACTCTGGCGCGCGGACGGCACGATCTGCGCGTGACGCATCCGACGTATGTGCCGGCCAGAAAGACCCTCAATGTCGAAGGGCGACTCGACAACGTCGACCTGGTCCTCGAGCCGCTGGCCCGGTTCACGGAGAACGTCGTGGTCGCGGCCGTGCGGGCGGACGCCGAAGCGCCAATCACCAAGCGCGATCTCGATCGGCAAGAAATCGAATCGCTGAACTCGGGGCAGGAAATGCCGTACCTGTTGAAGCAGGTGCCCTCGCTCACGCAGTACTCCGACGCCGGCTCCCCAACCGGCTACTCGTACCTCTACCTGCGTGGGATCCCCCAGACACGGATGAACATCACGTTTGATGGCGCCCCGCTCAGTGAGCCCGAGGACTCGGCGTTCTACTTCTCCAACTTCGGCGATTTCGCAAACGCTGTTCAGAGCATCCAGGTGCAGCGGGGGGTCGGCACGTCCACGGTCGGCACGGCCTCGTTTGTCGGATCCATCAACTTTGCCAGCATCGACCTCAAGGATAAACCCGAGGCCGACATCCGAATGAGCAGCGGTTCGTTCGGCACCAACCACGTGAGTGCGGCCGGGCAATCCGGCAGGCTGGGTGGAGGGTTCAAGCTCTATGGCCAGGCGGCCTACCAGGACTCGAACGGCTTCCGTGAGCATTCCGGCGTGAACCAGCAAAGCGTGTACGCAGGGGCCACGCGCGATTCGGACGCGTCCTTCTTCAAGGTTTTCGGTTTTCTTGGGCACGAGCGCACCAACCTGGCGTTTCTCGCGGCTGACGAAGACACACTGAAGCAGGATCGACGCGTCAACCCGCTGGGCCCGGATGAGCGCGACGATTTCGTGCAAGGTTTTGTGAACGCTCAATACCATCGCGCGCTTGGCCCGTCGGCGGAACTGTCGATCCAGGGGTACTACAACGGAGCAGGTGGCTGGTATCGCCTCCGTGATGCGTCGATCGGGCTATTGCAGTACGGGCTCGACTGGCGCAATCTCGGCGCGATGGCGACGTTCCACGCGACGCGCAATGGGCTCGACTTCAGCTGGGGCGCCCATGTCAGTACCTTCGAGAGCCAACACAACCGCGACATCGTCGGTGGCCTGCACGAATACACCAACCACGGCTTCAAGAACGAGATCAACAGTTTCGCCAAGGTGATCTCCACGAAAGGGCGCTGGCATCACTACGCCGATCTCCAGGTTCGGTGGGCCCGCTTCCGCTACGACGGCGTTGCTCCGCTGGGCTCGGTCGGCTGGACGTTCTTCAATCCCAAAATCGGCACACGTGTCGACCTCGGACACGGCGCAAGCCTCTACGGATCGGTGGGCCGGGCGGGCCGGGAACCTGGCAGAAGCGACATGCTGCAAGGCGAGGATAACGCCAGCGTGCCTTACGATCTCAGGGCCGTTTTGCCGGAACGGGTCGTCAACGTCGAGTCGGGCGTCGGCTTCTCGCGTCCCGGCTTCACCGCACAGATCAACGCCTACTTCATGGAGTTCAGGCACGAGATCGCGCAAACAGGCGAACTGTCCGAGATCGGATTGCCGCTGCGCCGCAACGTGGACCGCAGCTTCAGACGCGGCGTCGAGATCGACCTGACATGGCGGCCGTGGTCGTCGCTCCGGCTGCGTCACACGGCCACCTACAGCTACAACCGTATCCGGACCTGGACGCAGTTCTACGACATCTACGACACGGCTGGCACGTGGCTGACGACCACCAGCCTCGCGCACACCAACGTCACACCGCTGCTGACGCCATCGGTGCTGGCGAGTGCGTCGGCTGACTATTCGCCCGCATCGTGGCTCACCGTGAGCGGGGCGGGGCGCTATGTCGGTCAGTCGCACCTCGACAACACCGGGAACCCGGCATTCGTCGCAAAGGGGTTCTTCGGCCTCGACGCCGTGGCGTCGATCAATCTCGCGCGGGTTCTAGGCTTCGCGGCTCGAACTGCGCCACGACTGCGGATCCAGATGGACAATGTCCTCGACAACCGGAACATGCTTCCGAGTGGATACAGCTACTTGTTCTTCACCGAGGGCGCCGCCGGGCGGCTGGAGCCTGGCGGCACCAGGTACTACTACCCGCTTGCCACCCGGAGCATCATGGTGATGCTCGACTTGAAGTTGTGAAGACACCCAATGGGCCCGTTTGAAATCGTCGGCGTCGTCACCGGCATTCTCGGCGTGTGGCTGACGACGCGCCAGAAGATCTGGTGCTGGCCCGTTGGGCTCGTTTCTGTCATTGCGTTCATCGTCGTCTTCTTCGAGGCGAAGTTGTACGCCGCCATGGGGCTCCAGGTCGTCTACGTGGTCCTGGCTTCCTACGGCTGGTACGCGTGGCTCCACGGCGGAACCGACCACGGCGAGTTGCGGGTCTCGCGCATTTCGAATCGAATTCTGGTGCCGTTGACGGCTTTGGGATTGGCATCGACCGCGCTCCTGGGTGTCTGGCTCCAGCGCCGCACCGACGAAGCGCTGCCCTTTCTCGACGCCTTCACCACGTCGTTCAGCCTGGTCGCCCAGTGGATGCAGACGCGCAAGCACCTGGAGAACTGGTCGCTCTGGGTCGTGGTCGACCTGATCTACATCAGCATGAGTCTGACCCAGGGTCTGAGGCTGACGGCGGGCCTGTATGCCGTTTACGTCGTCCTGGCGCTTCTCGGCTACCGCGACTGGCGCCGGTCAATGACGGTGGCCCGGGAGCCGGCATGAGCGCCTGGCCGCTCGTCGTTGTGCTCACCGGCTCGGAGTGCACCGGGAAGACAACGCTCGCCGGTGACCTGGCGGTATATTTCGGGGCACCCTCGTCGCCGGAGTACGTCCGCGAGTACCTCGACCGCAAGGGCACGCCGCTCGACGCGTCGGATGTGTCGTCGATCGCACACGGACAGATGCGCGTCGAGGACGAAGCGGCCTCGTCTGCGTCGCGTCTGGTCATCAGAGACACCGACCTCATCAGCACCGTGGTCTACAGCCGGCACTACAATGGCGCGTGTCCGCCGTGGATCGCTGATGCAGCGAAGCAGCGGTTGGCGGACCTGTACCTCTTGCTGCACCCGGATGTGCCGTGGCAGGCGGATGGCCTCCAGCACGACAGGCCCGAGCAACGAGCTGACATGCACGAGCTTTTCCGCCGGCAACTGGATGTGTCCGGCGCTCGCGTCGTCGACATTGTTGGATCGTGGGAGACGCGCCGGGAGACTGCGATTGAGGCTGTCACGCAGGCGGTCGCCCGAGCCTTGTCGGCCGCGTCGTCGGCTTGAACGGACGCGTCGGTCTATGCGAGGTTCCCGTTCTGCCTCGTCTTCAAGAAGTCACACCACTTGTCCATCCCTGCGCCTGTCTGTGCCGACACTTCGAAGATCCTGGCGTTCGGACTGACGCGGCGGATGTTCTCGAGGGCCGAGGCGCGGTCGAAGTCGACGTGCGGCGCCAGGTCGGTCTTCGTGATGACCACAACGTGGGCATGGCGGAACATCGGCGGGTACTTGAGCGGCTTGTCCTCGCCCTCCGTGACCGAGAGCAGCGCCACCCGCAGGTCCTCACCGAGATCGAACTCGGCCGGACACACGAGGTTCCCCACGTTCTCAATGATCAAGATGTCCAACGTCTTCGCATCAAGCTGCCCCACGGCGCGCGCGATCATCTCGGCGTCCAGGTGGCAGAGCGTTCCGGTGGAAATCTGGACGACCGGCGCTCCGGTCGTGCGCAGCCGCCGCGCGTCGTTGTCGGTCTCCAGGTCGCCGACGATGACACCCACGCGTGCGGCAGGTTGCAGCCGCTCGATCGTCTTCTGAAGCAGCGCCGTCTTGCCCGACCCGGGAGACGAGACGACGTTCAGCGTGAGCAGGCCCAGTGCCTTGAAGAAGCCGCGGTTGCGCTCGGCCATTCGGTCGTTGGCCGCAAAGACGGACTGGTGCACCGCGATCTCACGAGAACCCCGCGCGAGTCCGTCTTCCAGTGGATGGTCGTGCTCGTGGCTATGGGCGTGAGGATGCCCGTGGTCATGCTGGTGCGGATTAGCGTGATCTTGTTCAGCGTTGTGGACGTGCGGGTGTTCGTCGTCGTGCGCCCGGCTGTGGTCGTGGCCAGCCTCGACAAGCGGCGACGGCACCTGGTCGGCCGGCTTGCCATCAATCCTGGTCGGACCCGGACGGCCGCATCCGCATTCGACGCACATGACTAATCGATCTCCAGCGATACGACGTCGAGTTCCCGGCCCCGCCGCATCTCGAAGCTGGGCACGTGGCACGTCGGACAGCCGCCGATCAGATCGTCGGCTTCGAACTCGTCGGCGCACGTCATACACCAGAAGGCGCCAGGCACGAATTCAACGACGAGCCGCGCTTCCGCGGCCAGTGTGTCCCCGCGCAGCACGGTGAACGCGTGGTCCAGCGCTTCGGAGACGACGCCCGTCATCCGGCCGACCCGCATCCGAATCTCGCGAATGCGCACGGCGCCAGCCGATCGGGCCTGTGACTCGGCAATCTCGAGAACCGACTGCATGATCCCCACTTCGTGCACGGCAATTCTGATTCTATACCCCGGACGCGACCATCAGTCCGCCGTCGGGGCACGGCATGCCGTGCCCCTACCGGGCAAGCAGGGTAGAATTCCAAGCACATGGTTGTCCTCAAGATCCCCGGGGGTCTCGCGCTCTCGACCTTCCGCCTCGACAAGCTCAATCGACTCGTTCGCGCGCAGGAGCCGGGCCTTGAGATTCGATCGGCCCGGTTCTGGCACTTCGTCGAGACGGCTCGGAGCCTGACGCAATCGGAAAGCGACACACTGACGAAGTTGCTGACCTACGGCGGCGTTGCGCCAGAGCCTGTCGGCCGCCCGATCCTGGTCACGCCACGATTCGGAACGATTTCTCCGTGGTCGTCGAAGGCCACGGACATTGCGAAGCAGTGCAGGCTCGATGCGGTCAAGCGCGTCGAGCGAGGTACCGCATTCGACGTCGAGGGCACCGGGGCGGTGTGCGCCATCTTCCCGCTGCTGCACGATCGGATGACAGAGACGATCATCGGCAGCATCGATGAAGCCGCCGGCCTCTTTCATCACTCTGCGCCGAAGCCGCTGACGCTGGTGGATGTCCTCGGGCGCGGGCGCTCGGCGCTCGACGAAGCCAATGCCGCCTTCGGCCTCGCCCTCGCGCCGGACGAAATTGACTACCTGGTGGCGTACTTCACAAGCCACCGGCGCAATCCGACCGACGTGGAGCTCACGATGTTCGCGCAGGCGAACTCGGAACACTGCCGCCACAAGATCTTCAACGCGTCCTGGATCATCGACGGCCAGCCCCGCGCCGAAACACTGTTCGGGATGATCCGGAAGACGCATCAGGCGCACCCGCAAGGGACGGTCGTGGCGTATTCCGACAACGCCGCCGTCATGGAAGGACGCCGGGTGCGCCGGTTCTTCGCGGACCCGGATACCGGCCGCTACCTCTACCGGGAGACCGATCTCCACACGCTGATGAAAGTGGAGACACACAATCATCCGACGGCGATTTCGCCGTTTCCCGGAGCGGCCACCGGATCGGGCGGCGAAATCCGCGACGAGGGCGCTACCGGCCGCGGTTCCAAGCCCAAGGCGGGTCTCTGCGGCTTCTCGGTGTCACACTTGCGCATTCCCGGGCACGAGCGGCCATGGGAGGGTCCGGAATCGAGGCCCGGCCGCATCAGTTCGCCGCTGGCCATCATGATTGACGGCCCGATTGGGGCCGCCTCGTTCAACAACGAGTTCGGGCGTCCAAACCTCGCCGGCTACTTCCGCAGTTACGAGCAGCGCGTGGGCGGCGTGCTTCGCGGGTACCACAAGCCGATCATGCTGGCGGGGGGCGTTGGCAACATCTGCGCAGACGACGCCCTCAAGGCTGACATCCCGCCCGGCTCGCTGCTCGTCCAGATCGGCGGGCCCGGCATGCTCATCGGCATGGGAGGCGGGTCTGCCTCGTCGATGACGACCGGCGCCAACACGGCCGACCTCGACTTCGACTCGGTCCAGCGTGGCAACGCGGAGATTCAGCGGCGCGCGCAGGAAGTCATCGATCGCTGCTGCGCCCTCGGGACGGCCAATCCCATTCTCTCGATCCATGACGTCGGGGCAGGCGGTCTGTCGAACGCGCTGCCTGAACTGGCTCACGGCTCGGGCCGGGGAGCACGGATCGATCTGCGGGCCGCACCCAACGAAGAACCCGGGATGACGCCTCGCGAGGTGTGGTGCAACGAGGCACAGGAGCGGTACGTGCTGGCGATTGCGCCAGCAGATCTCGATCGTTTCCGCGCACTCTGCGAGCGCGAGCGCTGCCCCTTCGCCGTCGTCGGCGTCGCCACAGACGATGAGCGGCTCGAGGTTCAAGATCCGCTCTTCGGTAACGCGCCGGTCGACATGGACTTGCCGGCGCTGCTCGGCAAGCCGCCGCGGATGACCCGCGATGTCGCCCACCGGACGATCAACGTCGAGCCGTTTGACGGGCGGGGTGTGTCGATTGCCGAAGCCGCCCATCTGGTGCTCGGCGCTCCGACGGTGGCGGACAAGACCTTTCTCGTCACCATCGGCGATCGCACGGTCGGCGGCCTGTGTTCGCGCGATCAATCGGTGGGGCCGTGGCAGGTCCCCGTGGCCGACTGCGCCACGACGCTGCTCTCCTTCGAGGGCTACGCGGGCGAGGCATTCGCCATCGGCGAGCGGACGCCGATCGCGGCGATCGACGCGCCGGCGTCCGGGCGAATGGCTGTCGGGGAGGCCTTGACCAACCTGGCGGCCGCCCCCTTGCGCGCACTCTCGCTGGTCAAGCTCTCCGCGAACTGGATGGCCGCCGGCGGCGCGCCGGGCGAAGATGCGGCACTGTTCGACACGGTTCGAGCGGTCGCGCTCGAGTTGTGCCCCGCGCTCGGCATCAGCATCCCGGTCGGCAAGGACTCGATGTCGATGCGCACGCAGTGGACCGAGGACGCCGCGGCCCGCGATGTCGTAAGTCCGGTGTCGCTGGTCGTTTCGGCGTTCGCCCCGTGCGACGATGTCCGGCCCACGTGGACGCCACAGCTGAAGACCGGCGTCGGCGCGACATCACTCGTGTTGATCGACCTCTCTGGCGGCCAGGCGAGGTTGGGTGGCTCCATCCTGGCGCAGGTGCTCGGACAGGCCGGTGGTGACGTGCCGGATCTCGACAGCCCGACGGCCATTCGCGGCCTGTTTGCGGCGCTCGCTAAACTGCGGGCAGCAGGCCTCGTGCTGGCGTACCACGATCGATCGGACGGCGGCCTCTTCGTGACGGCGGCGGAAATGGCCTTTGCCGGTCATGCTGGCGTGACGCTTGAGGCAGACGCGATCGGCGCTCGGCCGGCTGTGGATGAATCCGGCCTTCTCGCCGAGTTGTTCTCGGAGGAACTGGGCGCGGTGATCCAGGTTCGCGATGCCGACCTCTCGAGGGCGCTCGCGGTGTTACAGATCCATAGTGTCGACGGCCGGATGGTTGGGCGCGTCACTGAGGACGGCACGCTGCGCGTGACACGCGGCGGCCAGGAGTTGTTCTGCGAGTCGCGCGTCGCGCTGCAGCGCGTGTGGAGCGAGACGACGTGGCTGCTGCAGTCTCTGCGCGACAACCCGGCATCAGCCCAACAGGAGTACGACCGGATCCTGGATGGCGGCGAGCCTGGCATCACTCCGGTCTTGCGGTTCACGCCGGCCGAAGATGTCGCCGCGCCGTTTGTCGCGACAGGCGCCAGACCTCCCATTGCGATCCTGCGTGAGCAGGGCGTGAACGGCGAAGTCGAAATGGCGGCGGCGTTCGACCGCGCCGGCTTCGAGGCGCACGACGTGCACATGAGCGACATCATCTCCGGGCGCGTGTCGCTCGAGTCGTTTCGGGGCCTGGCGGCGTGCGGCGGGTTCTCGTACGGCGACGTGCTGGGCGGCGGTGAAGGGTGGGCGAAGTCGATTCTCTACAACCCCCGGGCCCGCGACGAATTCTCGGCGTTCTTCGAGCGGTCAGACACTTTCGCGCTCGGCGTCTGCAATGGATGCCAGATGATGGCCGCGTTGAAATCGCTGATTCCCGGAGCGGAGGCCTGGCCGCGGTTCGCCAAGAACGCGTCCGAACAATTCGAGGCCCGGTTGATTACGGTGGAGATCGTGTCGAGCCCCTCGTTGTTCTTCACGGGAATGGCCGGGAGTCTGCTCCCCGTTGTCACCGCGCACGGCGAAGGCCGAGCGGTGTTCGACCGGCCCGAAGACGCGCAGCGGGTCATCATGTCGGCTCGGCTGGTCGATAATCGGGGGCGGGCGACCGAGGTCTATCCTCTCAACCCGAACGGTTCACCCGGTGGCCTGACTGCCGCGACCACCGCCGACGGCCGGTTCACGATCCTCATGCCTCACCCTGAACGGGTCTTCCGTTCGGTGCAGCTCTCCTGGCATCCGGACAGTTGGGGCGAGGACAGCCCCTGGATGCGGCTCTTCCGCAACGCGCGCGTCTACGTCGGCTAGTGTCCGGCTACTTGCCCTTCGTCGCCGCCGGCTTCGCCGGAGCCGGCAGATCGACCACCGCCGCCTGCAGAATCTCCTTGGACTTCTCGTCCTGCACGAAGGCCACCACGCGAAGGTGTGACGTGTCGATGGCGTTCTTGCGTTCGATGAACTGGAACTTGCCGAAGCGCTGACTCGCGCCGCCCTCCATGTCATCCAGGTGCGCCTTGGCGTCGGCCACAATCCTGGCGACGTCGAACGTGTGTGTCACCTTCGTGGTTTGCCCGGGCGCAACGTCGAAGCCGAGTTTGTCCTTTTCGGTGGACGCCAGACTGCGAACGACCATCGGGTGAAACCGCACGCCGTTCTCGCCGGTGTAGTGCACGATCTCCTCGACCAGCGCCACCTGCAACCTGAGCTTCTGATCGACCTTTCCGGTCCTGGCCGTCTTTCCGACCTCAGCCGCAACATCAACCTTCCCGTTCTTCATGCCGGCCTGCAGCTTGATCCGCGCGCCTGGCTTACCCTCGAGGCGCTTGTCGATGACGGATTCAACCGAGTCCTTGAAGAGCCTCTCCGCCTGGGCCGCGCCGCCGCCGCCGACCTTCTGGCTTCCGCCGTCGATGACGTAGGTGGGCGTCCCCGGCACGTCGTAGAAATCCTTGCGGGTCTGCGTGGACGGGTTGGTCATCGGATCGGGCCGCGGGATGTGGAGGTGATAGACGAGCACCGCGACGTCCTTGGCCGAGTAGCGATCAAGGGCTGCCTCAAACGCCATGTCGGCCGCAACGCAGGGCGGACAGCCGGCCCCGGTGAACAACTCGGCGACAACCATGCGATCGGTGCGCTTCTTTGAGGCCGTGTACGGCGTGGTCTCGACTTTCGCCGCCTCCTTCTCGTAGCGCTCGTCGAGCATCTTGTCGAGATCGGCGGGCGATCCGCCGTGTGTCTGCTTGTAGACCGCCTCGAGGTCGGCTCGCGACGCGGCCGTCACCCGGCCAGCCATCGTGGCTACCGTCAGGTACTCGATCTGTTCGAACGGATGGTTGGCCAGCTTGGCGTAATCCGCCAGCTTCAACGCCGCGACCCCTCCCGTCTTGGGCGCCAGAGTGTAGGCATCCCGATAGGCCTTCTCGGCGTCGGCCGTCTTCCCCCGCTTGTCCAGAATCTGGCCGAGTGTCATCAGACCCGCCTGCCGCTGTGAAACGAGCCGGCTCGAGTACTCCGCATCCGTCATCGCCGGACGCGGTTTGGCTGTCGGATTCCGCTTGGCCGCCTCGGCCTGCGCTTCGGCGGCAGCCTTCTTCTCGAGGTCTATCCACGCTTTCTCATTGCCGAGCACGTCGAGCGCTTTCTTCGCGTACTGTTCGGCCTCGTCGAGCAGCGCGCCGGTGCTTGTCAATCCGCTGGCGACGGATCCGAGACGCCTCGCCCGCTCATTCGGGGTGGATGCCGCATCCACGAACTTCCTGGCCTGTTCCTGGAGAGCCTTGAGGTCGGTCGTCGCCCTCTTGGTCATCGTGTTGATGATGCTGGCCTCGGCGGAGCTGGCCGCCGAGGTCTTCGGGAACTCGGCGATCACCTTGTTGAGCGCCTCAATCTGCTTGTCGGGATCGGTAATGGACGAAGCCTCCTTCAGCGCCTTGGCTTCGGGAGTGACCTCGCGCGCCGGGGTCGTGGCAGCCGGGGCGGGCTTCGGATCGGCTGGCTTCTGCCCGGTCGATCCTGTGACCGGCGGCTTCGCCTGAACGGCGGGTTTGGCGGTTGGAATCGCCGCGGGTTTCGCCTGGTCGGCGGGTCTTGTCTGGGCCGCGGTAGTCGCTGGTTGTTTCGGAGCAGTCGGTGTCGTCTGTGCGGCAGCGGCGGAGGCGCTGATGATGGCGGCGGCCATCGCGGCGGTGCACAGTCTGATGGTGAAACGGGAGCGGTGTTCAATCGTCATGATGCCTCGCTATGGGAGAGCCCGGGCGGGACCGGGGCGCCCCATTGTGCAGCGAATCCGGGCTGGTTGTCACGCGCAAGTCTGGTCTATCTTGACTCGGTGAATTCGGACGTGCCATCCTCGAGGATCGTGGCTTGTGAAGGAGGTGCCGTGTGACGGGTGGATCTCGCAGGATTCGGGTTGCGGCGGTTGTGGAGATCGCGTGCCTGACGGCCCTGGCGGCGGCGGTCGCGGCCAGTAGTCACGCACGGTCACAGGATCCGACGGCCGCGGCGGCGCCAGTGAGCGCCCAGGAGCTTCCAGTCCACAAGATTCCGATTCCCGGCGAGGCCGCCGAGGGGTACTTCTCGCCCGACAGCAAGAGCATGATCTGCAACGCCAGGATGGCGGACGACAAGCAGTTTCAGGTCTACACGTTCAAGCTGGATGGCACCAGCGTCCGGCGGATCAACGACAAGGGCGCTGACGCGTGTTCGTTCTACTACCCGGACGGGACGAAACTGATCTGGACGTCCACCCGCGACAATCTCGACATGCCCCCCGGCAACTTCTCCGACGCGAACGACTACCCGCAGGGCGCCGAACTCTACACCTCCGACCTGGACGGCGGCCACGTCGTCCGCATGACAACCAACAAGGTGTACGACGCGGAGGTTACCGTTTCACCTGACGGCAAGTGGATCCTGTTCGGGCGGCAGGTGGACGGGAAGATGGATCTCTACAAGATGGGGCCGGACGGGAGCGGTCTGTTCCAGATTACGCACACGCCCGACTGGCAGGAAGGCGGCGCGCAGTGGATGCCGGACGGCAAGACCATCATCTACCGCGCGTGGAAGATTCAGGATCAGGGCCAGCGCGGCATGCCGATGCAGATCTTCACGATCAGGCCTGACGGCACAGGCACAAAGCAGATCACGTCGGAGGCCGGAACGAACTGGTCCCCGGCCCCCGCGCCCGACGGAAGGCACTTCGTCTTCGTCAAGCTGCTCCCGCCGCGCAACTTCGAGATCTTCATGATGGACATCGTGAGCGGCGAGCAGCGCCGCCTCACGTACAATGATGCGTTCGACGGGTTCCCGGCCATTTCGCCTGACGGACACTGGATGGGCTTCTCGTCGAGCCGGGGCGCGGCACCCGGCGAGCGTAAGATGTTCATGTACTTGATGGATATTTCGAGCCTCGAGGTTGGTCGCAGCCGCCGGTAGGCCCCTTCTCACAGGAAAGATACGTCAGATGGATCAGCAGGCCCTCACTTTCATCCACTACTTCCCGATCGGGACGTCGATCGTCGCGATCACGTTTTCGACGTTGCTGTTCCGAAAGTACCTCGCGCACCGGTCGCCGCACCTGTTCTGGTGGGCGTTCGGCGTGGCCTGTTACGGCAGTGGCACCGTGGTGGAGAGCCTGATTACGCTGTCGGGCAACACCGTGCTCCTCAACAAGCTGTGGTACGTGACCGGTGCACTGCTCGGCGGGTATCCGCTGGCGCAAGGGTCGGTGTATCTCACGCATTCGAAGAAGTTCGCCGATCGGGCGACGGCGATTACGCTGCCGTTCGTGATCGTCGCGTCGATCCTCGTCTTCCTGTCGCCGGTGCGTATGGAGATGCTCCAGGTGACGCGCCCGACCGGCGCCATTCTGGGCTGGAGCTGGATCCGGCTGCTGACGCCGTTCATCAACCTCTACGCGTCGTTCTTCCTGATTGGCGGCGCGGCCTACAGCGCGTGGAAGTACTTCCGCAACGAGCATGACGGCCACCGGGCGGCGGGAAACGCGCTGATCGCGGTGGGTGCGCTCATGCCCGGCATCGGCGGATCGATGGCGAAGGCCGGCTACGTCGAGGTCCTCTACGTCCT